>JASMAS010000001.1 GCA_030754235.1 Litorilituus sp.
GATACTGGCAGAGCAACAGAAAAGCGGTTTAACCATTTCAGCATTTTGTCGTCAGCATAATATTTCAACCAGTGGTTTTTACACTCAGCGACAAAAACAAAGCGTAGTCACTGCCTCGACTTCAGCATTCGTTAGTACAACGGTGACGGAAAATACCTCGACAAAAGTACATCGAGATGTTAAGCAACCTATTGTGCTCGAACTCTCAGCCGCCAGGTTAACGCTGCCAACAGAAACATCGGCAAATTACCTAATCACCTTGCTTAATGGTTTGTCAGCATGACGTTATTTGTTGAACCACCTCACATCCAGAAGCTCTACCGGATTGAAACACGTCTCAAAGGAAAATCCGCACAGCAGAAATATCAGGTCAGGCAAGCCGAATCACTTCCCCTGCTCAACCAATACAAAGCTTGGCTGGATAAATCCGTACTTCACGTACCCCCGAAAACCGCGTTGGGTAAAGCACTTGGCTACAGTCTGAATCAATGGCACAAACTGGTGCGCTATGTCGATGATGGCAACCTAGCCATCGATAACAACCGAGCAGAGCGTGCCATAAAGCCCTTTGTTATTGGCAGAAAGAATTGGCTATTCAGCAATGCCACAAGTGGTGCCAATGCCAGTGCAATACTCTATAGCATCATCGAAACAGCGAAGGCTAATGGATTAACCCCGTTTGATTACATTCTTCATTGTTTAGACCATCTAGCCGTATCACCTAATGATGTCGAGCCTCTCTTGCCATGGAACATGGTTTTGAACAGGGTATAGTTTACTTGAGTGTTACTGAATTTCGACGCGAAAGTTCAGATTGGACCGAAACCTATTATCCTGATTTTATCAAAAAACATCAGTCTATCGCGTTATGTTAAGTAAAAATAATCGCTAACTTCACACAAAGCACATAGTTTACACATAAAACAGGAGTACTTTAAATGAGTAAGTAGCTTTAGGTGTCAATTACCAGACGCTCACAAAATAACTATTCACAAAACTAAAAAAAACATGGGTAAAAGCCAATTTTTTTTGCATAAAAACACCCAAGAGCATCACAAAGCCGCCCTTAAGATTTTGCATTAGTTTTTCTAATGCGAACGGGTATTTTTTTTAGTTTGTTAAACGGATGTACGATGAGTAAAATTATGTTGTTTTCTGGTTAAGCCCGTATTGCTAGCGTAATAATACACTCTTTGAACTGAATGTAGTTAACCAGAAAATTTTGATTAGATACTATTGTTATCTTTTCTTTCTGACATGTTTCTTGGAACTTTCTCTTTGAAAAAGACTTCCTTCTATCAACTTGGTATTTAAGTTGGCCCGCAAATTTTGCGGGCTTTTTTTTATCATTTTTTTGTTCTTTCTCAGTAAAAAAACGTTAAAAAAGGCAATAATTTAATCGGTTTACTATAAGATTATAATTGCCCGAGTACTTGCGCCGGTTCAATTTTAGTCGCGCGCCATGCCGGATAAATAGTCGCTAACAAAGACATTATAAGCGCCGTAGCTACGGTGATATAAACATCAATCATATTCAGTTCGCTAGGTATGTGATCAATAAAATAAACATCAGCTGAAAGCACCTTCATTGACAACGACTTTTCAATAAACAAGGTTATTTCAGCAAGATTAGCGGCTAGAAGTACACCCAGAACTCCACCGATAACACTACCTAAAATACCGTTAACTAAACCTTGAAAAATAAACGTTAACATAATTATTTTTGCTGGGGCTCCCATAGTTTTTAGAATGGCGATATCCCCTTTCTTTTCATTAACGGCCATGATCAAGGTCGAAACAATATTAAAACTAGCCACCGCAATAACCAACACCAGTACAACAAACATGACCATTCTTACGAGTTGAATATCATTAAATAAATGCCCTTGAGTGCGAGTCCAATCCATGATGTAAACATAGTGATTAAAATGATAGGCAACCTCCCTAACTACTTGCGGTGCTGAAAACACCTCATTTAATTTTAAGCGGATCCCTTGGGTTTCTCCTGGCTGATAGCCTTTAATTTGTGCCGCTTGTGTTAATGAAATATAGGCAAGTGTTTCATCAATCGTACCACCAAACTTGAAAATACCAACAATTTTGACATGGCGCGTGAGCGGTGCAGAAAAAATATTTTGATTATTTTTTTGTGGTGATGAGTGATTTGTTGACGGTAATAATAATTGCACACTGTCACCAAGTGTTACCCCTAGTTTTTGAGCAATACCGGCACCAATTACAATTCCAAGCTTTTCTTGTTGAGAGTCGTTGGTAATTAATGCTTGCCAGCTACCAGCAATAATATAATCATCAATATCTGAAACCTGTGTTTCTAAATTAGGCTCTACCCCTCGAATTTCTAATGCTTTTAATTGTGTTTTATATTGCATCATACCGGTTAAATTGATCACTGGAGCAGCGCTGATAATTTCTGGATTACGTTGAATTTTCTTAATGCTATCAGGCCAGTTTTGAATTGGCTTGTCCACCGAAATGAGCTCTGCATGAGGCACAATAGATAACAGTTTTTGTGCCAGTTCACGCTCAAAACCATTCATAGCGCTTAAGGCAACAATGAGCACTAAAGTTCCTAACGCAATACCAAGGGTTGATGAAGCAGAAATAAAGCTAGAAAACCCGTTACCATGACGACTTCGCACATAGCGTAGTGCGAGAAAAATACTCAAAGGCTTAAACATGATAGGCTTGCTCAAAGGTTGATAACTTTCCATGATCTAACCTTAATTGTCTGTCCATGCGTTTAGCTAAGGTTAAATCATGGGTAACAATCACAAAACTGGTTTGTTCACTTTGATTTAGCTCCCTGATTAATTGATATATTTGCTCTGCGGTATCGCTGTCTAAATTCCCCGTTGGTTCGTCAGCTAAAATCAATGCAGGCTTAGTCACTAAAGCTCGTGCAATAGCAGTACGCTGACGCTCGCCTCCTGAAAGCTCACTAGGTCTGTGCTGGCTACGATGTGCTAGCCCAACTTGGGCTAAAACTTCTGTCGCGGCTTGCATTGCTCTTTTAGGGCTATCGCCGCGAATCATGAGTGGCATGGCAACATTTTCAAGTGCGGTAAACTCCATCATTAAATGATGAAACTGATAAATAAAACCAATATGTTGATTTCTAAAAGACGCTCTTTGTTTATCAGATAAGGTTAGTATATTTGTGTTATTTATTAATACTTCACCCGAACTCGGTAAATCTAGTGCACCAGCAAGGTGTAAAAAGGTACTTTTACCACAGCCAGAACTACCGACAATGGCAAGTAACTCGCCTTTAACAACACTCAGTTCAAGCTTATCTAACACAGGCGTTTCTAATTTCCCTTGCAAGTATGATTTAGATAATTGTTTGCACTCTAATACATTACTCATTTCGTAAAACCTCTGCCGGTTGAGTGTTTGATGCTTGAAAAGCAGGATATAAGGTAGCAACAAAACTCATTGCCAAAGCGGACATTGCAATAAGGACCACATTATTAATTTCTAATTGAATGGGAAGCTGCTGCATGGCATAACCTGCGCCAAAAATATTCACACCAAAGAACGCTAAAATGTCATTTAAGTATTGGCTTAACAATATGCCAAAGGCGCTGCCTAAACCAACTCCCCACAAACCGTTTACCATACCTTGGGTGATAAATATTTTTACAACGCCTGCTTTTGATAAACCAAGTGTTTGCAATATTCCAATTTCTGCTTGTTTCTCAACAACGACCATCACTAACGCTGAAACGATATTAAATGCGGCAACGGCAACAATTAAACTGAGCATTAACCACATCATTTTTTTTTCCATACTCACTGCTAAAAACAGCGCACCTTGACTATCATTCCAGGTAGTAAGTCTTATCTTCTGAGCTAAAGCGGTATCAGTAGCGCTTAATTGAGTAACGACTTTCTCGGCATTAAAAGCATCATCTAAATACAAACGTAACTGTTCAACACCATCACCTTTATGTCTTAATAATTTAGCGCCATACTTACTGTGTACATACACCATAGCATCATCAACTTGTGAGCCAACATCAAAAATGCCTGTTATCGTGAATGTTCGCTGCACAGGAATGCGCCCCATAGGAGTAAAAATAGTTTTGTTCGGTAATACCAAGCGAACGGTATCTTGCATTGACACATGTAACTTATTGGCTAATGAGCGGCCAATGACCATGGAATAGGCGTGAGCTGATAATGATGAGAAAGTTCCTGAGATCATATTTGCACTAATAATATTTTGTTGCTCAAATTCAGGTATTACCCCTTGTAATAAAACGCCTTGCAAATTTTTTTGCGATTGTATTAACGCCTCACTGGAGAGCAGAGGTGTGACTTGTTGAATATGCTCCTGTTTTAGCAAGTATTGTCTTAATTTTTGCCAATTCGCCAATTGCCCTTGATGGCTAATATCATTATTACTCACTAACACATGAGGTATAATGCCTAAGACACGCTTTTTGAGTTCACCTTCAAAACCGTTCATCACCGAAACAACAGTGATCAGCGAGGCAACCCCCATTAAAATCCCCACTGTGGAGAAAAAGGTTATAAAAGAAATAAAACCAGTACGGCTTTTGCTGCGGCTATAGCGTAAACCAATAAATAAACTAACAGGTTGAAACATTTGATATTATTATTAAAAACTTTCTTCGTTATGATAATGACAAGCTTAACACAGGCTAAAACATTTTAACGCTATTGTTCACTGTTTAAAGTAAAAAATACCGTAACAAAAAGTACTTAAACAATAGAATATCTGCTATAACTTTGTTATTAAATAACTTTTTATATTAGCACCTTTAATTTCTAAAAAAGACCAAGACAAAAATGAATACAAATAACGAAACCATAGAACAAAAGCTCATCAAATATCATGAATTTTTTTCAATCAAAAGTAAGTTTAGTATTAATATATTACCCATTGATGAAAAAAACAGCCAAAGTTATGAGCATTTTATTGCTTGCATGCCAACACCTTTTAAAATGGCTAATGATATTTCCACGATAGATCAATCCGCACTCAGACCGCTACAATCCTTATCAGGGGTAGCCAGTCAATTAGTAGAATTTCTAAATCATCAAAGCGAAAAAATAAATTTACTGATGGGTTATATTTTAAGCCAGCAAGATGAAGAGCAAAATAGATTCCAAGGTGTAGAATTTGGTGGTGGTGGCTTGTCATTCTTGGCTAGTAACATTTTTGACATTGGCCAATTCTTAGAAATGAAAATATTCCTTTTAGCAGAAAATTGCGCCGTGTATTGCTATGGAGAAATCATTGAAATAACCCCTAAAGGTGAGCATTATCATCACAAAGCTATTTTCCATTTTATCCGTGAAGATGATAGAGAAGTATTAGTGCGCACTAGCCTACATGAGCAGTCTAAGCAATTACAAGCATTGACTAAACAACGACACCAAGAGACTAAAACTTAAAAGCCACAGACCACAGTGAATTTTTTAATCAATAGAGTATTAGACACAAATCCGATTTAAGATTACATCAACTTCTGCTGAGGTTTTTTGTTGTTGCTCGGCGTGATCAGCAACCTCAGTTAAGCTCTCATTTAACTCTCTGCTTAACGAAACGACAGACATCATATTGTCATTAATGGAATCTGTTGCGCTTTGTTGTCCTTGAGTACCACTTGCTATTTGTGTGGTTAATTTATCAACTTCTTGAAATGCTTGCCCTATTTGCTCAAATGCTAACACAACCTCAGCCGATTGAGATAAACTTGTTTGAGAAAGCCCTTGACCTCTTGATACTGTTGCTACCGCATTACTTGTTTTACTTTGTAGTCCTTCAACCATAGACTGAATTTCCACAGTAGCTTCTTGAGTTCTATGAGCTAAAGCTCTGACTTCATCTGCTACGACAGCAAAACCTCGGCCTTGCTCACCTGCACGAGCAGCTTCTATAGCCGCATTTAAAGCCAATAAGTTTGTTTGCTCAGCAATAGCACGTATAACATCTAGTACAGAACCAATACGGGCACTTTCTTCTCGTAATAACTCTAAGTCACTCGCCATGCTGTCAACTTCGCTAGCAAAAGAAGTTATTGTATTTTTACTGGTATTGGATGAATCAACCCCTTGGGATAAGGTGGTCAACACCACACTGGTTGTTTCACTAACTTGCACCGCACTGTCAGATAATTGTGCAGTAGTATTAGCAACCTCTTCTATTGATTGCGCGATTTTTTCAACTTGGTTGACAGATTCATTAACTGAATTTACGGATTCTTGCATCTGCGTAGCAAGTAAATTTGACCCCTGACTTAAAGATTGCGATTCACCGCGAATTTTACTAATCACTGTTGATAGGTCAACAATAAAAGCACTAAAACCATTGATAACTTCAGCTAGCTCATCTTGATTAGTGTCTTTTAACGGTTCAGAAGGTGCTTTCTCGGCACTTACCACAACATCGAGATAATGTTTAAAAGCGACTATGCGCTGCACTATTAACTTAGATGAAAATAAATAACTTGCAATAACTTGCAACAGCACTAATAGAAAAATAATACCCAGCACACTATATTTACTTAAATTATCAGGAGAAATCAATACAATTAGCATAAATACAACGCCAACAAGTAATGTTGGTATAATAAGCTTAATGTTTAAACGGTTATTCATAATACTCTCCAAAACAGTAGTTCAATATCCTGCTAACTTTTATAAAGTGATACAATAAGTTGTTCGCCAACTGGTAATTTAGCTATTATTATTAAAAAAATCAATCAATGAGTATATTATGTCTATCAGTGCAATTATTATTATCTTATTAGCATTAGGGTTAATTTTAGGCGGTATTTTACTCATTAAAAAATCAGCCAAAAAGTTCAATTTATCCGATGAGCAGCTTAAAAAGATCAAAGAGCGAAATCAAGCTTTAGATAAAAAAGATTAACTCAATAAACCAGGACACTGCTTAACTACGATATAAGGTTTTAATTAAGTGATAGCCAAACTTCGTTTTAATTGGTCCATGCACGGTTAACAGTTCTTTTTTAAATACTACATCATCAAATGCTCTTACCATTTGACCTCGACGAAACTCCCCTAAATCGCCGCCTTTTTTCTTTGAAGGGCAAATAGAGTGCCTTTTTGCTAACTGAGCAAAATTACCGCCTTGGGATAATTTTGCTTTGATTGCTAACGCTTCCTTCTGTGTTTTAACTAAAATATGAACTGCTGCTGCACTTGCCATAATGACACCGACTAATCGTTTTTTATTATTATAGCGAATTTACTGGTAATACCATATTTTACTTTGACTAATTGGTATCATGACATAAAATGTCAGCATCTAGTTTTTTAGCACTGTAATAACCAATTTGCATAGGTAAAAATATGAGTACAATAAAGCATTTATTTGAAAACAATAAAAAGTGGGCAGGAAAAGTAACCGAAGAAAAACCAGAGTTCTTTCAAAGCCTATCTGAGCAACAAACACCTCAATACCTATGGATTGGCTGCTCAGACTCTCGCGTACCCGCTAATGAACTGCTGGGTATGCAACCAGGTGAAGTATTTGTACACCGCAATATTGCCAATCAAGTTATTCATTCTGATCTTAACTGTTTATCTGTCATTCAATACGCCGTTGAAGTGTTAAAAGTCAAAGATATTATAGTCTGTGGTCATTATGGCTGCGGCGGTGTTAATGCTGCATTTCATGATGAAAGTAATGGTTTTATTGATAACTGGCTACGGCATATTCAAGATGTTTACCGCTTTAACCAACAAAAGCTAGATGCCGTCAGTGATGAAGCTGAGCGTGTAAACTTATTATGTGAATTAAATGTTATCGAGCAAGTCGCTAATGTTTGTCATACCACAGTATTGCGCAATGCTTGGCTTGCTGAGCAAAATGTTACTGTACATGGTTTAGTGTACAACTTAAAAGACGGTATTTTAAAAGATTTAAATGTGTCTGTTAGTGGAAATAAGTAACAGCACCGAAAAAATGGACGAGCTACGAAAGATTTTTCGCGACTCGTCACTGTTTAACTTACTTTGTATGCGATTATTTAAATAACGCCTCGTTCCATTTGATTTAACTCAATCGACTTAAATAACGTTGAAAAATTTCCTTCACCAAATCCCTGATCATTGACGCGTTGGATCATTTCAATAAAAATAGGACCAAACAAGTTTTTGGTAAATATTTGCAGTAAATAAGAATTATCTGCTTGGCTGTCTACTAAAATTTGATGCGCTTTGATCTTTTCTTTGTCTTCTTTAACCCAAGGAACACGTGTAAATATTTCATCATAATACTCTGGCACAATATGCAAAGTATCAACAACAGAGCGATCAAGTTTATCTAGTGAGTCAACCAAGTCATCGGTTAAAAACGCTAAATGCTGAACGCCTGGACCATTATATTCATCTAGGTATTCGTCAATTTGATTATCTTTACTACCTTTGCCTTCATTAA
Source organism: Litorilituus sp. (assembly GCA_030754235.1). Taxonomy (GTDB): domain Bacteria; phylum Pseudomonadota; class Gammaproteobacteria; order Enterobacterales; family Alteromonadaceae; genus Colwellia. Next base: position 8,459 of record JASMAS010000001.1, read on the forward strand.
TTGGAATACAGAACTTGCCACAAGGCGATTGTAATGCATAAGAAATCAAAGCGGTTTTAATGCCTTTAATATCAAAATAGCGAACCTCGGTAAAACCAAAAACTTGCTTATAAAAATCAGCCCACTTTTGCATCGTGCCTTGGTAAACATTATTGGTGAGATGATCAACGGCTAAAAAGCCTTTGTCTTCAACGGTAACAGGCTGTTCATGGCCTTCAAAGTCAGCCTCATAAATAAGCCCTTTATTTGTCCCTACACTTCCTTCATCAGAAGCAAAGTTATCAATAAAATAAATCAAGCTATCACCAATACCAAAAATAGCAGGGTAAGGTAATTTATTTTCTTCATTTTCAGCTGATTTTGCGCCACGCTTAACCGCTTCTTCAAAAGCAAAGTTAGCATCTTCAACGCGCCAACCCATAGAGCAAATGGCAGGACCATGGTTTTTAGCAAATTCTTTAGAGAAACCTTTTGTTTCTCTATTTAATAAAAAGTGAATATCATTTTGATTAAAGTAATCAATATCACGACCTTTAAACTTTTTCGTTTTTGAAAAACCAAATCCATAAAAAGCCTTTTCCATAAAGTCAGAGTCTGGGCTCGCGTACTCAGTAAATTCAATTCCACATAGTTTTAATGGATTTTTTGCTACAGCAGTTACATCACTCATTTATCATTCTCTTTTTTTGCGGGTAACTAGCCCTTATTCTCTTCGATAAGTGCTAGTTACTATTTATATGTCATCACTTCATTATCTAGAGGATTTTAGCTAAGCGAAAGACCAGTCAAGATAGAAGCTAAAATGACAATGTAAATGTAAATGTACGAAAAAAACGGGTAGAAAATCTTCAATAACTAGAAATGCCTGATAACTACTGACCAATTTATGTATTAAATTCTTTACAACACTAAATAATACGGGAAAGCGACCCTTTGATGGAGGAGGAAATTATAGAGTTATTAAAAGCAAAAAGAGGATGAATAGTTACCTATTCATCCTCTTTTGGGCTATTGTCAATCGACAAATAGCAGTGACGTTATCTTTTAGACAACTCGCGTTTTAGCTCGTCTTTGTTAACAAGGTTTTTATCACTTTGCACCAGTGGTAGTGACTTCTTATAAACGATTAAGCTAGGAAGCATGTAAGATGCTAAGTGTTTTTTCAGCTCGAATAAAATTTCATTGTCTGTTATTTCATTCGCGGCTGAATAAACTAAAACGATCTCTTCTTCAATCATATCGTTTTCTAAACCAAAAACAGCACACTGTTCTACATGAGGAATATTCTTTGCAACCACAGATTCAACTTCAAAAGGTGAGACTCTAAAGCCTCTTGTTTTGATCATATCATCTTGCCTTGAAACGAAGTAAAGGTAGCCTTCTTCATCTTTATAAACATAGTCTCCAGTAGCCACAACAATTTCATCGGTTAACTGACCATCTAAATTAACAACATCTTTTAAAATTTGTACGGATTTAAATCGTTGGGCATTTTGCTCTGGTGCATTCCAAAAACCTCGGTAAATATAACCTCCACGATGAATGAGTTCACCCACTTCCCGAATGCCACATTCTTTGCCGTCTTCATTGATAATATAAAGCTCAACATCGGGAATGGCTTTACCTATTGAGTCAGGTCTAATTTGCGCCTGTGCAGGATCAAGGTAAGTAGAACGAAAAGCTTCTGTTAAGCCGTGCATTGAAAAAAAATCAGCCTGAGTAAAAGTGTTTTTACAATCTTTGATCATTTTAGCGGTGACATTACCACCTGATGAGGTAATAATCTTAACTGCTGAAAACAATTCAGCAGTAGGAATTCGCTGAACACTACCATCAAACATTTGTGACAGATTTACTGGCATTAAAGGTAAAACAGTCACTCTATCGTTGATAATATGGTTAAAGTAATCTTCCGGCAGAATAAAGCGGTGTAAGGCTAGGGTTGCTTTTTTATACAAAGTACAAAATATTTGATTCAAGCCGTAATCAAGATTAAAGATAAGAACGCCAGAAATAATATCATCATGACTTAATTTCAAGTACTGAGAAACCACACGAGCAGAGTCAATTAAATTTCGGTGTGAAATCACTATACCTTTAGGATTTCCAGAAACACCAAAAGAGTAGGTGATTAGCGCGTTGTTGTGGCCATTAATATCACACTGATAAGACTTATTATAGTATTTAAAAATCTCTTCAAATGACGCCATATCGTTGCCTGCGGTTTCATAAGAAATAACATGGCCGGCAAAGTCAATTTCTTCAACGCTTTCAAGTTTCACTTTATCTGTGATGATACATTGAATATCACAGTCATTAATAATATATTCCACTTGCTCAGGTTTTAACAAAGTGGTTAATGGCACTAAAATGTAATCTGTCGACAAAATAGCTAGCACCGCAATCACTTGCTCAATGCCTTTAGTTGAATATATACCAACGCGAGAATCTTTAGGTAAATCTAACTCACTTAAGTAACAAGCTACTTGGTTTACTTTGGTAAATAACGCTTGGTAAGTGATACTTTTTTCATTATAAACAAGTGCAGTTTTCTCACTATGAGCCGCAACTGCATCTTCAAGTAGTGTTCTTATACAGTTTATTGACATAATTTTTTTCCTCTTTCTTTCAGGCTGGCAGCCTCAAGTGTCCAAATATCATAATGACTATCAAGAACCGTTACGGGGTTATGCTCTGAATTAAGAATTTTTTTATAAAAAAATGAAATAATATCTTCTATTTCTTCACGGATTAATACTTTTGTTATTCCTCCCGTTAAAACAATAGAATTAAGAGAAAGTAACTTTATATTGATATAGGCTTTTCTATAGTGTGAAATTTTGCATAAAACCAAAAAGATAGCGAGCTGCATCAGTATTTTTGTTGCTTTTTTGCTTTGCTCTTCAAAAATATTTTCTGTCACTTTTAAATGCATTAACAACTCATAAACAAATTCATTATTTTTTGCGGCAAAAATTAGCGACTGTTTAGATTTATAAACACCTAATTTTTTAAACACCAACCTGTCGTATTCATTTTCTGAAACCAAATTATCATCCACTAAATCTTTTGAGTAATGAATATCAGTAGTTGCCCCGCCAATATCCAATAATATAAAAGGATTAACCACAGAGAATTTAGCATCAATTAACGGCAGTGTTTTATTCACAATATAAGGTGTGGGATATATTTGATTAGAAGTGATGTTATACAAGTTTTTTACATCCTCTTTGCCTTCAATATCTTGTTGATAGAGATGAGTAAGATAGTCGCTTAAATGATCTTCAACTATATGTAATCTGTTATCAATAATGTTTGGCAATATCACTACGTGATCAATATTCTCTTCTACTGTTGGCGCATCGATTTCATTACCCACAAAAACAATATTTGAATAATGCAATTGCGCTAAATAGTCATATAACCGTGATGAAAAAACACCACCATTTGAGTTAATACCACCAACAATAATCACAACATCAATTAAATCACTTGGTATAGAGTAGTCTTCAATATCTTGATAAAGCACAGTATCGATAATATTTATACCAGAATTAAACGCAATGTTAGTGGCATACTTGAGTGAAAACGTATGACTAATACCCACAATCAATGTCGTTAAACCACCATTAGCTGATGAACAAATATGTACATCTTTTTTAGCAAAACCTGCAATAGTATCACCACACTTTTGCATCAAATCATCTAAAATATCTTTATTAAAGTCTCTAAAGTGCTGCTCTAAATTATCATCTGTGCTGAGTTTGAAGTAAGTACTACCCACGTCAATAAGCAACTTTTCATCACGGTTGTTACTATCTTGGTTAGTTTCAATTGCGGCACTGCTCATTGCATAATTCCTATATCGTGAATAATATCGTTAACAATACTGGTAGTATCTTTGGTTAAATCACATTGCGCCTTGTCATAGGCATAGCAGCGATCCGGTATAGGCACATTACCTCTTTTTATAATACGAATATTTTTCTTGGCATCTCTAATAGTGATCATCTTATTATGATTAATAATATGCGGGGAAAATGGCACATCAATGACACCGCTTTTGATCGAATTAAACACTTTACGCCACAAGGTATCTGCAGGGTCATTAAATACAGCTTCCATGATCGCTTTGACTTGCAATGTTAATATTTCTTCTTCTTCTTCATCAACAATATTAGGCAAGCCATTGAGTATACCTAGGGTGTATTGGGTATTGGCTACCGTTTTAGCATTGGCTTCTTTGGTGGGAATACCTGAGGCTTCTTCTCGGGTTTTGGTGATGATTTTATCTGCACCAACCATTGAAGCAATGACGGTAGACATGTTAATCAACTGCTCTGCATAGTCTTTGTTGGTTGGAAATGCTCCCATCCACTGGTGATAAACTAGGTGTATAGCCGCATCAGCACAGTTAATTTGCTCAGCATAATATTTTGCTAACTTTTTAATGACCGCACCTGTGACTATATCTTGATTCATTGACCCCGTTTGTGAAAAAGACACCGAGAAAGATTTAACCCCTTCTTCTAATGAGAGCAACATTTCTAATAATTGAATAACAATGGTAATTGCTGGTGGCACTAACGTCGCGGTTAATGGACCAAAAGATTCTCGATTAATGGGCTCATTAAGTTGTGAATAATTAGCGCAAACACGCTCAACATATTTCCAATATAAAAAGGCTTTATCTAAGGGAAAGTTTTTTGAGTAAGGTAAAAGGTAAGTAATTGGTCCGCCTTCAATTTCAAAAATACCTGAAGCGATGGCCGTTTCAATCAGTAACCGAGCGTCTGGCGTACCATGCCTTAGACTCACTGGCTTATTAAAATGTGTGATCATTTTACGGGTTGTTCTATAACCGTGATTAACTAAGGGATAACCGTTAAGCATATCCACATCATTTTCCTCACTTAAACGCAGCATTTTTTTTGCTGTTGCATAATCATTAAGGCGAGTATTTGAGTCAATAGTCAAGGGAAGCACATCAACATTAGCTTTCACAAAAAACTCATTAAGGGCAAACTGCTTTTGATAGGTTGGAAAACCACCTCGAGGTTGCACTAGCATTTTATTTTTTTGTTTAAAATGATGCGATATAAATAAGTCTTTACTGGCACCTTTTACAAACTTAGCAACTTCGTCAAAATCAAAGTTATCTACGTATTCATTGCTAAGAATGATTTCTCTTTCTTCCTGCAGCAAACTCATTATTTATTACTCTCTTTTATATCACTATCGTTAACGACTCTTTCTTCAATAAAGGCTTCTAGTTGATCTAAACCCGTATTTAAATCTACTTGGTGACACACAATATCAAAACCATAATTTTTATATTTGGGGATGATATCTTCTGCGCTTCCCGTCCCCACAACTAAATTACCACCTATCATCATAATAAGGTTATCTAAGTGTTTGTATTTAGCTTTAAGTAACTGAACTTCTCTGCTCCACCCTTCCGCTTCACCATTAAGGGAAGATATCATCAAAACGTCGGCTCCCGTTTCTACAACCGCATCAAAAAACTCTTCTAAATAGGTGTTAACTCCAAGGTTAAACACTTCATATCCTCTTGCATCTAAAGAGAGTTCAAGTAATCGGTTGGCAACGACATGAATATCATTACCAACTACGCCTGTTACTACTTTCATATTTTTTAAAGCCCGAACTTGTATATACATATATATTCACTTTTAGTGAATATATAGTACCAAATTTTCTATCAAAACACTTCTTTAATGCTAGAATACTGGCTTATACCCTATATAAAAAAAGAACAGGAATTAATTATGACGTTTTTTACTGCAGATATCTGCGACGACCATAGTGACAAGGTATCTGTATTAGGCACTGGCTATAAAAATTATGGTGGTGTGAGCAAATGCCAAGGTGAAATTATCACCATAAAATTAGAGAAAAATAACACGGAACTCATTAAACTACTGCGAGACGAAAACGGTTCAGGCAAAGTGGTGGTAGTTGATGTTGCCCAAGAATATTATGCCGTAGTTGGTGAAAATTTGATGAAATTTGCTCAGCAAAATAATTATAACGGCATCATTATCAACGGTTACATTAGAGACACCTTCCAAATCACGGGAATTCCGGTGGCATTATTTGCGTTAGGGACTTGCTCAAGAAAATATATTCCTGTGACTCAGGGTAAAAGAGGACTCAAGTTATCCTTTGGAGGTATTGAATTTAATCATGGTGACTATTTATATGCTGACACCGATGGGGTCATTGTATCCCCCAAAAAAATAGTATAAATATCTAATTCGCTTGAATACAAAGAAACAACAGCCCACAGTAATTGCTAGCAGTGGGCTTATAGCAAGTTAATCGTTTTGTAGGTTAAAGTATTTTAGCAATAGATTGCGTTAAGTAATCAACATTAGTTGGCGAAATACCGGCAAGACTGATACGACTTGAACCCACAATATAAATACTAAATTCATCTTGTAAGCGCTGAACTTGTTCTTTATCAATACCTAAAAACGAGAACATCCCTTTTTGTGTAGTAATAAAACTAAAGTCACGAGTGACGCCATTTTCAACTAATTTATCCACGAATAACTGACGCATGCCATTAATACGATCACGCATCTCTTCTAACTCGCTGTGCCATTGTGTTGTAAGCGTTGGCGAACTCAAGATAGTTTCAACTATTGCGGCACCATGAGCTGGTGGCATAGAGTAAATAACACGTACCACAGCAAGTAATACCGAATTAATAATATCAGCATAAGCAGCACTGCTGCCAATAATAGAGCAAGCACCAATACGTTCACGGTATAAACCAAAATTTTTAGAACATGAACTACAAATAATCATTTGTTCAACAGAGTCTGCCATTAACCTTAAGCCATAAGCATCGGCATCTAAGTCTTCACCAAAGCCTTGATAAGCCATATCAACCACGGGTATAAAGCCAATATGATTAGCCACTTCAGCAACTTGCTGCCATTGCTCTTTACTTAAGTCCATACCACTTGGATTATGACAACAAGCATGTAATAACACTGCATCTTCTTTAGGTATTTGTTTTAACGCTGCTAGCATACCATCAAAATCTAAACAGTTATTTTCATAATCATAATAAGGGTAGGTTTTAACACTTAAACCCGCCGCTTTAAAAATACCTTGGTGATTTGCCCAAGTAGGGTTACTTACCCATATAGTAGCACCGGGTGTACAGGTTTTAATAAACTCACCTGCAACACGCAAAGCCCCAGTACCACCAGGAGTAGACACAGTACGAATACGGTTTTGAGCAATCACGTTGTGCGCTTTGCCCAACATGAGCTCTGTCATTTTTTCATTAAATAAACCAGAGCCCGCTGAGCCTAAATAAGCTTTACTTGCTTCCTGTTCAACACGATATTGTTCGGCAGCTTTTACGCAAGCTAAAACAGGTGTTCTTCCTACTTCATCTTTATAAATGCCAGCACCAAGATCTATTTTATTCGGGTTATTATCCGCTTTATATTTTACCGACAAACCCAAAATAGGATCTGCTGGTACTTGCTTTAACTGAGTAAACATACTTTTTACTACCTTTTTAATTTTCCACATGTTTCTGTACCAAAATCGATACAGAATATTTATTCATAATAAGTTTAGCGATTATACCTCAAGCTTTTTAAAAAAAAGCCCGCTCCTAAATAAAATTTGAATAAAAATTAGATTTAATCTAATAAAATCCCAGCACCACAATCAGTTGTTAGATTAAAAAACACCAAAAGTGAGACACATAAGACAGTCTATCAATACTTAGCGCTATATATTAATTGAAGATTAGAATAACTTAGCACTTAAAAAAATATAGATACGATAAACAGTTGAACTGTGCATAACTTTTCGCTATGAACGACTAAAACTTTGCTACTGTTTCTTTAAACAAATGGTTGAGAAGATAGGTTCACTCTAAATAGGCCATAGGGCAAAATCATGAATATTTCACACCTATACGAAAATGACTCACACATTAATGAAGAATTGAGCTTTGAAATAACAATGAATACGATTAACAAACCAAGAAATAAAACAAGCAAGGCGACATTAATAAGCGAAATATTAATACTAGTTGATGAGACAACACCAAATTATGTTCTAGGTTATAATTAATGAGTGCCTAATATCTCATATGTAGATTAGAAAAGTTATTTACCTGTTTGGAGAACATTTCAATAGTCTCTATTTGATAGCAAGTATGCTTATTAAAACACTTATATATACTTATATTTTTTATAATTTAACAAAATTAACGAACAAACTTACCTGCTAAGATGTTGAGGTATTCACCATCTTTAATCACTTGTTGACCATTGACAAAAACTTGCTCAACTCCTGAGGAATATTTATTCCAATGGGAGAAGTCGGCATTAGCCTTGAAATTTCGACTATCAAAAACAATCACATCAGCCTGATAGCCAATAGCCAATTGACCTCGCTCTTCAATACCCAATATTTCTGCTGTTTGGCTTGAGCTTTGGCGAATAAACTCTGCAATGGATAATAAAGAGTTTCCTGCAACATAGGTTTGGAATTTTTTCGGAAAACTTGCATATTTTCTGGGGTGACCATTAGTGCCATCCGACGAAGTTACTACCCAAGATTGCACCATAAACGCTTCAACATCGGTTGGCGACATGTTAAACGAGGCAACACGTACATCCCCTTCTTGCACTAACTGAATTGCAACAGTGACGGGATCTACAGATCTTTTTTTAGCAATCTGCAATAAATTCATACCCACTAGGTTTTGATCTTTAAATGCGGTTACCAACAAAGATTCAGGCCCACCACGACGGCGAATATTTTCAGCAATTTCATTGTGCAATTTCTCAGTTAAGCGTTCATCGTTTAAGCGTTGATAGAACGCCTTCGTTGAATCTGCCATAACCCATTTTGGTATAACTGCACTATGCAATTTAGTACCCGAAGCAAGCCATGGATATTGATCTGCAGAAATACTAACCCCCGCTTCTTTTGCAGCCAAAACTTTATCAATAGCTATTTTACTTTGCCCCCAGACATCAACTCCTAGTGCCTTGATGTGTGCTAAATGAAGATGTATATCAGCACTTGCTGCTATATCAATAGCCTCATCTAAAGCTGCAATAAAACCAATATTGAAGGTACTTTCATCACGTAAATGAGTGTCGTAAATACCATTATACTGACGTGCAACCTTTGCTAAAGTGATCACTTCTTCAGTATTTGCAAAGCTACCAGGCACATAATAAAGTCCAGATGATATCCCCAGTGCACCTGCCTCCATACCATTGGCTAATAATGTCGACATTTGAGCGAGTTCTTGAGTTGTTGCAAATCGCTGCTCTCGACCCATCACTTGCTCACGAATACTACCATGACCTACAAGTAATCCTACATTAGTACCAATACCGTTTGCCTCTAAAGCGATTGCTGTAGCGGCAACATCTACTGGCCCTTCGCCATCATTACCATTAACAACGGTTGTCACGCCTTGCGTTAAATAGTTTAGGTTATGATTTTGATCTGAACTTAATAGCTCTTCTAGTGTGTGAGTATGTGGATCAATAAAGCCTGGGCTAACCACCTTACTTTTGGCATCAATAATATTGAAAGCATCAATATTGTGTTGCCCTGTAGGATATAAGCCACAAATAGTTTTACCACATATCGCCACATCTAAAGACTGGCCTTGCGCACTTTTACCCGTATAAACCGTACCATTTATGATTAAAATATCGGCAACAATATCCGCTGTAGTTTGCTTTTCTTGTTCTTGGTTTTGATTAGTGCATGATGCTATGACAAACAAAACTATTGCTAGCGTGATAAAGGGATTATTAAACCACTTCATTCTTAAATCTATTCTTTATTATGATTAGCGTTTGATAGCATAGTCGACATTAATAAGTTAGCTGCATTAAAAGCAATGCGTTTTATTTTAATACGGTCTGTATTATCACCCATTTCGTAGGTAATGGCATGTACACCATAGTGATCTGAAAAATATTGTTTTGATACTCCTAAACCAGGATTGTTGCCAGGTTTTATTACCACATCAAACTTTGGCATTAGATAATCAAGCGCTCCTAGCCAATGCCGAACAAAATAAGGGTCTTCAACACCATAATCTACAGGCATACTGTAGAAAATATCCTTATGGGTAGAATGAAAATCTACAGCAAATTTTATCTTACCTCCCTGCTTAACTAATTGTTGTAAATAATTATTTATTAGGCTTGTTTCAACTTGAGAAAACTGATTCCAATCTCGGTTTAAATCTAATCCATTAGCATTATGTCGCCAATTACCGGCATGGACACCATCAGGGTTAATATTGGGAATAACTAATATATTGTATTTTTTAAGATAATTTTGGCTTAGCTTGCTTGTAGATAAAAGGGTTTCAACAAAGGAAAATAGTGCCAGTGCACCTGTCACTTCAGGCGGGTGTTGCCGACCTAAAATAACCAACCATTCTTTAGCCTCTTTATTTCTATGCTCAATTTTATAAATAGGACGACCTTGGGTAGAGTTCCCCAAAAGGTTATGGGTAATTTTTCCACTCACCTTCAGTTTTTTAGCCCAATCAACATAGTATTGATTATTAATGATTTCTTGTGCTGCTATCACAACAGGCTTTGGTGAAGCAGTAATTTTCATAATAAGGCGATTGCCCTTTATTTGGTGTTTTTGTAATTGCCAAGCTCCGCCATTAATACTTATTTTAGGTGGGTATCTGTGTTTGTCACCACGTACTTTCATGGTGATGGTGATATTTGTAGTTTGGTCTGATTGTATTTTAAACGCATACCAAGGACTTGAATTAATAGGGGTGTTCTCAGGCACTAAGGTGATCAAATATTCATTTTCATCCACCAATAAACATTCATCCATACGGGCAGTAGAAAAATCAGTTGTAATGCGAACTTTGCCGCTACTACATGCTTGTTCATTATCATTTTGTTCAGTTGTAATTGTTGCACAAGATATTAACAAAACACTCATAAATAATAATGAGCAAGCACATAATAAATTTTTCATATTGTTATCTTTATATACAGAAATAGAAATAAATATGGCTTATCTCTCGTTAATTAGCTAAGCCATATGATTGTTTTAAATAGTTAAGATTGATTAAAAACTTTTACTAAGATTTAAGTAAACATAACGTCCACGGTTTGAGTGATAATCACCCGCATAACCGTGCCAGTAATCATCAGTTAATGGTGGTTCTTCATCACCAATATTTCGAGCACCTAATCTAACTTTCATTCCTGCTAGAGCACTGTTTTTACTAAACTTATAAGAAGTATAGACGTCTATTGTAGTAAAGCTATCAACAGGAAGATAAACCATTTCACCGGCATCATCTTTGTAATTGGTGCTGGTATCAAAGAAATCACTAACATAGTTTACCGAAATACCGGCACCCCATTGATTTAGCTTCCAATTAAGCGACGTTCTAGCTTTCCATTCAGGGCTCCCATTGCGCATGATTTGATCACCTACACCAGTAGGAGTTCCTGTATCTAAGTTTGGATAGTTACCTGTTGCGGCTGCCGCGATCACTTGCGCTGAAAGTGAATCAATACTCACGTCATACTTAGTTAAGTAAGCAGCATTGGCGGTAAATTCAAAATTACCTACCTCAGTGTCAAAATCAAAGACTAAACTAAAATCAAGACCTTCTAATTCTTGTTTAGCCGCATTTTGATATTTATTGTCTATGGTTACAAGTTCGCCGTTCTCATCACGATTGACACCCGAAAAACCTGAACCACCATCGACACGCGAGATATAATCCAAATCAACCAAGGTACTAGTCGCAATAATTGAGACTAAATTTTCTTGTTTAATCTTCCAGCTATCTATCGTAAAAGTTAAATTATCATTAGGCTGTAAAACAATGCCCCAAGAGATATTGGTATCATCTTCAGTTACCAAATCAGCATTACCACTGCGGTTTTCAACAATTTCAAATGACTCATTATTATTTAGAGGGTCATTCACGCTATAACGACGTGGAAGTACATCTTCAGTTGTTTGTTGTAAACCAGGCGCTCTAAAGCCTCCGGCGTAAGATGCACGTAAGCTTACCCACTGTGTAGGTTCCCAAAATAATGCTACTTTAGGTTTTAGCGCATTTCCAGCGTCAGAGTAGTCTTCGTAACGCGCCGCTAATTGTACTTCAGCATACTGGCTACCTGTATCAATCAAAGGTACCAATAATTCAGCATATGCTGAAACAACGTTACGATCTGCTTTAGAATCAAGTGTGGCACTACTACCATATAATGAGCTTAAGTTGGTAACGCCTTTGTAATCAACAAAAGGGTGTGTACCATCTTGAAGTGGATCCCGGTTATCTTCAAATGTTTCATGACGATATTCAACACCAAGAGCTAGACCAGCATCACCTGCTGGTACTGCAAATATTTCACTGTTACTAGCTTTAAAGTCAACACTGGCTAAGCTTGTACTTGATATTCTGTGCTGAACAGCCGTAAAAGCGTCTGTTTGTGATGTAGGAAGCATAGGTATATCGCCAATAGTATTTGGATTATTGACATCACCGCCCGCAAAAATATTATACGCGCCTGCTTGTGTTGTGCTATTAACAGCTGCGGCAAAGGCATTTACATCGACACGCTCACCGCTATCGTCTGTTTTTGCTTGACTGTAAAATGCTGCTGATTCCCATTCCCACTCCCCAAAATAACCTTTAAGACCAGCTAAAATACGGAAACTGCTGTCTTCAACGTTAACATGTCGTGGGCCTATATTGACAGGGCGGTATTTTAAAACCGTAACATCTTCACCAAAAGGGTTATAAAAAGCATCCGCAGCAATATTAAAACGATGGGCACTACCACCATGGTTTTGCTCTGAAGTGCGTGAAAGATCTGCTTTATAATAAATCCCCTCAGCGAAAAAGCTCACATCATCATTAATTTCATGGGTAAAGTACGTATATAAATTAAGTCTGTTAGCATCTGAAGATAAAGGACGGGTTGTACCACGGTCAAAGCGAGTATCACGACCTGTAGAGCCTTGATCAACACAAACGCCTTCAACAGTTAAAGGAGAGTCAACGCATCCCGATAAAGAGTCGGGTTGTAGATGGAATTTACCTAATGTTGCAGATTGAAATTCGCCCCATGGCGTATCAGTACTTCGGTTATCTAACTGAGTATCACCGACAAAATCCTCTGGTAAACCTGGATATTCTCTTCTGTCATGACTTGCAGCATAAGGGCGTTCAGTTGCCATCATGCCATTACGTTTATAGGCGGTTATGGAGCCAGTAAGGTGAGATTGACCATCATTAAACTCTAGCCCCCCCAAGTAACTAAAGGTTGTTTCATCTAAAGGCGTACCTTGAGATTGTCCATATTTAAGGCTTACTTTATGACCAACATAATCACTATCAAGTGCATAGTTCACTACACCTGCAATGGCATCTGAACCATAAATAGCAGCAGCTCCGTCACGAAGTACTTCTAATGAACGTAAACCTGACACAGGTAAAGTATTAGAGTTAACGGTAGTAACAGGAACTCTACCACCAAATTTTGCTGATTGCGTACCGGGATGATTCACTAAGCGTCGACCATTCAGCAGTACTAAGGTATTGCTTGGACCTAAGCCACGTAAATTAACACCACCAACATCGCCACGTGCACCATTTACGTTAGCCGAGCCCGTTGTTTCACCAAAGTTTATTGAGCCCATTTGTGGGATAGAACGTATTAAATCATCGCCTGTTACTGCGGCAGTATTGGCGATATCTTCTGCCGTCATAGACGTAACAGGTAAAGTTGCAATATCAGTTGCCCTTTTGATATGACTACCAATAATGGAAATCCGTTCAATCTCTTCTTCTTGCTCTTGAGCAAAAGCATATTGAATAGCAGCTGTTTGTGCCGCTAATGATGCAATTACACATAAGCTTAAATGTTTGAACTTGTATTTATTGTTAATATTCTCTTTCATCATTCTCACCGTCATAGTTTTAGTTATTATGTTTTAGGATGCCGGGTATATGTTTACCGATCGTTGTTATTATATTCACCTTGCCCAATTCTTCAGGGCAATACCATTAACAGATTATTTACACCCCATAACCTAAAGTTATAGCCAAGTACGTGCCCTGAAATTTTATCACGGATTTTTTAACGCATAGTAGCGCGACAGCCGCTATGCTCTTTTGGCTTTTCACACATGAATAAAAGTTAAGTTAAGAGCCTAACAAGCATAGATAAAACCTTTGGTTATGACCCTAACAAACTTTTGAACTGCTGCTCTAGCGAGTATCTCTTTACAATCAGATTTGCCTGCATTATCTAAGCGTGCTGGCAAAAACATCCCAATTAATGAAGGTGAACTGCTTGTATGAATATAGAAATTTCAATAATAGAAACATTGCTGATATCATTATTAATACTATTTTCAGGGTATTACTTTAATAGTAAAGTTGTATTTTTAAAAAATAATAATATTCCAGAGCCAGTAGTCGGTGGAATTGCCTTTTCAATATTAACAACAATTGCACACATATTTTTTGCTATTAATTTGCAATTTGACATGACCTTTAAAAGCCCGTTAATGACAGTGTTTTTTACCACTGTAGGACTTGGCGCTAGTTTCACTTTATTAGTGAAAGGTGGCCCCAAAGTAGCGCTATTTCTTGGTGTTGCAACGCTCTACTTATTTGTACAAAATGCTGTTGGCATTTCTTTGGCTGCGGCAACAGGAATAGATCCACTCATGGGACTTATTGGTGGTTCAGTGACTCTGTCTGGAGGCCACGGCAATGGTGCAACGTATGCTGACTTATTTATTAATGAATATGGCATGGAAGGCAGTGTATTTGAATTAGCAATGGCGGCAGCAACTTTAGGGTTAATTTTAGGCGGTTTAGTCGGCGGCCCAGTAAGCAAACGCTTGATCACAAAATACAACCTTAAAGCAGATGCTAGTTATCATGAAGAACTAGATGATACGGTCACCTTTGATCCCGAAGATCATGACTTAGTGACTCCCAAGAAAATGATAGAAACACTGTTTATTATTTTATTGTGTATATCATTAGGGCAAGTTGGCTACGAAGAGCTTAAATCTGTTGATGTGGTTTTACCGGCGTTTTTGATCCCATTACTTTTTGGCGTGGTGTTCACAAACTTAACAGAGTTTAGTAAGCTTTATAAAGTCAGTCCTGCCTGTGTAGATTTATGGGGGACAATGGCATTATCTATCTTTTTAGCCATGGCATTGATGTCTCTTAAAATTTGGGAGTTGGTTAGCTTAGTTGGCCCGATGATATTTATGATCTTAGTGCAAACACTCATGTTAATGTTATTTACCTACTTCATTACCTTTAGAATTATGGGAAAAGATTACAACGCCGCAATTATCGCTGGTGGTCATTGTGGTTTCGGTTTAGGTGCTACGCCAACAGCGGTGGCAAACATGGAATCGTTAGTTTCTCGACATGGACCTTCACCACAAGCATTTCTGGTTGTCCCTTTAGTTGGTGCTTTTTTTATTGATATCACCAACGCCTTAATTATACAGTTGTATTTAAGCTTCCCATTTGTGGGCGGTTAACCACTATAACAAGTGAACTTTACTGAGGTTTATAATGCGTTTACGGCATATAGAAATTTTTCACGCGATTTATACCACTGGCTCAATTACTAATGCTGCAAAAATTTTGCATGTATCACAACCTTCCGTTAGTAAAGTGCTTGCGCACGCTGAGTTACAGCTAGGTTTTGAGCTTTTTAAACGCATTAAAGGTAGACTGATCCCTACAGAAGAAGCCGAAATGCTCTTCGATGAAGTCGACAAAATATACCAACAAATGCGTTCGATTAAAAACACCGCTCAAAATATTAAAAAATCCGAATTTGGCAGTATTAGTTTAGGGGTAACACCGGCGTTAGGCTTTGATGCTATTCCGAATGTTATAGCAAATTATCACCAAGATTTTCCTAATGTTACATTCGATATCCAAACCATTCATAATGATGCTGTAATGCAATCGTTACTCGAACACAAATGTGATCTTGCCATTTTGTTTTCACCTAAGGATATGCCAGGTATTGAGTCGATATTTATAGCTGAATCTGAGCTTGTTATTGTTTACCCAAAAGAAATGTTTCCAGACTGTCCAGAAAAACTGACATTAACACAAGTATGTGATTCAGAATTTATTGATATCAGTGACAGTGGTCCGTTAGGTGATATGTTCTGGGCACGGATTATGAAAGAAGACATTAGTTTTAAATCTTCAATAAAAGTACAAACTTACTTTATTGCCTCTCGGTTAGTGGCAAGAGGGCTAGGTGTTTGTGTTGTCGACAGGTTTACCGCACATGGCAATTTATCCGACAATGTTGCCATCGCATCATTTGAACCAGCACTTACCTTTAATATTAAGGCAGCACGACTGGAAAATAGAACAAAGTCCAAGTTAATAGATGAATTTACACCTTACTTAAATTCAGGAATTTCAAATAATTAGAGGTAAACATAACCCTAGGTTATGAGCATAAAAAACCTTCTCACTTTTAATGCCTAGTCACTGAGTTAAGCTCAAGATAACCAATATTTAGTTATCTTACTTTTTAATTTAGGAATATCACTATGCACATTGCTCCTCCTTACCTATTATTTATCGGTGATGCAACCGACCAACTTTCAATAAAAATGGCAAGAGGAGCAGCCGACTGGTGCCCAGAACTTTGTATTGGTGAGTACAGTGTGTCAGGTTGCACCGTTACAACAGGCATCCCTAAAATGGACATAGCCACAGCAGCAAAAAATGGTGCTAAATCTTTCGTTTTAGGCTTTGCTAATAGTGGCGGTATTCTTGATGAAAAATGGCTAGTGTATATTTTCGAAGCCATGGATAACGGTATGGATATCGTCAGTGGTTTACATGACAAACTCACTGATTTTCCGGAAATTGTTGAAAAATCGATTCAAACAAACCAGCAACTTTTAGATATTCGCCATCCTAGCGCAGAGTTTGTTACTGGGACAGGAGTTAAACGCCAAGGTAAACGTTTACTTACCGTAGGTACTGACTGTTCTGTAGGCAAAATGTATACTTCACTAAGTTTGGTTAACTCAATGAAAAAGTACTATCTTGATGTTGATTTTAGAGCTACTGGCCAATGCGGTATTCTCATTGCAGGTAGCGGTATTGCAATAGATTGTGTTATTTCAGATTTTTTATCAGGTGCCTCTGAGTCGTTATCACCTGATAACAATAAAGCACATTGGGATGTGATTGAAGGACAAGGTTCTCTTTCTCATCCAGCTTTTGCAGGGGTTAGTTTAGGGTTACTTCATGGCTCTCAACCCGATGCTTTGGTTATTTGCCATGACTTAAATCGTACTCATATGAGAGGGCTACCTAACAGCCAATTTCCTAGCATCGAAACAACGATTGCTCTCAACTTACAAGCGGCAAAACTAACTAATCCAAATGTAAAAGTAGTTGGCATTGCAGTAAATACCTCAAGTGTTAGTAAAGAGGAAGGACAACATATTTGTGCACAACTTAGTGAGCAATTCTCGCTTCCTTGCGTAGATCCTTTACGTGACAGTACAGACTGTATAGTAGCAACACTTGTTTAGGTAACATCATGACAACAACCAAACAAACGAAATCACAATTACCGCTAACAATGAAGGTTTTTAACCAGCAATTGCCATTAAAGCATGTTTTTCGCATTGCACGAGGAGAAAAAACGCAGGCTGATGTCATTGTGGTATTAATCAGCGACGGCGAAAATACAGGCTGGGCAGAAGCTGTGCCTTATGCGCGCTATCAAGAATCTGTTGAAAGCGTTACAAAGCAAATTAACTCACTAACTGATAAGTTACCTGGTGGAGTGTTAACAACTGATAATATTGCAGAGCATATTGCTAAGCTACCAGCCGGTGCTGCACGCAATGCTTGCGATTGTGCATGGTGGGATTTACAAGCAAAGCAAACGAAAACCTCAGTAGCACAACTACTTAATCTCGATCCAGCACAAGCCTGCATTACCGCACAAACACTAAGTATTGACTCACCTAACAAAATGGCAAAAGCCGTTACTGCGCTTAACAGCCCGCCGCTGGTAAAGGTGAAGCTGGACAATCAAGACATCATAGAAAAGATGACAGCGATAAAACAAGCAGCACCAAGTAGCCAGTTCATCGTCGACGCGAATGAAGGTTGGAGCATTAACGACCTTAAAGCGTGTTGTCAGCAGCTTAAAGCGCTTAACGTAGTATTAATTGAGCAGCCTTTACCTGCCGGTCAAGATCAGGAGCTCATTCATTTCAACTCACCGATACCATTATGTGCCGATGAATCTTGCCATACCCGTAATGAACTAGATTATCTAAAAGGTCGATATCAAGTGATCAACATTAAACTTGACAAAACAGGAGGGTTAACTGAAGCGGCTCTCCTAGCCCAAGAAGCAAAAGCACAAGGGTTTGAGCTAATGTTAGGCTGTATGGTTGCTAGCTCATTGGCCATGGCTCCATTAGGACTTTTGGTCAATAAAGCTAAATTTGTAGATTTAGACGGCCCGCTATTAATTCGTAAAGACCGCATGTATGGCTTTGAATTTAATCAAGGGGTTATGCAACCATTATCTGCCAAGCTGTGGGGGGGAATAAATATCTGGAGTGAAGAATAACTTTCTCTTAACTTTTTTAAGACTTTGTCTTGCCCTGCTCGCAGGGCTTTTTTTTATTCATCTTATCTCGTTAATTTTCATCTAAAAAATAATAGCAATGACACCTATATTGCTGATAACTTTAGCACAGAAAAAGCACTTAACTCACACCTAAGTAATCAATAATATTTGCTTTTGTTTGCTCTATTTTATTGACATCACTTAGAATCACTAAAATAGTATTATCACTAGCCATACAAGCTAAAACACCAGCATCTTCACACATATCCTCAATCATTTTAGCAATAAGCGTTGCTGCTCCAATCACAGTTTTAATAATTATTTGAATATTATTGTGCTTTACATCAAGCACAACTGAATCAATAGCTTGTTGTCCTCTTGGAATGTAGTGTTTTTCAGCTAAGCGATAAACAATTTTATTATGATGATTGCGAACTTTTATCGCGCCAACCTTCTGAAGCAAACGCGAAATTCGAGTTTGAGTGATATTTTCAAAACCACGCAAAGATAAAGCACGTGCGAGTTGTTGTTGAGTTCCAAAGCACTGCTCTTGCAACAACGATTTAAATGTATCGAGTAAATCAGACTCTATAACTTTCATTTATTGCACCAATAAAGCTAATTTAAAAATTTTTCAATGGCTAGGAACATAGACAACAGTAATAATAAACATGCTAAAATTTAACAATAATCGGCGCAGTAACGTGTGTATCAACCCCAATATAAGCGGCTTGATGACTCAAGGTATTATACAGATTAGGTATTTGATTTTTGCTGTATGCGCTTTGCCATTCAATTAAAGCAAAGTCGTCAATGTTTAACGAGCTACTCTCGCCGTTTTGCAATTGAATTTCAGCAATGACACGATAACTTTTATAACCAACTCGTGGTGAGTTAAAGTTAACTTCAATATTTTGCCAACCAGATTGCCCCTTTAAATTAACGGTTTCAATATGATGCTTTTTACCGTTATTAAATGCGTCAAATAGTTTTTGTCGTTTTTTCCTTCCTTGCCAATAAAATGTTATCTTCACTGCTTTATTTGTACTGAACTTACCTTTAACAGTCATAGCACTGCTTGGGTTATACACCCGTTTGAAGCTTTGCATACCGAAGGTACTGATAATATTTTTTTGCAGAGTAATGCCAAGGCTACGTTGGCCACTTGCGCCAAAGTTATTTAATTTTGTTGTTAAGCGATCAAATACCCAACCTCGTTCAGGGCTATTAAATGTAGCAAAACTTTCAAAGTCACTGCCATTAATTAAATTAGTGCCTAATCGATACCTACTTTCTTTATTTGGCATCATTACGGCTTTAAGGCTTTGGTGCCATGGCAGTTGGTAAAGAGGTGTTACCTTTTCATCTTCAGCAAAAGTAATAGCGAAATGTGTTTTATTATTGCTCTTATGGTTTGAGTTCGCTTGTTCATCTATGCGGATAACACCATGTCCGCCTGAGTGAGAAATAAGGGTATTTCGTTGCTTAGATAGCTCGGTTAAACGCTTCATCACAGTATATCGATGCATACCAGTTGCTGGCGTAGGCTTATAACCTTTAACATAAAGTGGTACTATTTCTGCTCGATGAAATTTACCATCATCTAACCAGACATAAAGGATCAAACTATGTTGTGTTGCACTAAAGTTTTGATCAAAAATAAAATTTCCCATGGAGTAAGCAATTAACTTGTTATTGTATAATTCTATTCCCTGAGCAACATGTGGATGATGGGCAATAGCAAGAGAAGCACCAGCATCAAGAGCTGATTTTAGCCGTTGCTCTGTTACTCCTGTAGGGTTATTTGCGTACTCTTGGCTGCCATGGTATTGCACAATAGTGACATAGTCTTTAGTTACCTGTTTAGTCACAGAAGTTAAAATATTATCCATAGAGCCGTAAGCAGCGCCCCCATGTTGACTATTGGCTGTTTGCGTTGGATTGCCACTTCCCTCCCAACCAACATAACCAAGCATGGCTAAATTAGTATTATTCACTGTAGTTTTGTGAGCTTTCAATGCTGATGCTTGATTTTTTCCTGCACCCGAATAAGCTAAAGCGCTCTCATTTAAATAGGCTAAAGTTGACTCTAAGCCTGAGTCCATATAATCATAGGTATGATTATTTCCCAATGACACATAATCAACACCCGCCCAAGCTAGCGCAGCTAAAGTTTCAGGCTGAGAGAAAAAAGTGACTGACTTAGGAGCACGCTCAGCTGGTTTCATATCGGCAATTTGAGTCTCCAAATTAACCAACGCATAATCAGCAATGCTCATATACGGTTTGATATATCGCACAATAGATTTACTGTCAGATAGCTTATTTTCAGGATGAATTAACACCTCATCACCAAAATAAGGTTTATAGTACCTACGCCCCATCATGACATCTCCGCCAAATGCTAACATAATGCGATTATCAGCTTTCTGCACAAGAGTGATATCTGCTATTTTAGCTGACTGTTGCTGTAGCTCGAAGTGGCTAAAAGTTTGTAATGCTCGATAGTACCCCCCCTTCGACAGTTTTAGTTGATAGATATCATTAATAGGCACGTTTAATGTAAATTGGCCAAGATTGTTGGTTTTTGTTTTAACGTTATTAACAATAATATACACATTTTCTAGAGCAAGTCCCTGTTCGTTAACAACATTGCCTGTTATCGAAAAGGGAGAAAAAGCAAACAAAAAGCTACTTTTGAGCAGCATAAACATAAAACTAAGACGAAAACTAAGGCGTAGCATCACTAATCCAACACTAAATTATTTTAGTCAGTATATATTTTTCTCAAGACAGTTTTTATTCTAAATTAAAGGGGAGCCATAACCTAAGGGCATAGGTTTGTCGTGAGTAAAATTAAGCGGAAGAAAATTTATTTGTCAGGCTTTAAGCATCATTTTTTTGTCAGCAAAATTTTCCATTAATCATCGAGGTGCTAGCTAATAGGCTATAAAGAGTCTGCGGTATTTTGGCATAACGATGCTATTCAGCAACTAAAAGAAAACCCTAACCAAAGGATAAGGTTTTCCATGCGTTACCAAGGAGTAGCGCTGATAAAAGCGCCTAAACACAGTGGTCTATTTTTTTCAAATTTGAGTAACTATCCTTGTTAACTTTTTGTAGGAATATCACAGAGAATTAGAAAGTGTATTGAATATAGGCACCTAGGGTATAATATTCGTCAGCGTTTCTGTATTTAACGTTTGTAGATAGATTGTCTGTGAATGCATAGCTGAGCTCAGCTAGGTAGACTAGATTGTTTTCACTTTCTTGATCTTGAATTCTCTCAAAACCAAGGCCTAATCTAGTTGTAACGTTACCAAAAGTCTTGTTGTGAACAGCCTCTATTGTAAACAAGTCAGACGTACTGTTCTCGTTATATACCTTTGAGAAATCATCTACATCTCCGTATACACTCTCATACTTGTAGCGAACAGCTACTTTATTTTTTACTTTAAAATTTGTGTAGGAGCCAACTATATCAATAGTGGAAGTTTCACTAATATTAAAAATCTTACCTATACCTATTTCAGTTTGGGAAAATGAGAGGGTATATTTTTCATTCTCAGTTTGCTTGTAGTAGGCGTCCTCATATAAATTTGAATTTTCAAAACTATCGTCGCTTGTGTGATATCCAGCAGTAATGTAGAAACTATCAAAATTTTTATTGATTGCAACCCCGTAACCAGAGGGTTTGATCACACTCATTCCATCAATTTTTAATGTGTTATAACCAACCTCTACATAGTCGGTTGGTGATGCAATAGCACCTGATGTTGCAATTAAGGCGATTAGTGGTGGTATATAGCTAAGTTTCATCATATTTCCTTTATTTATTGATTTTTTTTCAAGCCGAGCATTTTAATGATAATTTATTAGTAAGCAAGTGATTAATTTACTTGAATTTTTAATAGTGCGGGGTGTTTTGACTCTTGTATTTCTATGTTGATTTAAATAGATTACACTTTGATATTTTATCGAGAAAACGTTATGCATGGCATTCACATTTTATTAATTGAAGATGATCATACGCTTAATAAGCAACTTACAGAGTTGTTAAAATCAAAAGGCTACCAGGTTGAACAGTGCTTTGATGGTGAACAAGGCTTGTTACGTGCGGCTTCTTTACAACATCAGTTAATTCTGCTCGATGTAATGCTTCCAGAACGTGACGGTTTTTCATTGTTAAAAATATTAAGAAAATCATGTCAAACTCCGGTGATTATGGTGACCGCTAAGGGGGCAGAACAAGAAAAAATAAAAGGATTTAGTCAAGGAGCTGATGATTATGTCGCAAAACCATTTAATACCGATGAGCTATTGCTCCGTATTGAAGCGTTATTACGCCGTAGCCAACACATGCAAAAGGATGTATCAGCCAAAGAAATAAATTTAGAGCGTTTAACGCTTAACAATAGCACGCAAACAGTGACTGTTGATAATAACTCATTAGAGTTCACCCCTATTCAATTTAAATTAATATGGGAGTTAGTGCAAAATCGCGGGGAAGTTTTGAGTAAAGCCTATTTATATCAACGTGTATTAAATCGAAGTATGACCGCTTATGATCGCAGTATTGATATGCACTTAAGTCGTGTTCGGCGCAAACTTAACGATGCGAACTGGCAAGGTGACCGCCTTCAAACAAGCCATGGAAAAGGGTATTGTTTTCTATGAAAAAAACCTTGTTTTGGAAGTTCTGTTTAATATTGGCAACAGGAGTAGTCTCCTTATTTTATGTGATCAATTTGCTAACAACTCAAACAGAAAATGGTATGAGTATGATTTCACAACAGGATAAAGACACCTTAATTGGCTGGGGAAAAAACGCAGAGCAACTCTATATTAACAATGATATTGCAGCACTAGAGTTATGGTTAGCTAATTTACAAAAGCAAGAAAACACTTGGATTTCTGTGGCTAAATACCAAGTGGGTTTAGTTGCGGGCAACCAATTCAATGATACTTATCAAAAAGGCTATTTATTAGGACGCAATGTCGAGTGGAAAATACATTTATATTTTCACGAAAACCCTGTGATGGAGATTCCGTTTCAAAATAAGCAGGTAAGCTTTTTAATCAAGCTCCCTGATAGAATGCGCCCTGGGGTTTATTGGCTCCATACTAAGATAGTTTTTCAAATAATATTACCTGCTATTTTATTAGCCTTACTTTCTTTTGTCTTATATTTACATATATTAAAGCCCATGAAGCAATTAAAACTAGCCACAATGAACTTTAGCAAAGGGGTTTTTGATATTAGAGCAAAAAAACTTATGGGTAACAGAAATGATGAGTTTTCTGAGTTAGCTGTTGCTTTTGATAAAATGGCAACACACATAGGAGATCAAATTATCAGCCAACGTCAACTCATTGCTGATCTTTCCCATGAACTTAGAACACCATTAACTCGATTAGATATTGCTTTAGGTGTGGTCAAAGAAACGAGTAGCTACAATGAAAACATTGAGCGAATTTCTCATGAATCAATACATATTCGTAAGCTCGTTGAAGATACGTTGACCTTAGCTTGGCTAGAAAATGAAAAGCCAGATTTGCAACAAGAAAATGTTGAATTAATTGATTTACTTGATGTACTAATAGATGATGCAATTTTTGAGTTTCCGGATAAAGAAATTATTTGTCAGGCGCCCAGTAACGCCTTAATTGCTAATTCAAGTCACAGAGCAGCCGGACAAGCATTGGAAAATGTCTTGAGAAATGCGTTAAGGTACACACCAACAAAGCAACATATTAGAGTGAATGTTGTCGAACAAAAAAATCACATTATAGTTAATATTATCGATCATGGACCCGGTGTTCCAGAGCAATTTCTTGATACAATATTTAAACCATTTTTCAGAGTAGATAAATCTCGTACCATGAAAGGCAAAAGTTTTGGCTTAGGGTTAGCCCTTGCGAGGCGACAATTAGCAACAATTAGGGCAACAATTAAAGCATATAATATTGCAGGTAGTGGTTTATCTATGAAAATTACTTTTCCAAAAAGTTAAACTTAATTTTACCGTAGTCAAGTTTCTGATAAGCACAACTTGTGTATATTAGTATTAAAAAGATTAGAGTTTACATTGTAAAATGTAACAAACATGAAAACACTTAGATGGAACGATTGATTAACTTTAACACTAAGCACATTCATTAATGATATAACGCCTCAGTGACGTTGTACAAGTAGCCAAAACTTCCATAACTGAAAACGTTGGCTACTTTTTATCACACTTTAGAATTCAGCTTGGACACTGATGCTAAAGTGGCGAGGAGTACCAATCTCTGCTTGCCCGTCTGCATTTCTAGCTCCTGCAACAGAAATAAAGTTCTCAATGTATTGTTTATCAAGTAGGTTATGTGCTTGTAACCAAACTTTATAATTGCTCCATTCGTAACCAACTTGCCCATTGATTAGCACACGAGAATCATTTTCTGGCTCATGTTGTGGGTCAAAATTTGGAATGATAGCGAATGGATTAGTAAATGGCACAGAAGCATCTGCGTAGTTGGTATTTAGGTTTAAATACACACCATTATCAAAGTGATAGCTAGTAGCAATATTTGCGGTCCATTTAGGCGCATCAGCGAAAGGTCTTCCGGTTAATACAATATCTTTACCTTGGGTATTAAATTCAAAATCAGTAAACTCAGTTTTAGCATAGCCTATACCTCCTGAAATTGACCAGTTGTCTGACGGGAAGTAAAACACCTCTGTTTCAAAACCTTTTACCGTTGATGCACCAGCATTACGGGTTTCAACATCATATTGGTTACCAGATAACTGAACATTTATTTGTTGGTCTTTCCAATCTAAGTAAAACATGTTTACGTTAACCACTAAGCTATTTTCTAACCAAGTTGACCTAAATGATAATTCATAGTTGTCAGTATATTCAGGCTCATATGCATACACTCTGGCTGTGGCAGTATTTGAGCTAACACCACCAGAACGGTAGCCTTTTTGGTAAATGAAGCTGGTTGTTATATCGCTGGTAAAATGATAACTAAGACCAAGCTTAGGTAAAAAAGCGCTAAAATCTTCATCTATAAGTGGTTGTTGTTGAGAGGCTGATTGAGCTTGAGCATAGAGGTTAGCATTTAAACCCGTAATTAGTTGAGCAAGCATTGGGTTAACTGCTGCATAGTCTATGGGGTTTGGAAGTAAGTGTGCATTATCTATACTATAAATGCTGGCATCTTT
The DNA here is from genome assembly GCA_030754235.1 of Litorilituus sp. GTDB lineage: Bacteria > Pseudomonadota > Gammaproteobacteria > Enterobacterales > Alteromonadaceae > Colwellia. Next base: position 34,373 of record JASMAS010000001.1, read on the forward strand.
ATTTTCTTGGCTTTCTCGGTCATAACGAAAGCCCATAATGATATCTATATTGTCATTAAGCGTATAAGTGGCGTCAGCAAATAGTGCTGCAGTGTTAACCGTATTTGTATAGTGAACTTGTGTTCCTAGGCGAACAGGATCCACGGGTGCGTATATGCCAAGTACTTGGTCAGCTAACGCTTGATGTAAACCAAGACCGCCGAACTGAGTTGGAGCGGTTAGTAATGTTGGCACACCTAATTGATTTAGGGTAATAGCTCGTCCTCCAGAGGATTGATCATCAACATCTAAATCTGAGTAATATAGCCCTACTACACCTTTGAACGCTTCATATTCAAAAGTAAGTCGTAGTTCTTGACTAAAGGTAATATCAAGACGGTCATCGGTTAACGTGGAAATTGGCTCAGGAGTTACGTCTCCGTCCCAATTATAACCATAGCTAGCTTCGTTATAGGTTGTGATTGAGTCCAAAAGCCAAGCATCATTTATTTCTTGACTTAATTCTAGCGTATAAATGTCGGTATCTGTCTGTTCAAAAATAGGTTCGTCAACAGCGATGGTGCGGGGACCTTTAGCGCTGTTAGTAAATGCCCACTTGGCGCCAATTTGGCCTTCATCATGTGTGTAAGTAAAAAGAGCTGAAAAATCTTCAATAAAACTTGGCTCCCAAAGCAGCTTTACGCGATAATTTTCATTTTCTTCAGCATCTGAGTTTTCTTGGCGAGTGATGTTGTAGTTGTAGCCGTCAAAATCAGATTTTTCAGCACTAAATCTAAAGGCTAATTGATCTTCAATTAAAGCCCCACCGCCTGCAAGCGCAAATTCTTTTTGCCCTTTTTCACCCAAGGTTACTTTTGCTTTTGCATTCCACTCATAGCTCGGATCTTGTGAGCGAATAACAATTGCCCCCCCTAAAGCATTACGACCTTGAATTGTTGATTGCGGGCCTCGAAATATTTCAACCTGATTAACGTCCCAAAGTGATATTTGACCAGTTCTAACCATTCTAAACGGTAGAGGAGCCCCATCAAAATAAACGCTGGTTAGATAGCTATTACCACCGCCGGAAACATTAAATGAGTCGATGCCTCGAATGGTAAAACCTTGGTTGGTACCACCATGTACATTCGGTATATGTTGGAATAAATCTGTAGGAGTAGAAACATTAAGTTTTTCCAAATTATTTGCTGTAATGACAGCGACACTGTTAACTGTTTCCTGTAAAGAGCGATCTATTTTTTGCCCTGTTACGGTAATTTTTTCAACGTCTTGCGCTAAACTAGCATCATCAAATTGAGCAAAAGTTAAAGATGAGACAGGTATAGCTGCAAATATCGCCACGTTAATAGCGCGAGAAAGAAGAGTGATTTTCATAATATAATCCAAAAAATAAAAAAATAAACACTAATGATACTCATTGTCATTAGTGTTAGTATTTTATCAATATCTGCGCTGGTATGACTAGCATTTTTAGGTTAACATCAGCCAATATCAATATAGGCCATTATTATTTAAGGAGTTTTCTATTTATGTTACTAGCTGTTTTGTGTGTTTGGCTAGGATGTGCGTTTGTTTTTGTGAGCTCTAGGCAGCAAAAATTACTGACAATGAATATTAGAAAAGAAATTGCTTGGCCAATTTTTACCGTATTGCTATGTCTTGCTACTTATCTATTTTCTCTTCATTATTTATTCGTAGTCGCTTGTTTACTGAGCTTGGCTAATGTCATGGTCGTTTGGCTATTAATGATATTCAGTCAAGGACATTTTACTATTTCCATATCAAAATTATTGGTTATCGGCACTTCATTTTCTGTTGTTTCATACTGGTTAGGGGGGTAATTATTATGTGGGGAAAATCTTTTGCCGCTATTATTGGTGGCTGTTTTTTATCAGTTTCAATTATGTTAAATCTAAATCAAATTCTACCGGTTGAAATAGGTATTAGGTTATTGGTGGGTTTGTTAATTTCCTTTCCTATTTGGGTTGCCGTTATGGTGTGGTGCTATGCAAGCGAAAGCACTAAGCAGGCGTGGTTACGTTGCTTAGGTTTACTGGCTGTTTCAGGCAGCATAAATGCTGTATTTATGGTGATATAGATGTTATCAAAAGTATTTTTAAAACGAATAACAGATGCTCATAGCTGGCTTGGTTTAATTATTTCAGGCTTATTATTTACCATTTTTTTCTGTGGTTCTATTGCTATTTATCGAGCAGAAATCACCCAATGGGCAGTTCAGCCTCATTATAATTTTTCTGAAGGAAATGCTTTGCCTCTGAGTGAAATTATAAAAAAAGCTATTGAGGGGCAACATTTTGATGCTAAAGAGCATTTGTCACTGATTTTACCTACTGAGCAAAAGCCTTATTACAGTGCTTACATTGACGTAGTGCATGAGGTTGGTGAAAAAGACTATGTTAGTTTTATTATTGACCCTGTCTCAGGTGAAAAACTAAACCATGTTGAGCAATTTTTCCTCGCAGATTTTATTTACAAATTGCATTATGACCTTAATTTTAAAGCAGGTAGTTATATTATTGGCTTTGTGACCTTGTTTTTCTTTTTTGCGTTAATCTCGGGGATTTTAATTCATGCAAAAAAACTCATAGCTAGCTTTTTCAAATATAGAACAGATCAAACAAAGCGCAGTAAGTTATTGGATATGCACAATGTTATTGGTGTGATGACCCTACCTTTTACCTTAATGTATGCTATTAGTGGTTTGATATTTAATTTAGTGATCATCTATCAAATTGCTTTTGCCTTAGTTTTATATAAAGGTGATCAGCAAGCATTACTTGATGATGCGGGTTATGTAGCCATTAAACCTGTCTGGAAAGATAAGCCTTGGCAAGACCCTGCTATAGACAAAGTATTTAATGAAATATCCACCAGAGAAAATTACCAAGCTAGCTTTGTTCGTATGTATAACTATGGTGATGAGAGTGCGATTATGCATATTAGCGGTACCATGGCGCAGCAGATTGGTGGCCGTTTTGATATCGCAACAGAACTAACGACTCTCAATGAAACCGTTGTCAACGATCCTATTAATAGCAATGTAGTGAGAAAAGGTTTACAAGTTGTCGCTAATTTACACTTTGGCAACTATGCTGGTTATGATTTAAGGTTGCTTTACTTTGTTATGGGTATTGGGGTTTGTGTGCTTATAGTAGCGGGTAATTTATTATGGATAGACAAAAAAGCTCGACAACGAGTGAGTTCATCTAGAGCAATTAAAATTGCTAACGCTTACACTCTAACATCTACAGCGGGCGTTATCCTCGCCACTATAGTTGCTTTTATTTTAGAGCGCGTATTACCCATTGATCTTAACGATAGACATTTAGTTCTAATATATAGTTTTATAGGCTCTTTAATTATGTCAGCTATTTATGCTGCTATGATTGATAACATAAAGTGCTGCTTAGCGAATTTATTAAAAGCAAGTGGCTTTATTGGTTTAGCTTTAGTGCTTTATGATGGTATTTTTTATTTTAATAAAATCATTACTCTGGCATACGATAGCTTAACAACAGCTTTATGGACAGATGGAAGTATTTTATTGCTCTCCTTATTTAGCTTACATATATCAAGAAGTTTGAAATTTCGGGAGCAACAGAAAATAGAACTTACCCAAGCGGTACCAAGCTAATATTAATATCCTCCTTATTAAAAAATAGTTTCAGCAATGTGCTGGAGCTATTTTATCAATCGCTACGAGCTAGACTCCCCGTCAATGCCAATAAAGAAAAAGATTTACCCTTGTTAAGTTTTTGGTAAGCGCGAGTCCAGTATATCAGTATTAAAAAATCCTAGCATTTACATTTTATTTGTAACAAATGTAAAAACACTTTAATATCCACGTACAAATGATAATAATTCGCATTAGTATTTTGTTTTGTTACGTAAGGTATATTATGAAAGTTGTAAATTTAAGCAAAGGCCCTAGCCCTATTGCTCTTGCAATAGCGTTTGCTATTGCTTCTTCGACGGCTCTGGCCAATGAGAAAAATACAGAGACAGATGATAGCTCAGTAGAAAAAATTACCATCGTTGGCGCAACTACCAACTCTTTTATTACACCAGAAGAATTAGAAAATTATCAAGCTAATGATCTTGAGGATATTTTCCGTTCAACTCCTGCTGTAACTGTAGGGGGCTCTTTAGGCATTGTACAAAAAATTTATGTACGTGGTTTAGAAGACTCAATGGTTAACGTTACCGTTGATGGTGCGCCGCAAACGAGTACTCTATTTCATCATATTGGACGTGTTTCAATTGAGCCTGAGTTATTGCGTAGCGTAGAGGTTCAAGCAGGTGCAGGTGAAGCAACAGCGGGCAGTGGCTCAGTTGGTGGTGCTATTCGTTTTAAAACTAAAACGGCACAAGACATGCTTAAAGGTAATGAAAAGTTCGGTGGTTTTGTTAAAGCAAATTACTTTTCAAACAGTGGTCACAAAGAGAGTGTATCACTTTATGGTAAGGTGACCGATTCAGTAAGCGTTTTAGCTTCTTATGTCAATATTAACCGTGACAATATGGAAGATGGTGATGGCAAGAAGCTTGAAGGTACCGCGGCTGATCAGACCCTAGCTTTTGTTAAGCTTAATGCCGAACTTACAGATAACCAATCTATCACGTTAAGTTATGAAAACCGAAAAGAAGAAGGTGAATTTGCTAAGCAAACTAACTGGGCACCACTTGAAGGCGCACCTTTATTTAGCTCTTGGGGTGAACGCGAAACTTTGGTGCTAAACCATACTTGGTATTTAAGTGATTTAGTTAACCTTGAAACATCACTTTATCAAACGGAATCATCTTTTAAACGTGAGTTATATACATGGGACGCCTCAATTCAAACCACTGGTTTTGATATTCGCAACACCAGTGAGCTAGCTGACCACTCAATAACTTATGGTATTGAACAAAAAAATGACAAAGTAAACGCGCAATCTTATGCTGACTTTGGCGGTGTTTCTGATGAGGAAGGTACTGTAACTGGGGTTTATGCACAAGATCACTGGCAAATTACTGATGACTTAATGCTTAGCGCTGGTTTGCGCTACGATGCTTACGAGCTAGATCATGTAGCACAAGAAGCAAATTGGATTAAAGTAAATGGTGAATGGATTGTTGAAACTGATGCCAATGGTGAGCCAATTAGTACAACAAAAGCTTTTTCAATTGAAAAGCAAGACGGTTTTAGTAAAAACTTAGGCTTAAAATATAGCCTAGCTGAAAGTTTATCACTAACAGTAGGTTATGCTGAAGCGCTACGAGGAAGGCAAGTAGCCGATGCGTTTACTGCTGGTGACATTAAAACGGTCAATGAGCATCAAGCGCCAGAAAAAGTTGAGAACACTGAGTTTGGCCTTGAGTACAACAACGGCACTTGGTTATTTGAAGCCTCTGTATATCAAAGCGTAATAAACGATATTGTTTTTGATAAGTTTAAAGGGCGAGAAGGTGTTCTTTATGAAAACATAGGTGACCTACAAAGCCAAGGTGTAGAATTAGTCGCGGGTTATCAAGGCGATAACTTTGATGTACTTATTAGTTACAATAAAAACGATGTAGAATTAAATAACACTTCATTTATCTGGCCTGATGCTAATAGCCCAACAGGCTTTAAAACAGTTCAATTTGATGGTATTGATTTAGCCGCCTACGAATACGCTGGGCTAGGTAATGCGGTGGGCGACTCAATTAATATCAGCCTTAATTATGAGATTAATGAGCAGATTAAGACCGGTTTTAATTTTAACTATGTTGCTGACTTAAATAATATTGAAGTGTTCCATCGTTCAATTGAGTTAGGTTGGGCTTCAAAATTAGAAACCATTAATAAGCCAGGTTATCAAATACTTGATGCCTTTGTAAGCTATGAGCCAACAGATAACCTACGTGTTGATATATCGATACAAAATTTACTTAATGAGTCATACAGAAATCATGGTAGTGTTGGTGATTACGGCAATATTGCTGGCTATGCAATGGTCAAAGGAATTAAAGAACCAGGTCGAGATATTCGTTTAAGTGTCTCTTATCAGTTTTAATTTCAGTTGTTTTAAAAATAAGCGCTGAGTATATGCTCAGCGCTTTTGTTTTTATATAATTACTACAAATAATACCCGTAAGTTAGCGGTCAACTATCAATAAGGCTGAATTTTCAAGAACAAGGCGTTTGATTGAGAATAGCGAACTATTGAGATTAACAGCAACAATGTTATTGAAATATTTAGTCCATTTAGAATGGTCACGTATTTATTTGTATTGGTAATCAGGTGAATTATTGTCATTTATATTATGTTGGTGCTTTGATGAATTTTAGTGGGCTATATCGATTACGAGTATTGTATCGGGTATTAATTGCCACTATTGGCGGTTATTTTTTTTCTGTACTAGTTGCTATTTTACTTTCTTATATTTTACCTACCGAAACCAAGCATGCTATTGCGTGGTCAACCATGTTATTTTTTATCATTTATACAGGGGTAATTATGTGGGTTTTTAGTGTGCCTACTTGGCAAAAAGCCTTTTGGGGAGTATCTGTAACCTCCTTGTTTTTTACCAGTATACTTGTCGCTATAAAGTATTTGGGCGTATTATAATGAAGAGCGGTTTTCGTCAATCTATGGCGTGGTTACATACGTGGGTGGGTTTGCTAGTTAGCTGGCTTTTATATTTTATTTTTCTAACCGGAACTTTAGGCTATTTTGACAGTGAAATTGACCAATGGATGAGCCCTGAAACGCCGGTATTTCAAGTTGATGGTCGGCAGGTTATTCCTGTTGCAAGCAAGTTTTTATTAGAAAATGCTCAAAAATCTGATCGTTGGAGGATTTACTTGCCTGTTACTCGTTCTTCATCGTATTTGTGGATTTCTTATCAAAAAAACAAAGGCAAAAGACACAGCGCCACTTTAAATCCTTATACAGGTGAAAAGTTAGTAAAGCGCTCAACGGCTGGTGGCCAAACCTTATATAAAATGCATTATCGACTGCGTTATTTACCCAGAAAAATAGCTTATTATATTGTTGGTATTTGTACCATGTTTATGCTTTTGGCTCTTGTTACAGGTGTTGTTGTACATAAAAAAATCTTCAAAGATTTTTTTACCTTTAGGCGCGGTAAAAAACCCTCCTCATGGTTAGATGGGCACAATGCTTTAAGTGTAATGTCTTTACCTTTTCATTTTATGATAACGCTATCTGGCTTACTGATGTTGTTGTACACACTAATGCCGCTTGTGATCAATGCCCATTATGGCTTTGAGAAAGACGCAAGAACTCAATTCTTTAATGATTATTTTCCTCGTGGTGAAGCTAGTGAACCGACAGGTGTTTCAGCAGAGATGTTAAGCCTTGAAATACTATATGATAAAGCGCAACAGCTTGTTGGCAAAGACAACATTATCAGTTTTTCAATCACAGCAGTAAATGATGTGAATGCGCAGGCAAAATTTAATTTAATTCATAAAAAACCATCAGACAGTGAAGCCTCTATTGTATTAAATGCAATAACCGGTGAGTTAATTAGTAAAAACTTGCAAGAAAAAGGATCAAAATCTTTTTATCACATATTATTAGCATTACATGAAGGGCTTTTTGCGAATACTAGCTTAAGATGGTTGTATTTTTTATCAGGCATATTAGGCACAGGTATGATCGCTTCTGGTATGATTTTGTGGACAGTCAAGCGACGAAATAAGGCGAAAAAGAATGGCGGAGGTAATTTAGGTTATCGAATGACTGAAGGTATAAACGTCGCAAGTATTATTGGTTTACCAATCGCTATTGGTGCTTATTTTTTAGCAAATCGACTACTGCCACTAGACATAGCAGAGCGCGCCGCATGGGAAATCAATTGCTTATTTATTGTTTGGGGACTGATGACGATACACGGCATTTTACGTGCTATCTTTAAATCGGCAGACAATGCTTGGGTTGAACAATTAAATTTAGCTGCAGCGGTATTTTTATTGATACCTTTGATAAGTACTATTACCGCTCCCAAAAATCTTTTTACCAGTTTGGTAGAAACTAACTGGGTGTTCATCAGCATTGAAATAATATCGTTACTTGTGGCCTTTAGCTGTTTGTTTCTAGCTAGATACTTAGCTAAATTGTTTCGCTTTGAATTAGTGAACGATTTAGGGACTAAGCCTACTGTAGTGCCTAGAGAACATAATTGATGATAATACTACTAAGTTTGATGATGAGTCACGGTTTAGTCTGCTTGTTGCTAGCTATGCATAAATATAATAAACAAGTTAAAAGCTTTCCAAAACGAGATAAATCATTAACACGAGCATTATCTTTTTCTGGCTGGAGTTTAATTACCTTAACTATTATTATTTCAATTAATTACTTTGGTGTTGGTAACGGTCTAGTCTGGTTTTTCGCCATACTCACTCTGTGCGCTAGCTTTATATGTTTAATGTTTAGCTTTACAGCTGACGTTACTGCCGGGTTAGTATTTTTTTTACCCGTAAACATACTTAAACTTGGATTAAATAAATATAGCGCATTGATTTATTTACTTATTTATTTGACAACTTGCTTAACTCTTTGGCTAATGTAGGTTAGAAAAAGCAAAAAAATAGACAAACTAGAGTTTGTCTATTTTTTAATACAGTGTCTGAATTTTAAATATTCAGGCCCAAAACACTGTAGCTGCATATTTAAAACCCAGACAAAGTACTTTTCAGCTGTCCAAAGTTAGCCTTAAATTATCCAGTGGAATCTATTTAAAATTTAGACAAACAGCCACAAAAGTGTTTTTTATTGTTTGTCTAAATTTTTAATGCCTTTTACTTAAATGCCAACCTTCACAGTAATCGCATTTATATTCAAACAAAGTTACCCCTCGTTTTCGGTTGATTAATCTAGCTTGATGAATAGCCTCCTGCCTTGTTTCATACGATTTTTTATAATCACCGTCATTTCCTTTTTGCTTGTAACATGTTTGAACCTGTTTGATAGGTTTTGAAGATAAACGCCATGTATTCAATTTAGCACGTTCGTATAAGTCCAATCCTTCAGCAAACCGTGATTGAATAT
>JASMAS010000002.1 GCA_030754235.1 Litorilituus sp.
ATAAAGTGATTGTTTAATTTTCCTATTGGTTTTACTATAGAGGCAATAAATTTGTTAGTAACCGTTATTAAGTATCAAGATTTAAATGCTTATAAGAAAAACTTCTTTCTGCATTATCGGTGTGCTTAATACTGTGAAGAACTGAGTATCGTAATGAAAGAAACTTTTTCCCTACCTAAAGTTATATTTGGTACAAGTAGTTTGGGTAACCTATTCGTTGAATTGGATGATGAAACTAAAACTCAATTAGTGCAGGCAGCAGTGGAAAATAGTCCTAATATGCCGTTATTTGATAGTGCTGGAAAATATGGGGCTGGTTTAGCACTAGAGTCTCTAGCTAGGGCGCTAAAAGAATTGAATGTGAGTCCAGATGAGGTAAAAATCAGCAATAAACTTGGCTGGAAGCGTGTTGCATTAACGACTGAAGAGCCAACTTTTGAACCAGGCGCGTGGATAAACTTAAAGCACGATGCTGTGCAAGACATCTCTTATCAAGGAATTTTAGACTGTTATCAGCAAGGAAATGATCTACTTGGAGCTTACGAAGCGAAGGTGGTATCCATTCATGACCCAGACGAATATCTTGCGTGTGCAGAAGATGCAGCTGATTTACTTAAACGTAAGCAAGATGTGCTGGACGCCTATAGAGCATTAATGGAGCTGCGTGATGCAGGTAAGGTTGAATCGGTGGGCGTTGGAGCAAAAGATGTTAGCGTCATTGATTTTATTAGTGACCATATTCAACTTGATTGGGCAATGTTCGCCTGTTCAGTAACGCCTTATACCCACGAAAATTCAACACTTACATTGCTAAATAAATTGGGTAAACAAGGTGTGAAAGTTATTAATTCTGCAGTGTTTAATGCCGGATTTTTACTAGGTAGTGACAACTTTGACTATCAAAAAATTACGCGGGAATCTCACCCTAAAGAATTTGCATGGCGTGATAAGTTTAATGAGCTTTGTTTAGAGCATGATGTAAAGCCAGCTGAAGTTTGTGTGCAGTTTTCATTCTTATTTGATGAAATAGTGGCAATCGCATTGAACTCTAGTTCTCCACAACGTGTTAAGAGCAATATTTCACTAACCGAAGTTAACATACCCAATAGCTTCTGGCGTGCAATGAAAGCAAGTAACCTTATTTCGATTGACCTTATCTAACCTATGAAATTTTGGCGTGAGGGATGTTTATTACTTCATTTTTATAACAAATTCAAAAGTGAAAAAGCCAGCTAGTGTGAAGCTGGCTTTTTATTTTGTTTTAAAATTACTGCTAAATTTGTAACAATAAATAATGTTTTAATACTGTTGCGCTACTTACTCACCGATCTCAATGACTTTTTCGTTAACTTAATTATTCTAAGTGGAGAGAGTGTGATTTTGAAAGCAATCAATAGGAAAGGTGTAAAAGAAACCTTTGCTAAATAAAAAAGGGAATAATAGATTTATTCCCTAGTTTATTCTACACATTATTAAGTGAGTTAAGCTTTATGAATGTTATGTGCTCGGTAACCATAAATAGCAATAACTATAAAGCAGATAAACGGTAATACGAAAGAGGTTTGTACTGCTGGAATGCTAACGATAAGTGAGCCACCATCAATCATGCTACCTTGCATTGGTGGCATTAATGCACCACCGACTATCGCCATAACTAAACCAGCAGATGCCAAACTCGCGTCATCACCCGTATCTTTTAAAGCAATGCCGTAAATGGTTGGGAACATTAACGACATACAAGCTGAAGTGCCAATTAAACAATACAGACCTGTCATGCCACCAATGAAAATTGTACCAATGGTTAATAACATACCACCTGATGCAAGTAGTAATAAAAGTTGTCCTGGGCGGATAAAACCGAGCATAAAGGTACAAATAAAGCGGCTTGCTAAGAAAATACCCATAGCTATCATATTATATTGTTGTGCTTCAGCTGCGCTTAGACCCACTGAAGTCATGCCGTAGTGAATGACGAAGGTCCAGCACATTATCTGTGCACCAACATAAAAGGCTTGAGCGATAACTCCTTCTCGGTAACGAGCATTGCTGATCAAACGAATAAAGGTGTCTTTCAGTACTTTTTTCGTTAACGGCGCATCGTGACTAATAGTATCTGGTAGTTTGCTGAATAAGAAAAAACAAAATAATAAAGCCACTACAACTGCAATAGCGATATATGGTCCTCGCACGGTAACTAAATCAGCTGCTTGCATTGCTTGGTGCGCTACAGTGTCATTTTGGGCGAAATTACTTAATGCTTCTGTTAACTTGCCATCAACGACTGAAGGTAACATTTCTGCGTATTCGGGATGGGCTGCACGTTCAGCAGCGCGAAATTCTTCCACTTTAAGTTCACTTAAAATGTAGTTTGAAGCGACAAACATGCCGCCTAATGAACCTATTGGATTGAAGGCTTGAGCAAGGTTTAGACGTTGTGTTGATGTTTCAGGAGAACCCATAGAAAGTACATAGGGGTTGGCTGTGGTTTCTAGTAACGCTAAGCCACATGTAAGCACACAAAGTGCTAATAAAAAAAAGTTAAATTGGGCGGTCATACTTGCAGGCAAAAACAGTAACGCACCTACAGCATATAGCCCTAACCCCAATAGAATTCCTGATTTATAAGAAAAACGACGAATAAATATTGCAGCTGGAATTGCCATAATGCCGTAGCCCAAATAAAAGGCAAATTGCACCATAGAACTCTGTGCATTGGTAATTAAAAATATATCTTTAAAGGCTTTAACTAGAGGGTTGGTAATGTCATTAGCAAAGCCCCACAAAGGAAATAAAGCCGCCACTAACATAAACGGTAGTATATATTCTTTACTCAATATTGCAGGTTTCTCCGTTGAGATAGAGTCTGCTTGGTTTGTGTTAGCGCTAGAATTAGCTATGCTGGTCATTTAATTTATACCCCGATTTTAATTTTTATTTCAATAACTTAAAAAAGCTTGAAGAAGCATATTTATTTGTTATTATGGTTTTTATAAATAAAGTTCACCTATTAAGGTAAGGTCTTGTCGCTTTTTTGTCAATCATAAATAAGAAAAATTTAAGTTAAATGAGAAAGTCGCTAAGTTAGTTGCTATGAATTGATTTCCAATAACTTTTTAGTTTTAGCTTCTTTGCTTAGTTCGATAACTTTTAGCTATATCAGTACATTACAAACAGTGCTAATAGCTTTGTAGTGTGAGTTTTTATAGCTTCATGCGCTTGATGTTTTTTCGTATATCATGGATGTAAAATGATTTAAAAGTAAAGGTTTGTAAAGAGGTTGGTACTTTATCAATAAACAGTTTTAAATTGACTGTGTTGTTTTTAACTCAACGACTGATTTAACTATTTTCAGGATTAATAAAGGTGAAGTATGCTTGGAAGTTCAATGTCTTCATATAATACTAGCAAAGAAAATATTGCCGTTAATCGCTTTGGCTATGGTGCAAGGGGAGATGAACTAGAACAAGCGAAAAAAGATCCAAAAGGATGGATAAAATCACAGCTACTTCCTATATCCTTTAGCGCTTCTATAGGAAATTCTAGTGATGTGTTTATCGAACATGCTAAATACTTAAAACAGAAAAAACAATTCAAGAAGCAAGGTAAAAAACAAATCAGCCAAAAGAATACTAAAAAGTTTAATGAGAGCAAAAACTATTCTCGTAACCTTTTACGTAATCTCACTTCAGATACATTAAAGCAAGCGATTCATTCTTCACATAGTATAAGCTGGCGCCTGCTTGATTTTTTTTCTAATCATTTCAGTGTGAGTGCCAACGGACGCTTAATGGTTGGCTTAAGTGCTACTTTAGAGCGAGAGGCTATTGCCCCTAATCTATTAGGTCAATTTGAAGAAATGTTATTAGCAGTAGAGCAACACCCAGCTATGTTGTTCTACTTAAATAATGAAAAGTCTTTTGGCCCTAATTCTCGGATGGCTAAAAAACGAAACAAAGGTTTAAATGAAAACCTTGCCAGAGAAATATTGGAATTACACACGTTAGGCGTAAATGGCATTTATAAGCAAGCTGATGTAATTGAGCTAGCGAAAGCGATAACTGGTTGGAGTGTTAAAAACCCTCAAAAAGAACGTAGTGGGGGCTTTATTTTTCGAGGTTATGGGCATGAACCAGGTATAAGAACTTTGTTGGGTAAACGCTACTCTCAAAAAGGGATAGCGCAAGGCCGACAAATGCTAAAAGATTTAGCTATTCATCCAGATACGGCAAAGTATATATGTTATAAACTTGCTCACCATTTTGTTGCTGAAAGTCCATCACAAGCTTTATTAGATGCAATGGTCGGTACCTGGCTTGAAAGTAAAGGTAACATTAAACAGGTTATGGTGACCATGTTTGATGTCGATGAGGCATGGTTAGACACCCCTCAAAAATTTAAAACACCGCGTGAGTTTGTCATATCAAGCTTTAGAGCTTTAGAAATAAAAAAAACAAATAAAAAAGCCTTACTTAACTCTTTAGCAACGCTAGGTCAACAGCCTTTTAATGCAGGTTCTCCGGCGGGGTTTAGCGATGATGTTGATGATTGGTTAGGCGCAAGTGCATTAATGTTTCGCATTGATTGGGCATCTATGGTGTCAGGATATCGAAAAAATATTAATGCAGAGAAAGTGATGTCTGTTGCCTTAGGAGAAAATGTCAGTGAGCATACTTTTCAATCTGTGATGCGAGCAGAAAGCCGTCAACAATCATTGACTTTATTGTTAATGAGCCCTGAGTTTCAAAGGAGATAATGATGAAAAACATTAATGATCAACAAAATAATCCTGATGACAACTCAACGGCTTTGTCTAGACGGAAGTTTATACAAATGACAGGCGCAAGTTTGGCGATATTGTCTTTCCCTATGAGTTCAGCGTTTGCTTATGACTTAAATAAAACCACCACCAATAAAAAAATTATTTGGCTGGTATTAAGAGGGGGACAGGATTCATTACATACCATAGTGCCAGCTTTTGATCCTCAATATAAAGCATTACGACCAAAATTATCATCTAGTTTTAAAGTGCCGCTTTTATCATTAGAAAAAGGCTTCGCTTTGCACCCATCATTAAAGCATTTACACACTTGGTATCAAGAAAAAGACTTATTGCCCATAGTTGCGGTTTCTTCTGGTTATCCTAGACGCTCACACTTTGACGGCCAAGACTTTTTAGAAAGTGGTAAAGGCGATATTGATCATGACAGTGGTTGGCTCGCGAGGGCTATAGATGTGAAAAACAAACGGGCATTAGCTGTTTCTAGAATAACGCCGATAAGCTTACGAAGCAGCGAACAAGTAAATACTTGGTATCCATCAAACTTAAAAAATGCTGATGGGGATATCTATGATGCTTTAGCTAAGTTGTACCAATATGATGAACGTTTAAAAGAAAGCCTAGACAGTGGTTTAGCGGTGCGTGGTTTAGTCGGAGGGGCAAAAAACAACAAGAAAAAACGACAAGGAAAATTTATTGACTTAGCTAAAGGTTGTGCCAAATTAATGGTTGATAAGCAAGGAGCAGATTGCGCCATGTTAGAGTTAGGAGGCTGGGATACGCATAATAATCAGAGTGGCCGCCTTGAGCAAAAACTAACGGAACTAGATAATGGCTTAGCCGAATTAAAATTGGGTTTAGGTAAAGAGTGGAGTAATACCGTCGTGGTAATTGGCACTGAATTTGGTCGAACAGTAAAAGAAAATGGAACTGGTGGTACTGATCACGGCACTGGTAGTGCTTTATTTCTAGCTGGCGGTGCAGTTGCTGGTGGGAAAGTTGAAGGGAAATGGCCAGGTTTAAAAACTCAAGAGTTATATGAACAGCGAGATTTAATGCCAACATCAAATAGTTTTGCCTGGATCGGCAGTGTATTAGCACAACATTGGCAATTTAGTGAGCAAGAATTAAAACAAGTTTTTCCTCATATGGCAGCGTATAATAACAGCTTGCTTTCATGTTAGCCTTTTTTAATAAGTGAGTTTTGGTTTTGAATTTTTTGCAGTTATTTCAAATCGTTTTATTTTTTGTTGTTATTGCTTTTCCATCACAGGGTAAAGAAATAACCAGTTATGATTTCCAAAAAAGTCAATCAATATCTAATCTGCAATGTATTTCATGCCACCAGCAAGCTCAACATGATTGGGAAAAGTCAGATCATAGCCAATCTATGGCGATTGCAGATAAAACGACCGTATTAGCTGACTTTAATAACAAGAAAATAGAGCATTATGGTCAAAAGGCTCATTTTTTTATTAAGAATAGTCAATATAAAGTGACAATCTCCTATGATGGAAGTGTGACAACTTACCCAATAAAATACACATTTGGTTATTTTCCTCTGCAACAATATTTAGTAGAAACAGAAAAAGGTAAGTTACAAGTTTTGCCTTTTGCTTGGGATAGTCAAAGCAAGGAACATGGCGGTCAACGTTGGTATCATAATTATAGTCATGAAGAGATTCGTCCTGAAGACAGGCTACACTGGCGTCAGCCATTGCAAAACTGGAATGGCATGTGTGCTGACTGTCATTCAGATGGACTGATAAGAAATTATAATGCAGAAAAAAATAGTTTTAATAGCCAGTTTGACAACATCAATGTCGGTTGTATGTCCTGTCATGGTGATATGGAAATACATAAAAAGCAGCAAAGCAAAAATAAATTAATGCCAAGGGACATTATTACCCCACGGCTAGGCCAATGGTTGCGTAGTATTGGTGATAATACAGCTCAATGGGATGGAGAAGCACGAGATAATAGCTTTATGGACAAGTGTTTTTCGTGTCATGCGTTACGCGCCCCATTAACCGACGGTTTTAAAGCTAGCAAGGCTTTTTTAGACCAGTTTACTCCACAACTCCCATCCTCACCAAATTATTACGCAGATGGTCAAATAAAAGAAGAAGTGTATGTTTATGGCTCATTTTTACAAAGTAAAATGTATGGTGCGGGCGTTAACTGCCTGGATTGTCATGATAAACACACCATGAAAATCAAGATCAAAGGTAATGGTTTATGCCTTCAGTGTCACAGTGGTGAAGAATATAATGTAAAAAAACATCATCAACATGAAGAAAACTCACAAGGCGCGCAGTGTGTAAATTGTCATATGCCGGAAAATCGTTATATGGGGGTTGATGACAGACGTGACCACAGCTTTAAAATTCCACGTCCAGATTTGTCTGAGCAGTTTAATACTCCCAATGCCTGTACTAAGTGTCATGATGATAAAAATAATGAATGGGCTGAAGCGAACTTAGCTAAGTGGCACGGTAAACCCCAGGCGTTATTGTTAAGTAAACAATACCTGATGAAATTAAATTCAGGAATAAGTCTTACACCAGAACAGCACTTATCGATTGTCGCGGATGAAAAGCTTGATGTGATCAGCCGTGCCAGTGCATTAGAAATGTTGAGTTTCACCACTCAAACGTTGCCTGCGGAAAAACTTATCCCCTACTTAACACATAGTGAGCCCCTGTTACGATTAAGTGCGGCAAGAGTAGGTTTGTTGCTACTACCAAATGACAGAGAAATACATCTTGGTGCTTTGTTAAGTGACGAATTAAGAGCTGTTCGCGTTGCTGCTGCACGAAACTTGGTTTCAATTGAACTTTCTAAAATACATCAACCTATGTTTATTCAAGCGTTTGAAGAGTTAACTGACGCGAATGAAATTAATAGTTGGCGAGGCGAGGGGGTAGCAAACCAAGCAATGTTAGCATTAGAAGTTAATGATGTACTAGGTGCTGAAGCTGCACTTAAACAAGCTATTAAAATAGAGCCGTACTTTGATATTGGTTATATAAATCTTGCTGATTTATATCGCGCTCAACAGCGCACACCATTAGTGATTTCAGTTCTTCGTCAAGGAATAATGAAAAATCCATTGTCTGGAGCATTATCGTATTCGTATGGATTACATTTCGTTCGCCAACAGAAACTGGGTAAGTCGTTGAAGTATTTCAAAAAATCATTGTCACTTTCACCAGATAATTCCCAATATGCTTATACTTATGTATTAGCAATTGATGGAACTGGCGATAGTAATAAAGCATTAACTGAACTTAAGAGACTTATACATAAATATAATGATAAAACCCAGTTAAAAGAGTTAGGTTTGTATTTATCACAAAAAGTGAATTTAAGAACAGAGTATGAGTGGTTTATGAAATTGTAATTTCTTCTAAGGCACCTAGGGTGCGAAAGCGAGATAGTAAAAAATATGTTGTTTATACTATATTTGGAAATTAAGCATAATATTCAAGTCTACTATTGTTATTGACAATGTAGGGAATTATTACTAAGGTCAATTGTATTAACCAATTGCTAACGTTGGTTTGATTTTCACTGGATTAGTCGCTGATAATTAACGCTTTATTATTTGTTTTAGTAGTCAGGGTAGGGTTCAAATCCCTATTTCAACGCCATATTGATACGAATGTGGGCACCTCTAATGAGGTGCCCATTTTTATTTTAGAGACAAATTCCGCAATTTTAAAGTTCGACCCAAATACTTCTATTTTTTCTCTGTTAACCAATATTTTATCTATTATTTTCAAGAGTACTTGCTTTGAATTTTTTTGGTTCGTAGCTGATAAAACATTAATAGCCGCTTTGACAAAAGCTTCAACTTGAGGTTTC
>JASMAS010000003.1 GCA_030754235.1 Litorilituus sp.
TTGCAAAACAGTCATCACTTCACTTAGTTCAATCTTTTGGTCGGCCAATAACACGAGTGAGTGATAGAACAAATCGGCACATTCACCCAGTAAGTCATCTTTGGTTTCAGCAACAGCGGCCAATGCAACTTCAACGCCTTCTTCACCTACTTTCTGGGCTATTTTAGTGGTTCCGCGTGAAAATAAGTGCGCTGTGTAGCTTTCTTGGGGGTTATCATTTTTACGGCTAGCGATAACTTGTTCAAGTTGACTTAAAAAGTTTTGTTGTGTCAGTTTTTGCTCAGGAAAGCATGACTCATAACCTAAGTGACAGGTTGGACCTGTAGGTGTGCAGGCAATGAGTAGGCTATCTTTATCACAATCAGTGAGCACTTGTTGAACATGTAAAAAGTTACCTGAGGTTTCACCTTTTACCCATAACGCTTGTTTTGAGCGACTGAAAAATGTCGCTTTGCTCGTATGTAATGTGGCTGTTAATGACTCTATATTCATGTAGCCTTGCATTAATACCGCACCAGTTGCACTGTGTTGAATGATGGCAGGGATAAGGTTATCCATTTTCTGCCATGCTAATTCACTGACGTTATCTTTTGTTACTAACATGGTCTTACCTCGATATGTTGGGTGCTTAAATAATCTTTTAGTTTATCAATGGAAATAATGCCTTTATGAAACACTGATGCTGCTAATGCGCCATCTACATCGGCTTGTTGGTATACCTCGCTAAAGTGCTCTATGGCACCAGCGCCACCAGAGGCAATTAGCGGCACGGTACATACACGACGTGCTTGTTTTAATTGTTCAATATCATAACCTTGACGAACACCGTCTTGATTCATGCAATTAAGCACTATTTCACCAGCGCCGAGTTTTACTACTTCGTTTATCCACTCAAAGGTTGTCCAAGTGGTTTTCTGCGTTCGCGTTTCATCACCAGTAAATTGATACACTTGATATTTACCCGTTTCTTTATCAAAAAAGCTATCAATACCGACAACGACACATTGTTGACCAAAATGATCGGTAAGGCGTGATATTAAAGTGGGATCGCGCAGAGCAGGGGAGTTAATGCTAATTTTATCAGCGCCCATCATTAAGATTTCTTTAGCGTCGGCTTCACTTTTTATGCCGCCCGCAACACAAAAGGGAATATCGATTACTTCAGCGATACGACTTACCCAGCTTTTATCAACAACACGGCCATCAGAGCTAGCGGTAATATCATAAAATACCAATTCATCTGCACCCGCTTGTGCATATTTCTGGGCAAGCGGGACTATGTCACCTATAATTTCATGGTTTCGAAATTGAACGCCTTTGACCACTTTACCATCGCGAACATCAAGGCAAGGAATTATTCTTCTGGCCAGCATGCAATTGCCTCCTCAAGAGTAAATTTACCTTCCAATAAAGAGCGGCCCAAAATAACGCCGCTAACACCAGTAGGAATTAAGGCTTTTACATCATCTAAATTGCCGATGCCGCCAGAGGCTTGCCATTGAATAGTAGGGTATTTTTTGCAAAGCTCAATATACAAGCCAACATTAGAGCCTGATAAAGTGCCATCTTTAGAGATATCAGTGCAAAGAATGTGTTTGATACCTGCTTTAATATAAGCATCTAATAAGTCTTCTAGGTTTACACCACTATCTTGTATCCAACCGTGAGTAGGTAAAGTTTTATTACCTTGTGCATCAATTTTTATATCAAGGGCTAAAACTATTTTTTCACCGCCGTAAGTTTTTAACCACTCAAGTACTAGTTCAGGCTGCTTTATTGCTAAAGAGCCTATTACAACACGGGTTGCACCTAAATCGAGTAGTTGCTTTACATCGTCTTCGCAGCGTATGCCTCCGCCAACTTGAGTGATCATGCTTTCATGGTTTACGACGGTTTTTAGTGTCGATAACTGTCGTTTAGTACTATCTTTAGCGCCATCTAAGTCAACAAAATGCATCACTTTTGCACCTGATTGTGCATAAGCTTGCTGACGCTCTTGTACTGTGTACTGGTAGTTAGTTTTTTGGTTATAGTCGCCTTGATATAAGCGAACTACCTCACCATTGATTAAATCTATTGCGGGTATCATCATAAGCTTTTAAGCTCCCGTGGTTCGAGTTCGAGAAAGTTTTGAATTATTTTACGGCCTAAAGTCCCTGACCGCTCAGGATGAAACTGACAACCAATAAAGTTATCTTTGGCGATGGCTGCTGAAAATACACTGCCATACTCGCAACTGGCGATGGTGTAATCGCTTATTGGTGCGGCAAAACTATGAACAAAGTAAAAGTAATCATTAATCTTAATACCTTTGAATACAGGATGATTACTCACTTTAGTTAAGGTATTCCAGCCCATATGGGGTAAACGATTTTCTTTAGCATTGAGTGGTACTACCTTCGTGGGAATTAAGCCTAAACAAGTGACTTCATTATCTTGTGTTGAGGACTCTTTTCCTTCCGTTGACGACTCAGCCATTAACTGCATGCCTAAACAAAAGCCAAGTACCGGCTGGGTTAGCTGTTGCAAGGTGTCAACCAGCCCTTTTTGACGAATATTTGCCATAGCATGTTTGGCGTTACCAACACCGGGTAAAATGACTTTATCTGCTTGATTTATTTGTTCAATATCATCCGTAATAATGACTTGAAAACCTAAGCGCTCTACGGCAAATTTAACGGAAGATAGGTTGGCGCAGCCAGTGTTGACAATAACATTACTAGTCATTATAAGGTGCCCTTAGAGCTAGGTAATTCGTCGCCTTCAACGTTAATTGCTTGCCCAAGTGCCCGGCCAAACACTTTAAATAAACTCTCAACTTGGTGGTGACAATTACCCTTGCTAGTTGATAAATGTAAGGTAATTAACATGGCATCTGCTAATGATCTAAAAAAATGTGACACCATTTGTACCGACATAGTGCCAACATTGTCAGCAGTGAATTCAGCATCAAATTCAAGCCATGGCCTACCTGATAAGTCAATAGCACACTCGGCGCGACATTCATCCATGGGCAGTACAAAACCAAAGCGAGCAATGCCGCGTTTATTACCTAAGGCTTCTTTTAATGCTTGGCCTAATGCTAAAGCGGTGTCTTCAACACTGTGGTGCTCATCAATGTGGTAATCGCCACTCACACTACATTGAAGGTTAAAACCACCATGGGTGGCTATTTGATCTAACATATGATCAAAAAAACCTAAGCCAGTATCTATAGTGCTACCGCCTTTTTTGTCTAGGTTAACAGAAATGGTGATATCGGTTTCTTTTGTGGTTCTGGTCACCGTCGCTGTGCGAGGGTTGTCAAGGGTTGAAAGAATTTGCTCGCTAATTTGTGACCAGTTTAGCTTGTCTCGGTCATATTTTATCCCGACAATACCCATATTTGCAGCAAGCCCCATATCCGTGTCTCGGTCACCAATAACGTAGGAGTTGGAAAAGTCAACACGACCTTGTTGGAGATAATCACTCACTAAGCCCAGTTTAGGTTTACGACAATAACAGTTGTCTTCATCAAAGTGAGGGCATAACAAAACATCTTGAAACTGAATTCCTTGAGATGAAAAAACACCCATCATTTTATCATGGGGTAGGTCAAAATCTGCTTGCGGGAAACTATCAGTTCCTAGTCCATCTTGATTTGACACCATTACCAAAATAAAGCCTTTAGCTTGTAATTTTAATAGTTCAGGAATGACATTGGGTTCAAATACCAACTTTTCTAAGGTATCAAGTTGTTTATCAATCGGTGGCTCTTCAACTAAGGTACCATCACGGTCAATAAATAATATTTTCTGTTGTTTTTTACTCATGATAAAACTTCTTTAAGTTGGGTTATTTCTTGTTCGCTGCCAATAGTGATGCGCAGGCAGTTTTCTAATTGTAATTGTTTGGATTGATCACGGATTAAAATATCCTGTTCTACTAATAAATTAAAAATGCGGGTTTTCTCTGTGTTATCGCTACAGCGAAATAAAACAAAGTTAGCATCGCTGTTAAATACTTGGTTACACCAACTTTGCTTACTGAGCCAAGCGAGAAATTGAGCTTTTATGTCATTACAGTTTTGTACCCGTTCTGTCATAGCTTTTAAATTATTACTTAAGGCATTACTAGCAATTTCGGCAACGGGGGCTGAAATTGGGTAGGGGGCAATCACTTTACTTAACAGAGTAATAATTGCTTCGTTAGCCAAGGTAAAACCACAGCGTAAGCCAGCTAAAGCAAAGGCTTTTGATAAAGTTCTGAGCACAATCACATTATCATAACTATTAAGTAGGTTTGTGCAGGTGTGCTGCGGTGAAAATTCAATATAGGCTTCATCAACCACAACAATGGCACTGTTTTTAAATAATTCTATGGCTTGAATAATTTGCTCTTTCGGTAATAAATTACCTGTTGGATTACCCGGAGAACATAAAAATACAACGTTAACCTTGCCAACTTGCGCTGTTAGGCCATTAATATCTAGCGTATGTTCATGATTTAATGGCACTGCCACAATACCAGCACCATGGTTTTGTGCACTAATCGCATACATACCATAAGTGGGTGGGCAAATAAGAATGCTGTCTTGATAGGCTTTACAAAAGCTTCTAATAATTAATTCTATTCCTTCATCTGCGCCACGGGTTGCTAGTATCTGAGAGCGTTTAAGGCCTGAATATTCTTCATAAGCGTTGAGTAGATTATCAGGTTGAAAATCAGGATAGCGATTAATGTTTTCACTGCTAACGAGATACTTTCCTTTGCCGGGGGCTTCATTAGCGTTTAGCCATATCTTTTGGTTAGCTTGCTCTGAGTTTCCCGTGGCAAAAAGCCGGCGTGCTGATTGATAAGGAATCATATCAATGAGTTCTTCACGGGCAAGTGTTGTGATTAAACTTGAGGTTGTTGTCATGTACATTCCTTACTTAGTCTTCTAACCTAATGGTTACAGCGCGCTGATGAGCGTCTAAGCCTTCGGCATCGGTTAATTCAATAATGCAATCAGCTAACTTACTTAAACCTGCTTTTGATATTTCTTGTACTGTATATCGTCGCGAAAAATCAGCTAATGATAAACTGCTGATCACTTTTGAGTAACCATAAGTTGGTAATACATGGTTAGTACCACTAGCATAGTCACCGGCTGATTCTGGTGTATAGGCACCCACAAAAATTGAGCCAGCATTGCGCAAGGAGGATAATAATTTTTGTGGTTCTTGTGTTTGAACAATTAAGTGCTCAGGACCATATAAATTTGATACCTCAACTGCTTGTGACATGTCTTTTGTTAAAATCAAACGCGATTGCTTAAGCGCTAGCGCTGCTATTTTTTGCCGTGATAAAAGCACTAGTTGGTTGGTTAATTCTTTGGCAACCTCAGTGATCAGATCCTCACTGTCTGTTAATAAAATAACTTGGCTATCTGCGCCATGTTCAGCTTGTGATAATAAATCAGCGGCAATAAATGCCGGATTAGCTTCTTTATCGGCAATCACTAAAACTTCAGAAGGCCCCGCTGGCATATCAATAGCAAAACCTAACACGTGTTGCGAAAGCTGCTTTTTAGCCTCAGTAACGTAGCGATTGCCTGGGCCAAATACTTTATTAACTGACGGAATGGTTTTTGTACCATAAGCTAAAGCGGCAATTGCCTGTGCGCCACCTATGGTATAAATTTCATCAATGCCACAAAGCTGAGCAGCCACTAGAATTTCATTGGCAAGCTGTCCTTTTTTATCGGGGGGGCAAACAAGCACAGTTCGTTGACAACCGGCAAGTTGCGCTGGTACCCCTAACATTAATACGGTTGATGGTAATGGTGCACTGCCAGCAGGGATATACAAACCTACACTTTCAATGGCTTCAGTTTTTAAGGTGCACCTTACTCCTGGGCATGTTTCTACAGAAATATCTTTGGGGATTTGGGCACAATGAAATGACTTTATTTGCTGGTAAGCTGTTTTAATCGCGTTAAGACGTTTATCTGTTAGCGCTAATTTAGCTTGCTCAACTTGTTCGCTTGTTACCTGTAAAGTGTTTAAAGCTATACCGTCAAATTGCTCTGTTAAAGAAAATAAAGCTTCATCGCCTTGTTTTTTAACATGCGATAAAATATCTGCAACTTGTGTTGATAATAATGCATTGTCAGCAATCGCAGGTCGAGCTAAGGAATTTACTTTTTGCTGCTGTGAAATGTTTTGCCAATTAATGACTTGAGTATTCATATATATTCCAAATTTTCTCTGCTTTAATCTCTCATATCCGTTAAATAATTGAGACTTTAGATACGCTGTCAAGTATGAACCGCCTGTACTTAGGCCACTAAGGAGATGGCGGTGAAAACGTAGACAATGCCACTGATGTCTTAATTATGAAGCAGATTAGCCCATCATCTTCTCTATTGGCATCACTAGAATAGAGTTACATCCTAATGTTTTAAGCTCTTCCATTGTTTCCCAAAAGAAGGTTTCTGTCGCGACAACATGGACGGCGACTAAATCATCTCGGCCAGCAAGTGGTAAAATAGTTGGTGTTTCTTTACCTGGCATTAAAGCGCTGACTTGTTCAACTTTGTCCTTTGGCGCGTGTAACATAATATATTTGCTTTCTTTTGCTTTCATCACGCCGTTGATACGAGGGAGTAGCGTATCTAAAATAGCCTGTCTTTCATCACTTAAAGGGCTAGAGCGCTGAATAAGTGATGCTTTAGAACGAAAAACCTCAGCAACTTCTTTTAAACCATTTGCTTCAAGTGTGGCACCTGTTGAAACTAAATCACAAATACCGTCAGCTAACCCCACTCTTGGGGCAACTTCAACAGAGCCTTTTAACAAGCAAAACTCGACATTAATGCCATTGTTTTTAGCAAAACGGTTTAACAACTGAGGATAGGTTGTAGCAAAACGTAGGCCGTCTAAACATTGTAAGCCCGTGTATTCAAACTCTTCGGGCATTGCGATAGAAAAGCGACAATCACCAAAATTCAAAGGAGTGGTTTTAATGTATTCATTTTTACTACCAATAAGTGCACGTGATAACTCTTCTTCTTCTAAGGTGTTATCACCAACAATGCCTAGATCACATACACCGTCCATCACTAAACCGGGGATATCACTACTGCGCACACGCATGATGTCGATTGGCATATTTTTCACATGAGCAAGTAAACGTCGGTCACTAACATTAAGTTTTAGTCCACAACCTTTAAGCAATTTTTGTGTGTCTTCACTAAGGCGTCCAGATTTTTGCATTGCAATACGTAAACGTGGCTCTGATGTTGTCATGGTGTTAATCCTATTAAATATTTTATTCAGTTTTAAAAATTGTTGTTGATAGTCATTATTATCAGCATGTATATACAATTTTCATCTTGCTAAAAAGCGAAAAACCCCCGGAAGATTGATGACTCTTTCGGGGGTTTATAAATATGTTGTTTTAATTTAACTCCACGAAAAGGCCATAGCCCTTCATGGTTGTTAACCTGAGGGGGCTAATCCATATGATGGTGATGATGTCGGCTTCTCAGATTGATAATCATAATATGCTAAACTTAGTATAAATGAGTGTTAAAGAGTTAATACAGCTAGGTTACTGATAAACTATTTTTGCTGCAAGGAATAAATAATCGTTTTTTATGATTATTTGTTATATGCTGCAAACTTAGGGTTATTACTCTAACTCGAACAACTTCCTTTTATTTAAAGTTTTCTTGGTTGTAGACGATAAATAGTTAAGAAATGATATCGCTAATGTTTGAGAAATTATGGATATTTTTACTACAGCATTAACACGTGTTGTGCCCGTTCCTATTAAACCAGCGAGCTTAAAAGTTAAAGCGCTATTGAAAGAAGCTGGCTCAGGAAAACTTAAAGAAGATTTAGATCATCTTGAAAATCATGACTATTACTTTGCTGACACTCAGCTTGAACAAGATCATGAAAATAAACAAGAAAGTAAGCGTGAGGAAGCGTTAACAAAGCAAGTTCAATCTAAATCAGTTGATGAAAACCATGCTACAAGTACAAATGATGACTTAGATGAATCTAAAGAAACGATTAAGCATTTAGATCTTTATGTTTAATCGTAAAGCAGTATAATCACTTTTCTTATAATTCCTTTTCATTTTTTACTCATTCATGTCTATTGTCGCACAAGCATTTTCTAATCATGGCGCTCTAGCCAAAGCCATCAATGGTTTTTCTCCTCGCCAAGCGCAAACTGATATGGCGTTAGCTGTGGCAAAGGCAATTGACAAGCAATCACCACTCGTTGTTGAAGCAGGTACAGGTACGGGAAAAACCTTCGCCTATTTGATCCCTGCTTTTCTTGCTATTAAACCACCTTCGGCTAATGCAAAGAGTAAGAAAATCATCATTTCAACAGGGACAAAAAACTTACAAGAACAACTTTTTCATAAAGATATTCCCTTAGTTAAAAAAGCCCTCGTTAGTGATGCTCAAGTTGCTTTATTAAAAGGGCGTGCAAATTATTTGTGTCGATATCGCTTAGCCCAATATCAAGAAACTCGTGGTCAACTTGATGCCAATACTTTAACGGATTTGGTTAAAGTTAAAACATGGGCAAACAGTACACAAACCGGTGATATAGGTGAGTTGGTTAACGTGACTGAAGACTCAGGTGTTTTTCCTTTTATTACGAGTACGTTAGATAACTGCCTTGCTAAAGATTGTCCTGATTATGAACAATGCTACTTAGTAAAAGCTAGGCAAAAAGCCATAGACGCCGATTTGATTGTAGTTAATCATCACTTGTTTTTTGCTGATATGGCATTAAAAGATACAGGTTTTGGTGAATTGATCCCCAAAGCGCACGTGATGGTGTTTGATGAAGCCCATCAAATTGGTGATATTGCTAGCGATTACTTTGGTGAAGCTTTTTCTACTCGGCAATTAGTTGATTTATGTTTTGATGTGTTGCAAATATATCGCAGTAAACTTATGGATGTTAAGCAGCTTGGTTTGGCTGCAGAAAAACTGCAAAAATCTTGTCAAGAATTTCGTTTGCTATTTAATTTTGATCCGGAACGGGGTAACTGGCGAGAAAAGTATCATCAGCACAGGTTTGCACAAAAATTTGCTAAGCTAAAAGTAGACTTAGACTTTTTATATCAAGTGATTAAATTGTGTATCTCTCGTAATGAGATTATTGATAATTGTTTTGATCGAGCGGTTAAGTTATTAATGCAATATGAGGTCATGGCTAATATAGACATTAATGGCATTAGCTTTTGGTATGAAACCACACCACGTCATGTTGTTTTGCATTTAACCCCTTTAAGTGTGGCTGATAAATTCAGTGCCTATGTGAAAGAGTCTAGAGCAGGGTGGATATTTACCTCGGCAACTTTAGCGGTTGATAATAGTTTTGAACATTTTGCTCAGCATTTAGGTTTACAGGGCGCCAGTCAACTTTTATTGGAAAGCCCTTTTGACTACTTGCAACAATCACAATTAATTGTTCCGCGTTATTTGCCTGAAGCGAATGATAAAAATCGTGCCGCTCACCTAGCACAGCTAGCACAACCATTAATAAAAGCGAGTAAAGGAGCATGTTTTATGCTTTTTACCAGTTACCGTGTTATGCACCAAGTAGCAGAAATTTTAGCAGATAACATCGATAATACTTTATTAGTGCAAGGGCAAATGGCCAAAAGAGTATTACTAGAAAGTTTTGTCGCTACTGATGAGGCTGTATTACTTGCCACAGCAAGTTTTTGGGAGGGCATTGATGTTAGGGGTGACAAGTTAACCTGTGTTATTATTGACAAGTTGCCTTTTGCTTCTCCTGATGAACCTTTGCTTCAAGCGCGTTGTGAGGATGTGAGAAGGCAAGGTGGCGATGCTTTTGCTCAAATTCAATTACCACAAGCAGTGATTGCTCTTAAGCAAGGGGTAGGTCGGTTAATTCGCGATGTAAGTGATCGTGGTATTCTGGTGATTTGTGATAATCGTTTGGTTAACCGTCCTTATGGCGAAACTTTTTTAAAAAGTTTGCCTCAAATGAAGCGAACTCGAGACTTATCTCAAGCAACTGCTTTTTTAGAAATGATTAAATAGTATAAATTTTAAAGGCAAACAGAATAGTGAATTATTTGGCGATAGATGCTTCAACGGAAGCATGTTCAGTAGCATTGCAAGTTGAAGGTAATATTTTTAGTCGTTATGACTTGTGTCCTCAATCTCATAGTTTGCAGTTGCTGCCTATGATAGACGAGTTATTACAAGAAGCGGGGATTAAATTATCCCACTGTGATGGTTTAATTTTTGGCCGTGGTCCAGGTAGTTTTACAGGGGTGAGAATTGGCGTTGGGGTTGCTCAAGGTTTAGCTTTTGCTGCTGATTTACCCGTAGTAGGAATATCTAGTTTACAAGCGATGGCGCAATTGGCTTATATGAAATACCAAGAAAAACAAGTGATTGCGGCTATTGATGCACGGATGAATGAAGTTTATAACGGCTATTTTGTACTTGATGAAAATAATATTATGCAAGTAAAACAATTATCTGACCAAGTGGGAGAAGCGGTCACCGCACCCGAATTAGTCAATGATCGTTTTTCGGGGGTTGTAACATCCCCTGTTTTTGGTGTTGGTACAGGTTGGGATGCATACAGCGCACAACTCTCTTTATTAAAAAGTAATCAAGGAACGCCAGAAATTTTATTTCCTAGCGCTGAAGCCATGCTTAGTTTAGGAGAAGCGGCATTTGTGCAAGGGCAAGGTGTGAGTGCTGAAAATGCGCAACCCGTGTATGTGCGTGATACGGTATCTTGGAAAAAATTGCCTGGAAGAGAATAGTTTGTTAAATTAATCGCATGAATGTTTCTGGTTCTGTAGGTCAATCTTTAAGGTTTGGCTCACTTTCAACTTCTACTGTAACGGGTAAACCCAATACTCCGACTAAAAGCTCGGTGGCTTCTGCTGAGCAACACGAACGCTCAATCAAACAGCCTCCCTTAAATGAACAAGTTCAATCGACCGTTATTTTTGATCAGGGAGCTGTTGCCCTGTTTGCACAACACCATCATGCTAAATCCACTACAGGGTATTCAGCTTTGGTGAATCAAGATCAGCCTTCTGCTAAAAATGAAACCGCTGTAGCGAGTTACCAAGCGGTTGATAATTTAGCTCAACGAGAATCTGTGCAGCAAATGTTTGGTGTTGATGTATTTGCGTAGCTTATCGGTTCTTTTACTTTTTTTATCCCCATAATAAGTTGAGAAAGTATGACTTTTTTATCTTCAAACAACTCAATAAAAACGCCTATAAGTTTTTGGCATAAATATCATTTTTTAATTTTGTTGGTTATTGCTATTGTTGTTAAACAGTTACCATTGGTGTCAATTCCTTTTAATTGGTTAGAAAGTTACTTTCATGAAATTAGTCATGGTATGGCAGCTTTATTGACAGGTGGTAAGGTATTACGCATTCAATTGTTTGCTAATGGTGCTGGCTTGTGTACAACACAAGGTGGTAGCAATTTAATTATCAGTTTTTTTGGCTATGCAGGTGCTACGTTTTGGGGGTGGGGAATATATAAACTTGCTAGCACACACCAGCGAATCGCTCAACTATTTTCCATGTTTATTTTTGGTCTTATAGTTTGCTCTATTATTTTTTGGGGAAAAGATTTATTAACATGGTTTATTTTGGCCGTGTTAGCATTTGTTTTTATCCTGACCAGTCAGTTACAAAAAATAAGCTACCTACAGCGGATAATGCAGTTGTTTGGCCTGTTAATTTTGCTCAATAGTTTATCTAGCCCGACTTATTTGCTTGATGGGCGGCATGTAGGTGATGGTGCCGCACTCGCTTCAATAACTTTTGTACCTGAAATTGTCTGGGTGTTTTCTTGGTTTTTACTTGCCGCATTAGCTTTGTATTCACTTTATAAAACGGCTAAAAAATAGGAATGATTACAATGCAAAACAGCAGCAGCTTTGCTGAGGTTATATACACGTTTAATACAATGACACTGCACGGGCTAGCTGTTAATGTTGATAAAAAAGATAATGTAGTTTTATGTTTGCATGGCTGGTTAGATAATGCTGCTAGTTTCGTTCCATTAATGCCTTTTTTGCAGCAAAAGTTGCCAAGCAAGTATATCGTCGCCATTGATTGGCCTGGGCATGGTCGCTCAACTCATCGAAGTTTAGATGCTCATTATCATTTTATTGATTGGGTTTACGATCTATTGCAGTTATTTGAATCTAAACAATGGCAGCAGGTTGATATTGTTGCTCATTCTATGGGGGGGATGGTTGCCAGTGCTTTTGCTGCTGCTTTTCCTGAAAAAGTCAATTCATTAACCTTGATCGACTCCATTGGCTTTTTAAGCGCAAAATCTGAGCAAACTACCAAGCAGCTTAGAGATGGCATGCTAAGCCGCTTCAAGAGCAATAATAAACAAGTAAAAACACAAACTAAAAAACTACACCCAACCACTGATTCTGCTATTAAGGCACGAGTTGCGGTCTCTGATCTTGAATATGAGCAAGCAAAACTGCTGGTAGAAAGAGGTTTGTTGCAAGAAACACAGGGCTATCGTTGGCGCAGTGATATTCGCTTGCGCAATACTTCCCCTTATAGGATGACCCTAAAACAAGCTAAACAATTTATTAGCGATATAACGTGTCCTGTCCAACTTATTTATGGTAGTAAAGGAATGGATATGGTGAGCTCTGGTTTGGAGCTTTTTGGGCCATTGTTTGATGACTTTATCAGTGTTGAACTGTGTGGAGGACACCATGTACATATGGAGCAACCTAAACAGACCGCCAAATTAATAGAATGTTTTTTGGTTAAATAATGAATTTTCATCGCAATGTTATCGATTTTATGCGATAAACAGAGAAATATAGCAACTCATTGATTCAAGTCTAGGTTTGTGATTGTTATTCAAACAAGTGTTTAATTTTAACTGGTACTATCAGTTAAAATTTGATAAAACTGTTAGAGAAGTGACAAACTACGCTTTAATGACGTAGTGATAAAAATAAATAATCTTTGCGCTGCATTACACTGACGTAGAGCAGGCGACTAACAAATGAGGAATAGCGTTGTGGAAAAAATCTGGTTAGAAAAGAGTTACCCGCCTGGAGTTCCGTTTGATATAAACCCTGATAAGTATCCATCTTTAGTTGCTATGTTTAATAAGTATTCTGCTCAATACAGTGACAGAGTAGCCTATATTAATATGGGCGCAAAAATCAGTTATGCTAAGTTAGCTAAACAAGCCACCGATTTTGCTGCTTATTTACAACAAGATTTAGGATTGGAAAAAGGCGATAAATTTGCCATTATGGTGCCTAATACGTTGCAATATCCTATTGCTTTGTTTGGTGCGTTGCTGGCTGGTTTAACCGTTGTTAATGTCAATCCTTTATATACCGCCCGTGAATTAGAACACCAGTTAAAAGATTCAGGAACTAAAGCAATATTGATTATTGAAAACTTTGCTCAAACACTGGGGAAAGTCGTTGATAAAACACCGGTTGAACATGTTATTTTGACTTCTCTGGGTGACCGGTTAGGTATGCTTAAAGGTAAAGTTGTCAATGCTGCTGTGAAGTATGTGAAAAAAATGGTGCCGGCCTATCAATTACCTGATGCAGTTCCTTTTAATACGGTTTTATCTAAAGGCAGCAAACTAGCTTTTGTACCTGTAGAGGTTTGTGGTGATGACTTAGCCTTTTTACAGTATACCGGAGGAACAACAGGCGTTTCAAAAGGCGCTATGTTAACCCACCGAAATATGGTCTCTAACTTGCTCCAAGCAAAAGCTGCAATAAGCCCTTTATTAAGTGATGATGGTGAAATAGTCGTAACCGCCTTACCGCTTTACCATATATTTGCTTTAACAGCGAACTGCTTAACCTTTTTTACACTAGGTGGAACTAACTTATTAATAAGTAACCCGCGTGATATGCCAGGCTTTATAAAAGAGCTTGCTAAGTATCCATTCACCGCGATTACGGGAGTGAATACCTTATTTAATGGCTTATTAAATACCCCAGGCTTTAACGATTTGGATTTTTCTAACCTTAAATTATCCCTAGGTGGTGGGATGGCTGTACAGCGTCCCGTTGCAGATAAGTGGCAACAAGTTACCGGCACAAGATTACTTGAAGGTTATGGTTTAACTGAATGTTCGCCTATGGTAACCATAAGCCCTTACACACAAGAAGGATATAATGGCACTATTGGTCTTCCTGCAGCATCGACCAATGTTAAAATTATGCGAGAAGATGGTAGTGAGGCTGACATCGGTGAATCGGGTGAAATGTGGGTTAAAGGTCCGCAAGTGATGAGCGGTTATTACAATCGCCCAGAAGCAACCGATGAAATTTTAAAAGAGGGCTGGTTAGCAACTGGTGATGTTGCTTTTATGGATGAGCAAGGCTTCTTTAAAATTGTTGATCGCAAAAAAGACATGATTATCGTTTCTGGCTTTAATGTTTTTCCGAATGAAATTGAAGAAGTGGTGATGATGCATGATGGCGTGTTAGAAGCTGCTGCAATTGGTATTCCTCATGAGGTAAGTGGTGAAACAGTTAAAATATTTGTTGTCGCTAAACAAGCAGGTTTAAATGAAGAAATTATCATAAGCCACTGTCGTGAAAATTTAACTAACTATAAAGTACCCAGGTTAGTAGAGTTTAGGGATGAGTTACCCAAAACGAATGTTGGTAAGATCTTGAGAAGAGAATTAAGGTAAGCTTACGCTGTAATGATAAGCAACAAAAGGCTGTAAGTTACTTAATCTTACAGCCTTTTTATTTACTTGGTCTATTATTTATTGCGCGTTAATCGTTTGACCGTTAATCGTGACACTGTCATTAGACATCAAATAAACATAAAGTGGCATAATATCGGCAGCTGTTGCTAGTTTTTCTTTATCTTCTGCTGGGTATGCACTGGCTCGCATCGCGGTATTTGTTGCACCAGGGTTGATTGCATTGGTTCTCAAATTGCTATTTTCATACTCATCTGCAATCACTTGCATTATGCCTTCAGTGGCAAATTTAGATACACTGTAAGGGCCCCAGAAGGCACGCCCTTGGCTACCAACACTTGAAGAAGTAAATACTAATGAGGCATGTTCAGCTAGTTGTAAGGTTGGAATAAGGGCTTGGGCGAGTAAATATTGGGCAGTGACATTAACTTTCATTACATCCTCAAATATTTGTTCATGAATTTGAGTAAATGGAGTTAATTCACCTAACATAGAGGCATTGAGCAAAGCACCATCTAGTTTTCCAAACTGACTTGCAATAGTTGCTGACATATCAAGGTAATTTTTTTTTGTTGCCCCTTTCAAATCAAGAGGAATAATAGCAGGCTCAGCTAAATCAAGTGCAATAATCTCATCGTAAACACTTTCAAGTTTACTGACTGTTTTTCCCAGTAATATAACTGTAGCACCGAGTTTTGCAAAAGTTAGAGCGGCTTCTTTTCCAATGCCAGCGCCTGCACCAGTGACTAAAATTGTTTTATTCACTAAGCAGTTTTCATTAATCGAGTAATCAAACATTTTCTTTTTCTAAGTCTAAAATTTAATATTAACTATTCTACTCGTTGGGGTTTTCAATGACGAGTAAAAGTTAGCCTATTATTTCTTTTACCGGCGTTATTATCGGTATAAGTTTATTTTAATAGTGATTTTTAGCCGTAAAGTGGAAAAAGTTCCGCTAAACTGTAAAAAAAACTGGCACATTGTTAGCGCTTGCGATAAGTTAAACTGGTCTAACTAGTTAATTTTAGTGTTTAGCTTGTTACGCTAAAGTATATATGTGCAATCACAAAATATTATTTTGCAATAATAGTTATGGTAGTGAGCATTGGAAACAAGCATATCAACATAAATGAACTTAAAAATAATAAAGAAAAACAACAACTAGGCTTTGGGGAGATAAAATGAAAAAGTTAGTTCTTAGTCTTGCTATTATCAGTGCACTGGGTTTAAGTGGCTGTGATAACGAAACAATTGAAGATGTAAAAAGTGATGTTGCTGAAAATGGCACACCCGTTGTCGCCTCAGCAAGAGTTGTATTCGATCCCGGTAATGGCGTTTTGTCTGTACCCAATGATTTATTATTTTCGGGTACAACAGATGGCACATTAAACTTACCTGCTGATGACGTGACAGATTATGCAGATCCTACCGTTGCCATGAGTGCACTTGATGGTTGGTCAACGACGAATCCATTTGTTTTAGCCATTGATTTTCCTGCAGGCACCTCGCTAGATGCAAGTTCTGTCTTTGATGCAGCTTCAGTAAAAGTGTATGAGTGTCAACCAAAGCTGTTAACTGAAAACTGTACCGTAGCCGGTGAATTAACCTTTGGCGTTGATTTTATCGCTCAAGCTTCAGGTAATAGCATTGCTGTAGTACCACTTAAACCTTTAAAAGCTAAAACCGCTTATATTTTAGCTTTAACTAATAATTTAAGAGATAGCAACGGTAAAGCGGTTGCGGGCTCAAGTACCTACGAGTCAGTTCGTCAAGATATCACCGTTAATCCAATGGCGACTGAAGCGCAGTTAGGTCTGCAAACGGTCATTAATGCTTATGAAAATGCGATTGTTGCCGCTGGTGCTGATAAAGATTCTATCATCTACACCATGTCAATGACGACTCAGTCAACGGTAGATGTGTTAGCGACAGCTAAAGCGATAATGGCTTCTAATGTGCCAGCTATGGTTGCGGCAGCAATGGGTGGAACACCTGCGATTGGTGTACAAGATACAGGCATGTCTGTTGCTCAAATATTAAATGCCGATCCAGAAAATCCTAAAATACCAGAAAACTTAGTGCCTTTATATTCAAGCGCTAACTTTTTTCAAGGCAGTATTTCTCTCCCCTATTATTCAGGAGTCCCCAGTGCTGAAAACCCTATGGCACCAGTAAATGGTTGGTGGAAAGGTTTATGTGATAATGGTGTTACTTTAGCGGGGTTTGTCGCTGCTGGTGGAACGCTTCCTGGTGCGCCTTTATCTGAGTCTGACGCTATATGTAGTGCTGTCGGTTTACGAGATTTAAGTAGTGCGCCGGGATTTGAAGCCTTTGATGCAGATCGCCATTTAACTCAATACAGTCCTATAGTTAAAGCCAATGCCATGATGGATATTGTAGTACAAATGACCACGCCGGATGTTGCCGTGGCTAATGCTGTGCGCCCTGCTTTTGGTTTAGCTGCTGATTTAGAAGAGCCAGCAGCAGGTTGGCCTGTGGTTATTCTACAGCATGGTATTACTTCTAAAAAAGAAGATATGCTAGCCTTAACGGGTATTCTTTCAGCTTATGGTATGGCAACCGTTGCAATTAATCACCCTCTACATGGTGATCCAAATGTATTTGGTGGAGCAATGCCTGGTGGTAGCCGTGGTTTTGACATCACAGGCCCTGAAGGTGTTCCTGATGGCGTAGATGATATCAATGCCTCTACTGTAGATTCAACACATTATATGAACTTAGCAAGCTTATTAACTACGCGTGATAACCTACGTCAATCTACCTCTGACTTATTAGGTTTACGTTTAGGTTTGAACTTCTTAGGCGGTGCTAATATTGATGGTTCTAATGTGCACTTTTTAGGTCATTCATTAGGGGCTATTACTGGGATGAACTTTATTGGTTTAACCAATACACCACTTGATGCTCAAATAGATCCTTTATTTGCTGTTAACACCAATACACAAGCAATGCCAGGTGTGATGGTAGCTAACTTCTTATTAGAATCAGGTGCCTTTGGTAATGTAATTAAATCAAGCTTAACGTATAGCGCTTCAGAAGACTTTCAAGCTTATGTTGCTGCTCAAAGTGACGCTAAGCCTACAACTGAGGAGTTAGTTGGTTATTATACTAGTTTTTTTGAATTATTAACGGCTGAACAACAAGCTGGGTTAAATGCAACTTTCTCACAATTTACATTTGCTGCACAAACGGTAACAGATGCAGGTGACCCTGCAAACTACGCCGCTATGATGGCCGCTACTAATACTCCAACACATGTGATTGAAGTGATTGGTAATGGTGTTGATAATTTAGGTGACCAAGTCATTCCAAATACGGTTTCTTCTGCACCGTTTGCAGGTACAGAAGGCGCTATTGCTTTATTAGGTTTACCCGGTATTTCTGAAACAACTCAAGGTGAGTCTGTCTCGGGTGCGGTACGATTCTTGTTTGGTCATCATGGTTCGATTTTAGACCCTAACCCAAGACCTGAAGCACTTGATCATATTATGACAGGTAAAGCAACGTCTGAGATGCAAGCTGAAGTGGCTAACTTCTTTAGTTCAAATGGTCAGGTAATTCCTGTTGCCCTTTATCCTGAGGTTGTTCAGTAACTGTTTACTTTATCAAATTGAAGAAGCCCTCGATTGAGGGCTTTTTTTTACCTGAAAATAAAGTAGAATCTGCAGCAACTATTTTAAAATCTACAGTGCTTAGGAGCATCAATTGGAATTTTTATATGAATACGGTTTGTTTTTGGCTAAAACAGTCACCTTTGTCGTTGCTGCGATTGCTATTATTACTGTGATAACGGCATCAGCCATTAAGCAAAAGCATAAAAAAGGAGAGCTGGAAATCACCGACTTATCGGAGCAGTTTGAAGATGTTGAGCAAGAGGTTGTTCATGCTTTGTTAAATAAAGAAGAATTAAAACAAAAAGAGAAAGAAGATAAAAAGCTTGCTAAAGAAAAAGCAAAAGAAAATAAGAAAAATGCCAAATCTGGCGAAAGCAAGTTAGAAAAGAAATCTAAAGTGTTTGTTATCGATTTTAAAGGTAGCATAGATGCCAAAGAAGTAAGCTCGTTGCGCGAAGAAATCTCAGCAATTTTATCGGTTGCTACAAAAGAAGATGAAGTTTTTGTTCGCTTAGAAAGTGGTGGGGGAATGGTGCATGGTTATGGTTTAGCGTCTTCTCAACTTGAAAGAATTCGCCAACATAACATTCCATTAACCGTCTCTGTTGATAAAGTTGCAGCGTCAGGTGGTTATATGATGGCTTGTGTAGCAAACAATATTATTGCGGCACCATTTGCTATTTTAGGCTCTATTGGTGTTATTGCACAATTGCCTAATTTTAATCGACTATTAAAGAAAAATGATATTGATTTTGAACAATTTACTGCAGGTGAGTTTAAGCGCACAGTTACAATGTTTGGTGAAAATACAGAAAAAGGAAAAGAAAAGTTTATTGAAGAGTTAGAAGAAACTCACGTGCTTTTTAAAGATTTTGTTAATGCCCACAGACCAAGTCTAGAGCTTGATAAAGTGGCGACAGGTGAACATTGGTTTGGCACGAAAGCATTAGAGCTCGGCCTAATTGATGTTATCCAAACCAGTGATGATTACCTGCAAAACTTAAGTAAAAGCCATAAAGTGGTGGCAATTAAATATGAAGTAAAGAAAGGTTTAGCAGAAAAATTTGCTAAGGCTGCATCACTGTCTACAGAGAGTGTTTTAGGTAAGCTAATGCAGAAGAATCGTGTTTTCCCGAGTTAACCTTTTAGCCTTTAAAAAACAAAAACTCAGGATTAATATGTTTTAATCCTGAGTTTTTTATTGGCTTGCTAATAATTATTAAGAAGTTTGTTCGTCTTTTAAATGGTGAAAGTCAATTTCCTCAATGGCGCTGCCTGCTTTTTCATCTAAAAACATATCCTTGTCAAATTGATCTTCACTTTTTGCGACAATTATACTTACCATGCTATCACCTGTTACATTGACGGCTGTGCGAGTCATATCAAGTAGCCTATCTACACCGATGATTAAAGCTATGCCTTCAACGGGTAAACCCACTTGATCCAAAACCATAGCCAGCATAATTAAGCCTACGCCTGGTACGCCTGCCGTGCCTATTGATGCCAATGTAGCTGTTAAGACCACAGTAAGGTAATCAGCTAGAGTTAAGTCTTGACTGAACACTTGGGCGATAAATACGGTAGCAACCCCCTGCATTATTGCCGTACCATCCATATTAATGGTTGCTCCTAGCGGAACTGTAAATGAGGCAATTGAGTTTTTAACCCCCATTTTTTTAGTGGCTGTTTCTAGGGTGACGGGAATCGTGGCATTTGAGCTAGCAGTGGAAAAAGCAAAGATGGCGGCATCGCGCATTTTTTTCAAAAACCTGATAGGGCTTAATCCGGTAAATATTTTAAGTAAAACAGGGTAAGTAACGAGCGCGTGAATCAATAACACAGCAAGTACAACTAAGAAATAAACAATCAAATTCCCGAAAGTCTCTATAGATACTGTAGTGAAAAGTGTTGCTAGTAATGCAAAAACGCCATAAGGAGCTAAGTTCATCAAAATGGTTACTAAACGCATAATAACAACGCTAAAGTCTTCAAAAATGGCCGCAACTCTTTCACCTGTTTTGCCAGATAGAGCAATGGCTATACCAAAGAGCAGGGCAAAAACAATTACCTGTAACATCTTACCTTGAGCAAACGCTTCAAAAGGGTTAGTAGGAAACATTTGAATAATTACTTGTGCAAGTGATGGTGCTTCTCTGGAGCTAAAACTTGTGTTTGCTATCATATTTACCCCTTCACCAGGAGCAATAAGTAGCGCAATTAAAATAGCAAAACTAATAGCGATTGCTGTTGTTACTAGATATAAGCCTATGGCTTTACCACCTATACGTCCAAGTTTAGTGGTATCTTGTAGTGAGCAAACACCGCAAACTAGTGACACAAAAACTAAAGGCACTACTAACATACGCAAACTAGCCATAAAAATTTGACCAATTACTTCGAGTATACCGTCAACAAAAAAACTCTTTATTGATAAATCAAACACCAATAAGTCGATGACAAAGTCTTTGCCATTAGGCATCAACCATTGTAAAAAGCTACCAATGACTATGCCTAAAATCATCCCGATAACAATCCGTGTAGTTAAACTATATTTAGGTGGTTTTGTTGATAAATTTAATTCAGTCATGGTTAGTGAAGTACTCGTTAATATTATTATGGCTTGTAGGTTAACAATAATTGAAAGGATTAAAAACAACTTTACTCGTTTAGTGTAATATAGAGAGCGCTATTTTCACTTAACCGCTTATGTGAATAAGGTTTTTTATAGAAGTTGTACTTTTTTTGTGGTTTTCAGTTAATATGATTACAGAAGATTAATAAAATACACTAGGGATGCCCTTATGGAGTTACTTCGACGCTTTAGGTTTGCAGCTTTTTTATTGATTGTTTCAACATTAATAGCCTGCGGTGATGGTGATGGAGGTCTTACTAGAGATGAGAGTGGAATTGATCATACTTCTAAACCTTTGGTTATATCGTTGGCACTTTCCAATCAAAAGGTTACTGGAAAAGAACCTGTTACCGTCACTGCTACCTTAACTCAAGGGGGAGTAGTTGTTCCTAATACAACGGTAATTTTCACTCTTGATACTGTTGAAAACGGTATCGGTGCTTTTTCTCCTAGTTCAGGGACCGCTTCAACAAATAATGCCGGTCGTGCAGAAATAACTCTAACCGCAGGTAATGTTCGTGGTGCAGGGGATATCATTGCATCAGTGTCATCAGGAGAATCGTCTACAATAGGTTTTAGTACTCAAGGTGATGATATCGGTGTTGTAGGTGATATCAATATTTCAGTTTCATTAGTCGATAGTAACGGGAATGCAACAGACACTATAACCTCCTCTAAGCCGGGTAAAGTCATGGCACAGGTTAACGGTATCAGCACACCACTTATTGTCAATTTTGTTTCTACGGTCGGTGAAATTCCGATTGCTACGGCGATTACCAATAGTCATAATCAGGCCTCCGTTGATATTTTAGCTGGCGGAAAATTAGGCGCGGGCTCTGTTACTGCTTCAATTACAAGCGGTGAAGCAGGGCAAACATTACTCGTGGTTGGTTCTTCAACCGTTGTAATGGGCAGTGGTGATCCATTTGTTGAAGGTGAAGCACAAATTAGCCTAGCGCAGATATCTGCTGGTGGCACAACGGTTGTCAGCGTGAATATTATTGATGATCAAGGTACGCTATTTACTGAACCTGTTGATGTTAATTTTTCTTCAAGCTGCTCTAGCTTAAGTAATTCTAGTGCCGAATTAAGTTCACCAATTACTACCTCAAATGGTATGGCAACCAGTACCTATCTTGCAAAAGGTTGTGTTGGCGATGATCCTATTAATGTTACTGCTAATGCTGGTGGTATTAACTTATCAGCTACAACATCAGTCAATATTTTACCTGCTGAGGTAGGGAGTATTGAATTTGTTTCTTCTGAGCCTGAAAATATTTCAATATTGGGTGCTGGTGCATTGGGAGGAGCAGAGAGTGCAGTAGTGAAGTTTAGAGTGCTAGACACCAACGCTAACCCAGTAAATAATCAAGTGGTGAACTTTTCGTTAAATACCGATGTTGGTGGTATTCAGTTAATCCCTGATCGTGCCAGTACAAATAATGAAGGTATTGTGCAAACCGTAATTAATTCAGGTACTGTTGCGACCAGTGTAAGAGTACAAGCGACTATTGATAATAGTGTTCCTGCCATCTCATCGCAATCAAGTGTCTTGGTGATTTCAACCGGTATACCTGATCAAGACAGTTTTAGCTTATCAGCAAGTATATTAAACCCAGAGGGCTGGGATATTGATGGGACAACCGTAAAAGTGACCGCACGTTTAGCTGATGCATACAATAACCCTGTGCCAGACGGTACCGCAGTTAGCTTTACGAGCGAAGGTGGCTCGATTGAACCTTCATGTCTAACGCAAGGAGGTGTCTGTACGGTTACTTGGACAAGCCAGTTTCCCAGGCCAGAAGGTCATGTGCTTCAACATAACGCGAGTGATGAATATCACTACGTAGCAAATCAACCGGATATTGTACATGTTCCAGAAAAGGTTAATTTTTTAGGTCAAAAGTATGGTGGCAGAGCCACCGTTATTGCAACAGCTATCGGTGAAGAATCTTTCCCAGACTTAAATGGTAATGGTCGTTTTGATGCTAGTGAAGTGAGTGCATTTGCAAATACAGATGTGAGTGGTCGTCCTTATGATATGAAGGAATCTTTTGCTGACTATAATGAAGATGGTTTTTACAACCCTGGTGAAACTGATGTTGCTGAAGAAGTAGGCGGAGAGCTAGAAGAGTTTTTAGATTTTAATAATGATGGTTTGTTTACCACCAATGACGGCAAATATAATGGTGTACTTTGCTCTGTGTCAGCACACGATGGGTGTTCGAATAACAAGTCACTTAATGTTAGAGGTCAGTTAATCTTAGTGATGTCAGGCTCTAGTGCGAATGTTTGTGTCTCTTCAACCTATGATCATGTAGGTTCTGATGTAAGTTTTATTCGTGTAGATCAAGGCATACTTGATAGTAAGCTAACATTAACTCTACCAGTAGCTTCAACAGAAATAATACCAACCAATGATGCCCTAATGATAGCCCGCAACAACACGCTTTGTGACGCGAAGGTGCTAAGAGTATCCTATGATCATGATCATGATAATGACCCGCTAACACCAGAGATATCTACAACGGCAGATGTCATTAATAACAGTATTGACAATGCGCTTTATATTAAAGGAGAAAACTCAACATCCACCACAATTGTTGTGTCTGATCTACATAATCAACCAATGCCAGCGGGAACTGTTGTTAAATTTATTGCGACTGCTGGTTCGGTAGTTGGCCCAAGTAGTTTTACTTGGCCAAGTGAAAACCATAATGGTGGTACTGCTTTTGGTGTCACAGTTAAAGGTGAAAAAGAACCCAAAAATGGCAATTTATTGGTTGAGGTAACAACACCAAATGAGTTGACTACATTATATAGTAATATCGCTATTTTTATTCAATAGCGATAATGGCTAAAAAAACACTTAGCTTAGTTTAAAATAAGAGGCTTGTTACTACGTCTTTAGATCTTAATTTATTTTAAACTTTTTCTTTTTTGACATTAACTGGGA
The DNA here is from genome assembly GCA_030754235.1 of Litorilituus sp. Classification (GTDB taxonomy): domain Bacteria; phylum Pseudomonadota; class Gammaproteobacteria; order Enterobacterales; family Alteromonadaceae; genus Colwellia. The sequence goes on from JASMAS010000003.1 coordinate 23,965, forward strand.
GTCCATATAAGACCCTAGTTATCAGTTGCTAACAAAAACCAAAGGGCTACTTAAAAGGCTTAAATGCCTCGTCATAGAGGTTGACAAGGAAATAACCCTTCTCTTCAATCCATGCCTAGACTTTGAGCCTTTTAATTCTCGTTAAGTGAACAATGAATTAATACACTAGGTATTACTTGCTGATTTCACCAATCAGAAATGCTGATATTTCACCTGCGACCTTTAGCGTGTTATCTCGACTAATTTTACCTTGCCCTGAACTATCGGTGAAAGGTGCTATTTCCATCATATCCCCACCAGTTATAGGGTATTTCGCTGCAATAGCCTGCAATATTTGTATTGCTTGTGCGGGCATTAAACCGTCTGGTTCAGGCGTGCCTGTAGCGCTTGCATAGCTGTCGTCTATGGCATCAATATCAAAGCTAACATAAAGTTCATCAATATTTTGTTGCGCTAATTGCGATAAAATATTTTCAATCACTTTTTCTACACCAAGCTCTTTAACTTCACTAGCCCAATGTTGCTTAACACCAAAGGTATTTTCCCAGTGTGATTTAGGTTTACCACTTGAGCGAATACCAATTTGAATTAAGTGCTCAGGTGCAGGAAGATCCTCTAAAATGTGTGTACACCAGGAGCCAAAACACAAGTCAATACCTAAACGCTCAATTAATAAGTCAGTGTGAGCATCAAAATGAATAATACCTGTGCGTTTGCCTTGCTTTTTCTTAGCTTGTAAATAGGCTTTGGTGAGTGGATAACTAACGCTATGATCGCCACCTAAGCCAAAAACGCCTTTGTTAGGAAATTCAGCATAAAAGTCATGTAAAACATCTTCTGTAATACTTAATGGGCTAACACAATATTCACTTTTATCATTTTGATATAGTGCCTTGCGACAATTGGCAAGTGTTGCATTATTTAAATATTTATCACTCAGTAAATGAGGGATTACCCGAATATCACCTAAATCAAAAGCATTTAAATGAGCATAATTTTCAAGTAAGGTTGAGCGTAAAAATAACGGTCCCCAATTGGCTCCACGTAAAATTCCGCCACCACAATCAGAAGCTATACCTAAAATGATGGCGTTAGCGCTTTCTGGCAGCTTATTTAAGGTGTCTTTCCATAAATTATCGATGTTGGTAGCTTGACCAAAAAGTACTTGATGAAGTTGCTCTTTACGCTCTTTAGCGGTGTTTACAGTAAATACTCCATTGCCTGGCGGGCATAAACATTGTTCAAGCTTGTTTTTTAACAGAGTTGAAAGTGTTGTCATTGGTCATCTCACTATGGTTGTAAAAGGGTTATTTGGACACAATATGCAAGTTATCGTTAACATTAATGATATTTTAATGAAAAAAAAACTTTATCTTTTTTGGCAAAGTCGATTATGATTGCGCTGAAAATAGGCTAAAAATAACTTTAAGCCATTATAGCGAAATTTGACAAGTCGATGAATAGGTAAAAAATAATTACTTGTCAGCTTGAATAAATATAGATATACCTATAAATAGTTATGCAATAGTTTTATTTAAAAAAACTATTTTTTAGCGTTATGTGAAAGTCAATAAAGAGCATGCTCGCACTTTTTAGCTAAACATGACGAATGAATAAAAAGACAAAAATAAATTTGTCTTCTCGTAGGATTAAAAATTTTTATGGCAAAATCACTGGTTATTGTCGAGTCGCCAGCCAAAGCGAAAACAATTAATAAATATTTAGGTAAAGACTTTATTGTAAAGTCGAGTGTTGGTCATGTTCGCGATTTACCGCATAGCAGTACAGGAAAAAAAGTAGCAGCTAAGTCTCCGGCCGAAGTACGTAAAATGACGCCAGAGGCTAAAGCCAAGTATAAAGCAAAGCGTGATAAACAAGCTTTAGTGAACCGTATGGGGGTTGACCCCGATAAGAATTGGGCTGCTAATTATCAAATTCTTCCGGGTAAAGAAAAAGTTGTCACCGAATTAAAGAAGTTAGCGGATAAAGCCGACACGGTTTATCTCGCAACCGATTTGGATCGCGAGGGAGAGGCGATTGCTTGGCATTTAAAAGAAATTATTGGTGGTGAAGATGAGAAGTTTCGCCGTGTCGTTTTCAATGAGATAACAGAAAGCTCTATTCAGCAAGCATTTTCAACACCAGGTGAGTTAAGTATGCCCGGTGTTAATGCTCAGCAGGCGCGTCGATTTTTAGATCGTGTTGTTGGTTTTATGGTCAGTCCGCTGTTGTGGAAAAAAGTAGCACGCGGCTTATCGGCTGGTCGTGTTCAATCTGTCGCGGTTAAACTTGTCGTTGAAAAAGAGCGCGAAATAAAGGCGTTTGAGCCAAAAGAGTTCTGGGAAATAGCGGCGCAAACACATAGCAGCTCTCATCAATCACTTGCCCTTGATGTAACCCATGAAGATAAGCAAACATTTAAGCCAAATAATAAGGCCGATGCAGATAAAGCGTTAGAGATACTCAAAGCGGCAGATTATATTGTTAGTCAGCGTGCTGATAGACCGTCAAAAAGTACCCCTTCAGCACCATTTATCACTTCAACTTTACAACAAGCAGCAAGTACTAAATTAGGCTATGGCGTTAAACGCACCATGGGTTTAGCCCAGCGCTTATATGAAGCGGGGCATATTACTTATATGCGTACAGACTCAACTAATTTAAGTCAAGATGCCGTTGAAATGTGCCGTAGTTTTATTCGTAAAAACTTTGGTGATAATTACTTACCTGAAAAAGCAAAAGTGTATGGTTCAAAAGCGGGGGCTCAAGAGGCGCATGAGGCGATTAGACCTTCTAACGTAAAACTTGAAGCTGCACTGCTTGAAGGCGTCGAAGCCGATGCCAAAAAATTATATGAATTAATCTGGCGCCAATTTGTTGCTTGTCAAATGACTGCTGCTCGCTATACCGTGAGTACACTCACCATCAGTGCAGCCAATTATGATTTAAAAGCAAAAGGCCGGGTAATGCAGTTTGATGGTTGGACTAAGGTTCATCCGCAACTTGCTAAAGGTGATGATAGACATCTACCCGATTTATCTGTTGGTGAAGTACTTACTTTAGATGATTTAGAAGCAAGTCAGCACTTTACTAAGCCACCGGCTCGTTTTGGTGAAGCTTCACTGGTTAAAGAGCTAGAAAAACGTTCTATTGGTCGCCCATCAACTTATGCTTCTATTATTTCTACCATTCAAGACAGAGGTTATGTACGTTTAGATAAAAAACGTTTTTATGCGGAAAAAATGGGAGAAATCGTTACCGATAGCCTATCTATAAGTTTCGAAAAATTAATGAGTTATGATTTTACTGCTAATATGGAGCAAGAGCTTGATGCCATCGCTATTGGTGACTTGGACTGGAAAACTGTTTTAGATGAGTTCTATCAAAGTTTTAGCAAGCGGTTAGCACTTGCTAATCAAGAGGCACCTGATGGTGGTATGCCCAATAATGACCCTGTGCTAACAGCGATTGATTGTCCTACTTGTAATCGTAAAATGGGTATCAGAACAGCGTCTACCGGCGTGTTTTTAGGCTGCTCTGGTTATGCTTTGCCTCCTAAAGAGCGATGTACTACAACAATGAACTTAACGCCAGGTGAAGAAGCGGTCAGTGTACTGGCTGAAGATCAAGAAACCGAAGCGCTTCGTGCTATGCATCGTTGTCAACAATGTAATACTGCAATGGATAGCTATCTTATTGATGAAACTCGCAAGCTTCATGTTTGTGGTAACAACCCCGTTTGTGATGGTATAGAAGTAGAGCAGGGTACATTTAAAATTAAAGGTTATGACGGCCCTGTTTTAGAGTGTGATCGCTGTCAATCTGATATGGAATTAAAGTCAGGTCGTTTTGGTAAGTACTTTGATTGCACAAAAGAAGAATGTAAAAACACTCGTAAATTGCTTGCCAATGGTGAAGCTGCTCCACCTAAAGAAGATCCTGTTCAATTACCTGAGCTTGAATGTGAAAAATCAGAGGCACATTTTGTGTTGCGTGATGGAGCCGCTGGCATCTTTTTAGCGGCCAGTACTTTTCCACGATCTCGTGAAACACGCGCTCCAAAAGTCGCTGAGCTAAAGCGTTTTAGAGATAGAATCTCGTCTAAGTTTTATTACTTAGCTGATGCACCAGAGCAAGATCATAAAGGTAATATGGCTGTTATTCGCTATAGTCGAAAAACCAAAGAGCAATATGTGATGAGTGAAGTTGATGGTAAAGCCACCGGATGGACAGCAAAATATATCGAAGGCAATTGGGTGGAAGATATTCCTAAAAAGAAAGTAGCGAAGAAAAAGGCAGTGAAAAAAACTGCAGCGAAAAAATAAACGATACGCATCTCATTACCCATAAACACAGCCGATAAAACCGACTTCAATGTAGCTTTTATCGGTTTTTTGTTAGTTGTACTAGTCGAGCCCTTCGAGCTCATCTATAACTCTTCTCGCTTGAGCTATAGTGCAATCGCTTTTTGCCATTAACGAGTTAACGGTTACCTCTTCAAGTTTCGTGGCGAGACTGAAAAGTTCCACATGACTTAAATGTCGATACTCTTTATTAAGCTTAATAGCTAACCATGCCCAACTAGGCTCATTAGACTGTTCTATATGGTTAATAATTGCGTGGATTTGCTCAAAATTGGCTTTGAGTTGCCAGTTTCTAGATCGTCCGATGCGTTGTAAATCACAACCTTGTTGTCTTATTAATGTTTTTAACGCATATGCCTTCATTGATTTTCTTAAAAAAGAAGGCAATGTAATGATATTAACTTTGTTTAACATACTGACGAGGGGAAGAGAGTTTTAAAAAAATAAAAAGCCAGCAAAATGCTGGCTTAAAATTACTTGGTTCCATTTTAATGGTTTACCACTTTTTCTTAGGTTGAAATAACATATCCAATTCATCTTCTTCGTTTTTAGCTTTTTTGGCGGCATCTTGTGCATTAGTATTCTTTAATGCATCAGCAATAATTTTAAGTTGTTCGACAATTTCTTCTTGTTTTTTAGCTACGTATTCAGTTTTTAGCGGGTGATGAGTTAACGTATTCTGTGCTTTTTCAAAATATTGTCTAGCAGAGCCAAGCATATCTTTACTTTGTGCTTGGTTACCCCTTTTTAGTAAGCTTTCAACATTAATTTTTAGTTGCATAGCATCAAGGCGTTGATCTTCAGCCGTGAACGTTTGTGCATCTAGGATGCCTTTACTTTGTTCAGATTTAAGTGTCATTCTTAATTTTTTAATACATTGTAATATGGTTAAGATTTGTTTGTCATTATCAGGCAGCCTAAAAGAGTCTTCACTTGCTTGACTTGAACTTAAGTTATCGGCTGTTTCTAAACGAAATCTTAATTCTTCAATTCTATCCTGAATGCCTTTGCCTTCGGGCATGATATCTTGCATAGCCTTAACGGCATTTAAGCTTCTGCGGTTTAATATTTTGACTAAATTAGGGCTAGACGGTAAGTGAGATAAATTTAGAATTAATTCTTCGCTCTCATCAATTATAGCTTTTTGTTTTGCTATCTTAATGCGTTTTTCTGCTTCTTTTTTTTCTTTATGTTGTTGTATTGCACTAATAATAACAACAAATATAATCAAGGCGAGGATCAGGCCTACGATAATTGCAACCATAATAAAGCTCTTATTTGTATATTGTGAAAATTCACTGGATAATTAGCAGTCTACAAAAAATGTCCTCTTTAGCAAAGCATAAGTTAACTTTAATAGGTAATTATTTTATTTGTACAACAAAGAAAGTTTACACTTTGAGCGATAACGGGATCTAATCGTCTTCTTTCACGCTATGTTGCTTTGCCATTTTTGCTCTATTTTTGTCAAATAGTGTTTTGATTTGAGAGTTTTATACAGCTCGTTAAGTTAAAAATCAACGTTACAGAGGTAAAACATACCAGAGACTAGAACGTTTTTATCATAAAAAATTCTAGTGTCTGTTGAGCTGTCGAAACTGCTTTTATCTCGAACAAAATCTAACCCTGAAAGATCAACATCCCCTAGTTATTTTCGTTATATGCCACATGCTGATGGATTAGTTTAAAAAAGTATTAGCTGCTTTTTAGTGAAAACGGTGAATTTTATTTACAAAAAATGAATTTTAATATGGAATAAATTTTCAATTAAGTATATCCTTTTGCTATAAGAACATTTCTGATTAAAGTACTTGAAGTCCATTTATGAAATTGCAACAACTGCGCTATATTGTTGAAGTGCTCAACAATAACCTGAATGTTTCTGCTACAGCTGAAGCTCTTTTTACTTCTCAACCCGGTATCTCTAAGCAAGTTCGCATGCTTGAAGATGAACTGGGAATTCAAATTTTTGGACGTAGTGGTAAGCATTTAACCCATGTAACTTCAGCTGGCCAAGAAGTGATTAACATTGCTCAACAAATATTGTCGAAAGTTGAAGGTATTAAAGCGGTTGCTCGTGAACATACCCAACCTGATGAAGGAAAGTTGCGCATAGCTACAACTCATACTCAAGCACGTTATGCCTTGCCAGAAGTAATACAAGGTTTTATCAAAAAGTATTCAAAAGTTTCTCTGCAAATGTCACAAGGTACTCCTGCTCAAATTAGTGACTCAGCTGCCAAGGGTGATGCTGATTTTGCCATCGCAACAGAATCGTTACATTTATACAATGACCTAGTGATGTTACCGTGTTACCACTGGAATCGCAGTATTATTGTTAAAAAGGATCATCCTTTAGCCAGAAAACAAAATCTAACCATTGCTGATATTGCTCAATACTCATTAGTAACTTATGTCTTTGGCTTTACAGGCAGATCTGAATTAGATGCCGCTTTTGAAAAAGCAGGGGCTGAGCCGAAAATTGCTTTTACTGCAACTGATGCCGATGTCATTAAGACTTATGTGCGCCTAGGTGTGGGTATAGGCGTTATTGCAACGATGGCCATAGATCCTAAAATTGATAGTGATTTAGTTACGCTAGATGCTAGCCATTTATTTAAGGCCAGTACCACAAAGATTGGCTTTAGGCGAGGAAGTTTTTTAAGAGGCTATATGTTTGATTTTATTGAACGTTTTGCCCCTCACTTAACCAAAGACATTGTTACTCGTGCGATGATTATGAAAAATAATAGTGAAGTTGAAGCATTGTTAAAAGACGTAAAATTACCCACCTACTAATTTTTTTAGCTGATAAAGCTTTAAGGGAGCCCTTAAAGCTTTATTGTTATTTTAAGTATTTCTAACAATTAACATTCAATTATATTCACCGCCAAGCCGCCTCGTGATGTCTCTTTATATTTAGTTTTCATATCATTACCTGTATCCCACATGGTTTTGATCACTTTATCTAAAGAAACTTTCTGTGTACCCGTTCCTCTTAGTGCTAATCGTGAAGCATTTATCGCCTTGATAGAGCCCATCGCGTTACGCTCAATGCAAGGCACTTGTACAAGACCACCTACCGGATCACAGGTTAGCCCTAAATTGTGCTCCATACCTATTTCTGCAGCATTTTCTACTTGTACCGGTGTACCCCCCATAATTTCTGTTAGTGCCCCGGCTGCCATAGAGCAGGCGACACCAACCTCGCCCTGACAACCAACCTCGGCACCAGAGATAGAAGCATTAGTTTTATATAAAATACCAATCGCCGCTGCCGTTAGCAAATATCTGATACAGTGATCATCACTAACAGGTTGTACAAATTTATCGTAATAGCACAATACAGCAGGAATAATGCCTGCAGCACCGTTAGTTGGTGCGGTAACGACTCGGCTACCAGCGGCATTTTCTTCATTAACGGCTAAAGCAAATAAGTTAACCCAGTCCAAAGTATTAAGTGGGTCGCTAGACTTTTCTACTTTTAAAGTTCGATGTAAAGCAGGCGCTCTTCGATTTACCTTTAAACCACCAGGTAAAATACCTTCAGTCTTTATTCCTCTTTCCACACTACTCTTCATTGCATGCCATATATTAATTAGCTGGGCACGTATAGTTACTTCATCATTTAAACACTTTTCATTATTCATCATGATGGTGCTGATGCTTAAGCCATTTTCTTGAGCTTGTGCTAGCAGCTCCGCAGCATTGGTAAATTTATGTGGTTTGTCTATGTTGGTATGCAGTGATAATGCATTGTTTTTTTCTTTTTCAAAGTCACAGTCTTGCACAATAAAGCCACCGCCAATTGAATAATATGTTTGTTCTAAAACAATTTTATTACCTTGATAAGCAAATAAACTCATCGCATTGGCATGTGCTGGCAGTGTTTTTCTGTGGTGGTAAATAATGGCATCGTCTTTAGGGAAGTCCACACAATGCTTACCATTAAGATAGATTTTTTGTGTTGTGATAACTTGCGCTAAAATTGCTTCAATTGAGTCGACAGGAATGGTCTCAGGTGCTTCACCTGAGAAACCTAATATCACCGCTTTACCGGTTCCATGGCCAATGCCTGTTTGCCCTAAAGAGCCAAATAACTCACATTTGACTCGGTCTACTTTCGTTAACAGTGTTAAATTGTTTAATTTATCGATAAAGCGTTTAGCTGCTTTCATTGGCCCTACCGTATGAGAACTTGAAGGGCCTATGCCAATAGAAAACATATCAAATACACTAATCATGGGTAATTCCGAATATAATTTTGTTAAATGTGGTTCGTGCTGGTGTTTGTGTGGGTAATGTTAACTGAAAGTTGTCAGTATTTAAAACAAATATTAGTTTAAATTTAGAGATAATTATATAAAGTAGTAAAAAATACGGCGAGGTTATTTAATGTGTTCGGTTAAATCTTTTAGCATAGCTGCCGTTGCACCCCAAATATTATAGTGCTTGTAGGGGAAAAAATGAATATTGTGTTTGCGACCATTCTTAAAGGCATTAATGCAATGATGGCTATTTGCGTGTAAAAAGTGTTGTAAGGGAACCTGAAATATTTCAGCGACTTCGTTGTCGTCTTGTTGATATGATGATTGCTTATCTATCATCGCGACAATAGGGGTAACTTGGTAGCCGCTGATTATTTGGTAACTTGGAAGTTGACCAATTACACTAACGCTTGTTGGGGATAAGCCAATTTCTTCGCTAGCTTCTCTTAATGCGGTTGCAACTAGGCTTTCATCTTCAGGTTCCGCTTTACCGCCGGGAAAACTGATTTGAGATGGGTGATGTTTAAGGTGGCTAGAGCGCTTAGTTAATAAAACTTCTAAGCCCGTATCATTATCAGAAGATTCAACCAAACCAATCAGCACAGCGGCGATTTTCAATGTTGAATTGTGTTGATAGTTATGTGCTGATTTGGCTAATTGTTTTAAATGAAATCGCACTAAAAATTCATGTTTTTTCATGGAGACTCATTGATATGTTAAGTAAGTTTATTTAACACGGGTAAAATACGGTTTACTTTATCAAAAGTTTCTTGATACTCATTATCTGCTTTAGAGTCTGCAACTAAACCGCCACCAGCCCAACAATAAATTTTACTTGATGTCTTTTTATCAGGTGATTTTTCGCAGACTAAAGTGCGAATAGTGATGCTTGTATCCATATTACCACAATTAGAGAAATAACCTATGCTACCACAATAAACGCTGCGTCTGTGTGGTTCAAGTTGTTCAATAATCTCCATAGCACGTATTTTGGGCGCACCGGTGATAGAGCCGCCGGGAAACGCGCCACGAAGCAAGTCTGTTGCATCAAATTGGTTGGCTAATTCCCCTTCAACAGTACTTACTAAGTGATGCACCGCTGGAAAACTTTCGATATCAAAGAGCTTAGGGACAGTAACTGAATTAGGCAGGCATACTTTTGAAAGATCATTGCGTAATAGATCAACAATCATGACATTTTCAGCGCGATCTTTGCTTGAATTAGCGAGCAGTGTTGCATTTTGTTTATCTTGGTTTTTATCGCTACGCCTTGGCATGGTGCCCTTAATGGGTTTACTTTGAACTTTGCCCTGTGATAATTGTAAAAAACGCTCAGGGGATACACTTAAAATAGCACCTTGTTCAAGACGAATAAAAGCTGAAAATGGTGCATTGTTTTGTGCGCGCAATGTACAATAAGCGTTAAATTCGTCTCCTTGGTAATTAGCACTAAAGCGTTGAGCTAAATTAATTTGATAACAGTCGCCAGCTTGCAAGTAGTCTTGTACTTGTTTGAATTTTTCAACATAACTGGCTTTATCCATATTAGCTTGCCAATTTGAAGTAAGAGAAAAGTGCGAATTAGCGTTTTCTTGGGTTATTAACGTTTCTATCTTATCGGTTAAGTCTGAGCGCTTCTTATCAGGGCAAAGTAAATAGTATTGCTTTGTTTTATTGTCATAAATTACCGCCTGAGTATAGATGCCCACAGCCATGTCAGGTAAGTGAATATCCTGTGCTGCTTGCTCTGGAAGCCTTTCAAATCGTCGTCCAAGGTCATAAGAAAAGTATCCTAATGCGCCACCTAAAAAAGGTAGCTTTTGTGATGGTGTTTTTATTGTTTTAAGGGTTTGTTGTTGCAGTTGTTTAACTAATAATAAAGGATCTTCACTGCTGCGTTCTTCTTGCCCATTACTGTAGTAATAAATTGTGGTAGTTTCACCGTGTGTTGTTAAGGTAACTTCAGGTTGCCAAACAATAATATCAAAGCGAGCATCGATATGCGGTGCTTGACATGAGTCTAGCCACATTGCCCATGGTTTATCTGCTAATGGGGTAAATAAATCTAACGGTGTAGTACCCGTACCCAACGTTAAGGGCATAATTGATACGGAAAATGGCGATGATAAAGACAAGACGTTATTTTCTCTGATATTTCGACTATTGGCTACTAGCAGCTGTTTCAATAGCAAGGTATTATAATGGAAACAGATTATACACCATTTTAACGAAAGCTGAGAGCAACATGTCTGATAAAATAATTAAACAGCAAGACTTAATTGATAGTATTGAAGATGCCTTGCAGTATATCTCGTATTATCATCCACTCGATTTTATACAAGCCTTAGAAAAAGCCTATCATAAAGAACAAAATCAAGCTGCTAAAGATGCGATAGCGCAAATACTCATTAACTCGCGAATGTCAGCAACAGGCAAACGTCCTATTTGTCAAGATACTGGTATTGTCACTTGTTTTGTAAAAGTAGGGATGGCCGTTAAATGGGATAAAACCGACATGACGGTGCAACAAATGGTTGATGAGGGAACTCGTCGTGCTTATGCAAACCCTGATAACCCATTACGTGCTTCCATTGTTGCTGACCCAACAGGAGCACGTAAAAATACAAAGGATAATACACCTGCCGTTGTTCATATTGATTTAGTTGAGGGTGATGAAATTGAAATCATGATTGCAGCTAAAGGCGGTGGTAGTGAAAATAAAACAAAAATGGTGATGTTGAACCCATCGGACTCTATTGCTGACTGGGTCGTTAAAACATTACCTTCTATGGGCGCTGGATGGTGTCCACCTGGCATGCTTGGTATAGGTGTTGGTGGTACGGCAGAAAAAGCTGGTGTGCTCGCCAAAGAAAGCTTGATGGATCCTGTTAATATTCAAGAGCTTATTGAACGTGGCCCACAGAATGCGGAAGAAGCGTTACGTTTAGAAATTTTTGAACGGGTTAACAAACTCGGTATTGGTGCGCAAGGCTTGGGCGGATTAACGACAGTGGTTGACGTCAAAATTAATGCGGTGCCAACGCATGCAGCATCTAAGCCTGTGGTTATGATCCCAAATTGTGCGGCAACACGCCATGTTCACTTTCATTTAGATGGCTCAGGCCCCGCCGATTTATCACCACCTAAGCTAGAAGAATGGCCAGATATCACTTGGGAAGTAGGTGAGAATGTTCGTCGTGTTAATGTTGATGGTTTAACTAAAGCCGATATTGCCCAGTGGAAAACAGGGGAAACGGTATTACTTAGTGGTACTATTTTAACGGGGCGTGATGCTGCACATAAACGTATTCAAGATATGTTAGCGGCAGGTGAAGACCTCCCTGTTGATTTTACCGACAAATTTATTTATTACGTTGGTCCTGTTGACGCCGTTGGTGATGAAGCCGTTGGCCCAGCGGGTCCAACGACCGCAACACGTATGGATAAGTTTTCACAATTAATGCTTTCTAAAACAGGTCTTTTAGGCTCTATTGGTAAGTCTGAGCGTGGCGCAGCAACAGTAGAAAATATTAAAGAACATAAATCTGTTTATTTAATGGCTGTTGGTGGCGCAGCTTATCTTGTGTCAAAAGCAATCAAAAAAGCGCGTGTAGTCGCCTTTGAAGAATTAGGTATGGAAGCTATTTATGAGTTTGAAGTAGAAGATATGCCCGTGACGGTTGCGGTTGACAGTACAGGTGAATCAGCACATGTAACTGGCCCAGCAATTTGGAAAGCAACAATAGAAGAGATGGATGAAAAGTTAAAAACTAAGTAGTACTATTACATAATAAAGACTATTTATCCTATAAAGCCTTAGATTGATAATCTAAGGTTTTTTTTTGCCCAGCGACGCTGGCAAACCCGATTGGTTGAAAGATGCTTTATCACCCCAACTAAGGGGAAGGTAATCTTAATGGCAAGGGTGTCACAGGCTAACGCTGGGATCTGAAGGAATTCATAAGAAGTTAGAGCTACACAACTAACCGTACCTGTTTCGGTAGTATTGGTGGATAAGCGTCCAAAATAGTGCGAAGCCCTACACTGCTTTGGTGCTAAACTAAATGACATTAGGCTGTTTATAGTCGCTTACTTAATACCAAAAGAGTTAAATAATGAGTTCTATTTGCAGAAATGATAATAAATAAAAAGGCTGACAACATCACTGCTATCAACCTTGGCTTTATTCTTGTGATCGGTTGTCAGTATTATTCAACCGTACGAAGTAGTTCATTAATTCCTACTTTAGCGCGAGTTTTTGCATCTACCTTTTTCACGATTATAGCGGCATATAAGCTGTATTTACCGCATTTTGACGGTAAATTCCCCGGTACAACAACTGAGCCTGCTGGTACTCTACCATAATGAACTTCACCTGTTTCACGATCATAAATACGTGTACTTTGCCCAATGTAAACACCCATTGAGATCACGGCGCCTTCTTCAACGACTACGCCCTCGACAATCTCTGAACGCGCTCCAATAAAGCAATTATCTTCAATAATAGTCGGGCCAGCCTGTAAAGGCTCTAAAACACCACCAATACCGACACCGCCAGAAAGGTGCACATTTTTACCTATCTGAGCACACGAGCCTACGGTCGCCCAGCCATCGACCATACAACCTTCATCAACAAAAGCGCCAATATTAACAAAGCTTGGCATGACCACGACATTTTTGCCGATAAAGCTACCAGTACGTACAGAAGCACCTGGCACAACACGCACACCATCAGCTTCAAACATTTCTTGAGTGTAACCATCATATTTCATTGGTACTTTGTCGAAAAAAGTACTCTCGGCACCATCAATGACTTGGTTGTCCCAAATCCTAAATGATAATAGAACGGCTTTTTTTAACCATTGGTGAACATGCCATTGGCCTTCAATTTTTTCTGCAACGCGAGCACTTCCATTATTGAGTGCAGCTAAGGAGTCTAGTACCGCTTTTTTTACTTCTACTGAGACAGTAGCAGGGCTGATATCGGCTCTATCATCAAAAGCCTGCTCTATTGTACTTGCTAATGCGGTTAAATCAGTCATTGATACATTCCTATTTAGGTTATTTTTAATCTATTTCTTGGGTTAATTTTTCAGCTAATATTAGTTTTTCTGCTTCAGTTAATGCGGTGTTTTCACTGGTTGAAATAGTAAAAACATCATCTGCTTTTTCACCAAAGGTGGTTATTTTTGCTGAATGAATACTAAGTTTTAGCGTTTGAAATACTTGTGCGATATTACCCAGTAAACCTGGCCTATCAAGAGCTATGATTTCAATCATAGTTTTACTTTTAGCCGCAATTTTAATAAAGCTAACTTGTGGTGCAAATTTAAAATGCTTCACTTCTCGGCGGGTCGGTTGATGTGAAACATCACAGACATTGTCTTGTTTTAAATTACTGCTTAATGCATTGGCAATTTCGCTGGTTTGATAACTTTCTTTAAGTGCTTTGCCACGCGAGTCTAAAATAATAAATGTATTTACCGTATAGCCTGTTTTGGTGGTGATAATTTTTGCGTCATGAATTGATAATTTTTTCATACTTAGTAAGGCGACAGTATTGGCAAAGGTATTAGCTTTTTCTTTAGAGAAGACAAAAACTTCAGTACCACCACGATAGGGTTTGGGACTGATAATAACTAAAGGTTCACTTCTATTATGACCAATAATACGCTCACAATGTCGAGCAATTTGCTCGGGTGAATACCGTAAGAAGTAATCAGGCCTAAATTCCTTCCATAAGGATTTTAGTTCATCTTCATTAATAGATGTTTGCGCTAAAATTTCTTTTGCTTGTTGTTGATTTTCTCTGATTTTAGAGCGTGTTTCTACGGGTTTTGATAACCCCCTTCGTAGTGCTCTTAGGGTATTAAAATATAAGTCGTGTAATAAATTGCCTTTCCAACTATTCCATAAACTTTCATTGGTCGCGCGCATGTCTGCAACCGTTAAGCAATATAAATAATCCAGATGAGCCTCGTCACGAACTATGTCACTAAAGGTGCGAATAACATTTTCATCATGGATGTCACGGCGCTGTGCTGTAACCGACATTAACAAGTGGTGCTCCACTAACCAAGCAACCATTTTACTGTCGTGTTTACTCATTTGATGCGAATTACAAAATATCAGCGCATCGACAGCGCCAAGTTCAGCATGATCTCCACCACGTCCTTTAGCAATATCATGAAAAATACCGGCTAAATATAAAACTTCAGGTTTGCGAATTTTCTGCATGATTTTACTGCAAAGCGGAAACTTGTGATTATGCTCTTTTTGACTAAATTGATAGAGATTTTTAACAACTCGGTAGCTGTGTTCATCAACAGAATATGCATGAAATAAATCAAACTGCATTTGACCGACAATATTTCGCCAAGAAGGTAAATATGAGCCAATAATACCGTGACGGTGCATTAAATTAAAAGCTAAACCTAAGCCTCGAGGATGCCTCATGATCGCCATAAAAATTTCACGACACTGGGCATAATCAATCAAGCCTGAAATTAAACGCCGACGTGCGTTTCTCATCAGTCTTACTGTGTGAGAGTGAATCCCTTTAATACTTGGCTGTTGAGCAATAATCAAAAACATTTCGATCATTTTTGACGGACGCATAAAGATTCTATCATTGGTAGTATTAATTAAAGTGTCAACCATTTCAAAGTCTTGGTTGATTGTAATACTATCGATATGCTCTTTATCCTGAATGATCTCTTGTTCAAAACGCTGTAACAATATAGTGTTTAATTCACCAACTCGGGCAATGATACGAAAGAAGCGTTTCATCATTCGCTCAACGGGAACTTTTCCTTCATCACCAAAGCCCATCATTTTGGCGACATCTGCCTGATAATCAAACAAGAGTCTATTTTCGCTTCGTTTTGCAACAAAGTGTAAAGCAAAACGCATACGCCATAGGTAATCTTGTGCTTCTATTAATTCTGCTAATTCATTGGGGTATAAGTATTGATGCTGAACTAACTCTTCTAAGGAGTCTGCTAAGAAATGGCGCTTTGCTACCCAAGCTATTGTTTGAATATCTCTAAGCCCCCCTGGACTCGCTTTTAAATTGGGCTCTAGCGTGTAGGCTGCGCCGTGGTATTGTTGATGACGTTTCTCTTGCTCTTCACGTTTGGCAACAAAGAATTTTTCTGATGTCCAAAACACGTCTTCATCAAGTAAGGGCGACAAGTGTTGAGTGAGTGCTTTATTGCCTGCAATCTGCCTCATTTCCATTAAATTGGTGGCAACTGTGACATCTTTTACAGCTTGTTTTAAACATTCTTTGATACAGCGAACACTGTGGCCAATATCAAGCTTTATGTCCCACAGTTGAGTGATAAAGCTGGATATTCTTTCTTCTAAATCAACCTCTATGTCAGCTTGAGTCAGTAATAGAATATCTATGTCTGAAAAAGGGTGTAACTCCCCTCGACCATAACCACCAACAGCAACTAAACTTATTTGAAATTCATCTAAATGATGTTGACACCATAATTTAGCTAAAATGGCGTCAACAAAGGTTGCTCGTGCGCCTAATAGATAATTAACATCATTATCACTAAAGGCATCTTTTAACCAAGCGTTAAAATCAACAGTTAATTGACATATCGCTTTGCTTGAAAGTGATTGAGCGGTTATGGCTAGGCTGTCAATAAAGTAATGCGGAATGAAGCTTTTTGTTAACTCACAGTTTGTCAAGAGTATGCCCTTTTAAATAAGTAATAAGGTTCTAGTGTTATCTATTATTTATCAGTTATGAAGAAGTCGATTAATGCTTTCTTCTTTACGTAAGGTTAAAATTTCGCAACCCGTTTTTGTTACGACAATCGTATGCTCCCATTGAGCAGAGTTTTTACCGTCGCTGGTGTATACAGTCCAACCATCCTCTTTATCTAAGCTGGTTTTTGCTTTACCCAAATTAATCATAGGCTCTATGGTAAAACACATGCCTTCGACCATTTTTTGTCCTGCTCTATTTTTATAGTGAACAATCTGAGGCTCTTCGTGAAATTCACTGCCAATACCATGACCACAATAGTCTTTAACAATACTGTATCGACCTTTGCTTTTAATAAACTTTTGGATAGCCGTGCCTATTTCACCAAAATCAGCACCGGGTTTTACTTTTTTTAAGCCAATATATAATGCTTCTTGTGCTAGGCGGCACAACCGGCTATTTTCAGGAGAGACATCCCCAATTAAAAACATTTTACTAGTATCGCCGTGATAGCCATCTTTAATAACGGTAATATCAATATTGATAATATCGCCGTCTTTAAGTTTTGTCTCATCGGGAATGCCATGACAAACCACATGGTTGATTGAAGTGCAGATAGACTTAGGAAAGTTGTGATAGTTTAATGGTGCGGAAACAGCCTGTTGAACTTTTTCGGTGTATTGTGCACATAAGCTATTCAATTCGTCTGTACTAACACCGGCTTTAACGTGGGGGGCTATCATTTCTAGTACATCACAGGCGAGTTGACCAGCAATACGCATTTTTTCTATTTCTTCTTTATTTTTAATCTTAATGGTCATACGGTTCTCTTTAATGATTGTGTTTTTCTAGCTCTAGTTGCACCGCTTCTACGATGGCTTTAGGTTGCGTTAAATAAAAGTTATGATTAAGTAATATTAACTCATCATCAATAGCAAGCAATAAGGCCGGAATAGCTTGTGTAGCTATAATCTCTTGTAATTCAAAAACTTCTTGAACTAACTCTTGAGCATCATTACTTAATTTATCTGCTTTGAATACTTTCGTTGGAGGAGATAATTTTAATCGAGCGATAATGTCAGTGAATTGTGTTTGGCAAGATAAACTGTTGCCTTGTTCAAAATGTGCTTCTTGCAACGCCTTTAATAAAGGCAGTGCTAACGTTGGGGTTTTTAATTGGGCCCAACTCATTAAATTTGCTGACAGGGTTGAATCTCTATTTTGCTCAAGCGTATGCTTATAGCTAGTTGAAAAATTAATGTTAGCTAACTGTTCTACATCGTTAACTTCTTGTTTGCTAATCGTTATATCAGCTTCATTCAAGGATGAAAAAAAAGCACTATGCCAAAGGTGTAAGTTTATTTGCGGGTATGCTTTATGGATTTCATTGATTAATGGTGTTGCAGCGTAACTCCAAGGACAATGACTGTCATATAAAAAGTATAACTCAACGTTTGATAAGGGAGCTGTCATTTTTTACCTAAATTGATTGATTTGAAATGGTTTGTTAATTGATGTTAGGTGATTTTAACGCGATAAAGAAAATTATCCCAGAGAATTATTTATCTGGTTAAATTAGCTGTTTTATGGTATAAAGTGCCCGCTAAAATTTTAGCTGCTAATCATTTTTTTGTATTCTCGTTGCTTTACAGAGTAAATCTTCGATAAATATGGCATGTTTAGTACTTGTTTTAGTCAACACTAAATCGATTGATTTATGCAAAGGCATAATCAATTATTATTATAAACTCACATACATCTACATAAGGTATGCCGGGGTGCCCAGCTGATAGCCATTTGGTTAAATATGCAATAAAGGGTCGTGCGTATTGGGTGTATGAACGCTTAACCCCATAAAGGATAAAAAAATGTCAAACGTTTCAATGCGCGATATGCTTAAAGCCGGTGTTCACTTCGGTCACAAAACTCGTTACTGGAATCCGAAAATGAAGCCATTCATTTTTGGTGCTCGTGATAAAGTTCATATCATCAACCTTGAACAAACTGTTCCTATGTTCAATGAAGCACTTGCTTTTATTAATAATGTGTCTTCTAAAAAAGGTAAAGTTTTATTTGTTGGTACTAAACGTGCAGCAAGTGATGCTATCAAAGAAGCCGCAGTAAAATCTGAGCAATTTTTTGTTAACCACCGTTGGTTAGGTGGTATGTTGACTAACTGGAAAACAGTTCGTCAATCAATCAAACGTTTAAAAGATCTTGAAGTACAAAGTACCGACGGTACTTTTGAAGCCTTAACGAAAAAAGAAGCGTTAATGCGTACTCGTGAAATGGAAAAGCTAGACAAAAGCTTAGGTGGTATTAAGAACATGGGTGGTTTGCCTGATGCTATCTTTATCATCGATGCTGATCACGAACACATTGCTATTAAAGAAGCAAACAACCTTGGTATTCCAGTGATTTCTGTTGTTGATACAAACTCAAATCCAGATAACATTGACTACATTGTTCCGGGTAACGATGATGCAATCCGTGCAGTTACTTTATACTGTGATGCTGTTGCAAATGCTGTGATTGAAGGTCGTGAGCAAAACATCGTTGTACAAGCTGAAAAAGACGGTTTTGTTGAAGCTGAATAATTTTTCAAACAAAGAAAAGTTAGTCAAGTAATACTACTGTAAAAATTCGTTTTTACTGTACCAGCCACAAAAAACAATCTTATTGGTTTTTGTGGCTATTATTTATTTTAATTTTTGTGTTGTGTTGAAATCGACATGAGAATAACTGAAAAATGAGGAATTAACTCATGGCAATTACTGCTGCAATGGTTAAAGAATTACGTGAGCGTACTGGCGCTGGCATGATGGATTGTAAGAAAGCCTTACAAGAAGTTGATGGCGACATGGAGCTTGCAATTGAAAATATGCGTAAGTCTGGTCAAGCAAAAGCTGCTAAAAAGGCTGGTAATATCGCTGCTGAAGGTCAAATCATCATTAAAGATGGCGCTTTAGTTGAAATTAACTGTCAAACAGACTTTGTAGCAAAAGACGAAAACTTCTTAGCATTTGCTAATGAAGTGGCAGATGCTGCGGCCGCTGAAAAACTTTCAATCGAAGCGTTACAAGCTAAATTTGAAGAAAAGCGTGTTGCTTTAGTGACTAAAATTGGTGAAAACATCAATGTTCGTCGTGTAGCCTATGTTGAAGGTTCTGCTTTAGCATCATACAAGCACGGCGCAAGCATTGGTGTTGTTGTTGCAGGTGAAGGTGATGCAGAATCACTTAAGCATATTGCAATGCACGTAGCGGCTAGTAAGCCAGAGTATATCAACCCTGAAGATGTACCTAGTGATGTTGTTGAAAAAGAAAAAGCTATCCAAATCGAAATCGCGATGAATGAAGGTAAACCTCAAGAAATCGCCGAGAAAATGGTTACGGGTCGTATGAAGAAATTCACTGGTGAAGTTTCTTTGACCGGTCAAGCTTTCATTATGGAACCTAAAAAATCTGTAGGTGAAGTGTTAAAAGAGAAAGGTATAACTGTTTCTTCTTTCGTTCGCTTAGAGGTCGGTGAAGGTATTGAGAAGAAAGATGAAGATTTTGCTGCTGAAGTAGAAGCTCAAATAGCAGCTGCTCAATCTTAATTTTTTAATGCTGAGAGTGTCACTTCATAGTGTTCGCTCTACTCGTTAGTATTAAATTCACCTTAATTAATGTATTAATTTTCTTGTTATATTAATCAATTATTTTGAATGACGAATAAAGCGCCTATGCTGCAATGTCAGCTTAGGCGCTTTTTTATGCAGTTTTTTTATTTTGCGAAAAGAAAAAGCATAATAACAGTTACTTTTTTCAGTTAAGGCTTTCTTGCATTAGCTAAACGTACTAAAATATCGTCGGTCTTTTTGACTTAAGCCATTTTAAAGTGATCTACATAGGAATTTTCTTCTCATGAGTATTAGCCCAAAACCAACGTATCGTCGTATTCTTCTTAAATTAAGTGGTGAAGCACTGATGGGCAATGAAGGATTTGGTATTGATCCCAAAATACTTGATCGTATGGCACAAGAGATAAAAGAGCTTGTTGAAATGGATATTCAAGTAGGTCTTGTTATTGGTGGTGGTAACCTGTTTCGTGGTGCTGGTTTAGCTGATGCGGGTATGAACCGCGTGGTTGGCGACCAAATGGGTATGCTGGCCACGGTTATGAATGGTTTAGCCATGCGTGACGCATTGCACAGAGCGTTTGTTAATACACGTTTAATGTCTGCTATAGACTTAGCCGGCGTGTGTGAACGCTATAACTGGGCGAATGCTATCAGTCTATTAAAATCAGGTAGAGTGGTGATTTTTTCAGCAGGTACTGGTAACCCATTTTTTACAACAGACTCAGCGGCGTGCCTGCGTGGTATTGAAATAGAAGCAGATGTGGTGTTAAAAGCCACTAAAGTAGAGGGGATTTACTCAGAAGATCCAGTAAAAAACCCAGAAGCAGAATTATATAGCAGCTTAACTTTTGACGAAGTGTTAGATAAAGAATTAAAAGTGATGGATTTAGCCGCGTTTACACTTGCGCGTGACCATAATATGCCAATTCGTGTTTTTAATATGAATAAACCTGGTGCCCTTAAAGCTGTAATTATGGGCGAAGCTGAAGGTACGGTAATTACAAAATAAATTGTATTTAATTAATGATTTTTAGGATGTATCAACGTGATAAATGAAATAAAAGAAGACGCTCAAGAGCGGATGGCTAAAAGCATTGACGCTTTAAAAAACAACCTAAATAAAGTAAGGACAGGCCGTGCTCATGCCTCTTTACTTGATAATATAACTGTTGATTATTACGGTATGGAAACACCGCTTAATCAGGTAGGTAATATTTCTGTACCCGATGCACGTAACCTGTCAATTACGGTCTTTGACAAGGGAATGATTGCGGCTGTAGAAAAGGCCATTATGAAGTCTGATTTAGGTTTAAACCCTCAATCTAATGGCACGTTAATTCGTATTCCACTACCTCCGTTAACAGAAGAGCGTCGTAAAGACTTAGTTAAAGTTGTTCGTGGTGAAGCAGAAGGCGGTAAAATCTCTATTCGTAATGTACGCCGTGATGCCAACTCTGATATTAAAACGCTACAAAAAGAAAAAGAAATCAGTGAAGA
Source organism: Litorilituus sp. (assembly GCA_030754235.1). GTDB lineage: Bacteria > Pseudomonadota > Gammaproteobacteria > Enterobacterales > Alteromonadaceae > Colwellia. Next base: position 45,442 of record JASMAS010000003.1, read on the forward strand.
TGAACAGCATCAAGCGGAAGATGAAATCCAAAAGATTACGGATACTTTTGTTAAGCAAGTTGACGATATTTTAGTAAAAAAAGAAGCTGAATTAATGGAAATTTAAAGCTTCACGTTAACGCCAGTCTGGTTAATTATTATTCACTGGCGTTTTGATTAGATATATTTATGTGATTAAAGGATTACGAGTGACAAATAGCTCTACATCTGACAAAGAATTTAAGAATATCCCTAAGCATATTGCTGTGATAATGGATGGCAACGGACGTTGGGCACAAGCGCAAGGTAAAACCCGAGTCAGTGGTCATAAAGCCGGTGTAGAATCTGTTAGAGCTGTTGTTAAAGGTGCACGTAAGCTAGGAGTAGAAGCCTTAACATTATTTGCTTTTAGTAGCGAAAACTGGCAACGGCCAGAAAAAGAAGTGACTGTTTTGATGGATCTGTTTATGTATGTATTGACTAAAGAAGTTAAGCGCTTACATAAAAACAACATTCGTTTTCAAGTGATTGGTGATTTAAGTCGTTTTTCTGATAAATTGCAAAAGAGTATTCAAAAGTCAGAACAGTTAACAGAGAAAAACACAGGTTTAACCTTATCTATCGCAGCCAATTACGGCGGTCGATGGGATATTACTAATGCAGCTAAACAATTAGTGAAACAAGTTGAAAGCAAACAAATTTCACTTAATGATATTAATGAAACCTCATTAAATCAATATGTTTGCTTAGCAAATTTACCATCCTTGGATTTACTGATCCGCACTGGTGGAGATTTCCGCATTAGTAATTTCTTGCTCTGGCAAGCGGCCTATGCTGAACTTTATTTTTCTGAAACTTTATGGCCTGACTTTAACGAAGAAGCATTTGAAAAAGCTATTAATGTCTTTGAACAAAGAGAACGTCGTTATGGTAAAACAGGCGAACAAGTAAAAAAATAGCATTACTATAAAAGTAGCGAGTAAACAAGGTGACAAGCGAACAAGAGCAAAGTGTGAGTACTGGTTCTACATAACTTGAAGCTTGAAATTTACAATTAAAATAAAAAGGGTACCACTTGCTAATACAACGAATTATTACCGCATTAATTTTAGCTCCCGCAGCTATTTCGGCTATATTCTATTTGCCGTTACATTATTTCGCCACCCTATTAATGGCTGTTATAGCCATAGGTGCATGGGAGTGGGGTCCTCTTATGGGCTTTGAAACAAAAACAAGACGAAGTTTGTTTGTTATGGTCACCTGTGTATTAATATCGGTTATTTGGTTTAACTTGCCCATCGATACCATATGGATAGAAAACAAACAATTGCATGATGACGCTATTTACATTCTGTGGCTGTCAGTTATTTGGTGGTTAGTTTCAGCGGTATTAATGTTTACTTACCCAAAATATAGCAAATTTTGGTCTAGCCATCGTTCTATTAGAGGCATCTTTGGTTGGTTAACACTAGTACCTACCTGGCTCGCCTTTATGATTATTCGTACTAACAATTATCCTGACGACCCATATCATGGTGCGCAATTATTAATGTTTTTATTCCTCATGGTGTGGAGTGCCGATATAGGGGCTTATTTTTTTGGTAAAGCCTTTGGTAAACATAAGTTAATGCCAATGGTAAGCCCAGGAAAAACAATCGAAGGCTTCCTTGGTGGTGTTTTTTGTGCCTGTGCTCTTATTGTTGTAGCAGCATATCAAATTGGTTGGAATAGTGACCAAATATCAATAGTGCTGATTATAACCGTTTTAATTTCAACCGTTTCTGTTATAGGTGATCTTAATGAGAGTATGTTTAAACGCCAAGCAGGTGTAAAAGACAGTGGCTCTATTCTACCCGGTCATGGTGGTATTTTAGACAGAATTGATAGCTTAACGGCTACAACACCAGTCTTTGCGCTTTGCTACGTACTGCTTGGTTGGTAAAAAAAGTGTTAAAAAATACAAATTCAACCTCTCCCCGTAAACTGTGTATTTTGGGCTCGACGGGGTCTATTGGTGAAAGCACATTAGATGTTGTGCGTTTGCATCCTCAAAAATACAATATAGTTAGTTTATCGGCTCATGCCAGTGTTGATAAAATATTGGCACAATGTATTGAGTTTACCCCTGAACGTGTGGTGTTAGTTTCTCAGTCCCACGCAGAAAGATTAATTCTACTTCTCGCCAAAGAAGGGCTTGAATATATTGAAGTTTTTTCTGGTGTTGATGCGCTAGTCAGTCTAGCTGAGTCTGAACAAGTTGACACCGTGATGGCGGCAATTGTTGGTGCTGCAGGTCTAATGCCAACTTTAGCTGCAGTTAAAGCGGGTAAGCGTGTATTGCTTGCCAATAAAGAAGCTTTAGTAACTTCTGGGGCTATTTTTATTGAAGCTATGAGAGATTCTGGCGCTGAGTTACTCCCAATTGATAGTGAACATAATGCTATTTTTCAAAGTTTACCGTGGCAAGAGCAGCAGCGTGTAGGTCAATGCCAACTTGCTGAAAGTGGTATTAGTAAAATATTACTGACAGGTTCCGGTGGCCCATTTAGAACATGGTCTGTCGATGAGTTTGAACAAGTGACGCCAGCGCAAGCTTGCGCACACCCTAATTGGGATATGGGGCGCAAAATATCCGTAGATTCAGCAACTATGATGAATAAAGGCCTAGAGTTTATTGAAGCTAAATGGCTTTTTAATGTACAAGCAGATGATATTCAGGTTGTTTTACATCCGCAAAGCACAATTCATTCAATGGTGCAATATCAAGATGGTTCTGTTATTGCGCAAATGGGTAACCCTGATATGCGTACCCCTATTGCCCATGCTTTAGCTTACCCAGAACGCATTGAATCAGGTGTAGCACCGCTTGATTTTTTCACCACGGCATCATTTGACTTTCAGGCGGTTGATTATAAAAAGTACCCTAATTTAAAGCTGGCCATTGACGCGTGTAAACTCGGGCAAGCAGCTTGTACTGCACTTAATGCGGCCAATGAAGTCGCTGTTGCTGCATTTTTAGACGAAGTCATTAAATTTACCGATATTTTCAAAATAAATGAAACTTCTGTGAAAAAATTTGTCTCAGAACAGGTAAGTAATATTAATGAGGTAATCTCCTTAGACGTGCGTGCCCGAGAATTTGCTCAGTTGACACTGAAAAGTTTAACCTCAGCAAATGGTTCAACGCATACTAGGATTAAGAAGTAACATGTTTGACTTTATTTGGAATTTGGCCTCTTTTGTTATTGCGTTAGGCATTTTAGTCACAGTACACGAGTACGGTCATTTTTGGGTCGCGCGAAAAAACGGTGTTAAAGTTGAACGCTTCTCTATTGGTTTTGGTAAGGCTATTTGGCGCAAAAAAACTCATGATGGCACCGAGTATGTTATTGCCATGATCCCGTTGGGGGGGTATGTCAAAATGCTTGATGAGCGGGTTGATAATGTCTCTAGTCAAGATAAAGATAAAACATTTAACGCAAAGTCCGTTTATCAACGCATCGCTATTATTGCTGCAGGGCCTTTCGCCAACTTTATTTTTGCTGTTATTGCTTTTTATTTTATGTTTTTAATTGGTGTACCCAGTATTAAACCGATTATAGGAAGTGTCACGCCAGACTCTATTGCGGCTCAAGCACAACTCTCTAATAAGGTTGAAATTGTTGAAGTCTCAGGTAAAAGAACACGTGACTGGCAAGACGTTAATTTAGCGTTAATAGCTGAAATAGGTAGCGATGAAATTGTGCTGAAAACCAAAACTTCTGAGAGTCAATTTATTAGTACGCATCAGTTAAATACTCAAGGTTGGCAGTTCTCGCCAGATAAAACGTCAGCTTTAGTAAGCTTAGGAATAACTCCTTTTAGACCTCAAGTGTATAATGAAATTGCTCAAGTATCTCCTGATAGCCCAGCTGCTTTAGCGGGATTACAGGCTGGTGATAAACTCATGGCATTAAATGGACAAGTATTATTGCCAGGTTGGCTAGATTTTTCACAAAAAATTAAAGCTTTTCCAGAACAAGAGGTCACACTTACCATTGAGCGCTTTGGCCTAACTAAAAACTTATCAATAACCCCAAAAGTTGTAGATGTTAAAGGACAGCGTATTGGTTATATTGGCGTATCACCTAAAGCGGACGAATGGCCTAGCGAATATAGAATAGAGTTAACTTACGATATATTTTCAGCTTTGGGGGAAAGTTTACTGCGCACATGGAATTTAGTGACCTTAAGTTTTGATATGATCGGTAAGCTTATTACCGGTGATGTATCGGTAAAAAACTTAAGTGGTCCAATTTCGATAGCACAAGGAGCAGGGAATAGCGCAGGGTATGGTTTTGTGTATTTTTTAGGCTTTCTCGCCTTGATTAGTATTAATTTGGGAATAATTAACCTTTTACCGCTACCAATACTTGATGGCGGGCACTTACTCTATTATCTTATAGAGCTTTTGACAGGGAAGCCAGTGCCAGAAAATATTCAAGAGGCAGGATTTAAGTTTGGAGCATTGGCATTATTTGCACTCATGATGATTGCCTTATTTAATGACTTTAGTCGGGTATTGAGTTGAAAATAAATAACTAAATACCCTTAATAATACATTTGTCTATAACAAAGTAATAAAAGAAGTAACAAAGTAAATATTTATGATTATTAAAAAATTAGCCTTTGCCTTATTATTAGGTGCTTTAGGTACAACAGCACATGCAAGTGAAGATTTTCAGGTTGAAGATATAGAAGTAAAGGGTTTACAGCGTGTTGCTTTAGGTGCTGCGTTAACACATATACCATTTAATGTTGGAGATAAACTTAATTCATTTAGAGTTTCTCAATCCATTAAAGCATTGTATAAATCAGGTCATTTTAATGATATCAAAGTATATCGTGATGGTAACCGTATTATTTACCGTGTTAGCGAACGTGAAACCATCAGTGAAATCACGTTCGAGGGCAACAGTGATTTAAAAGACGAACAATTAACCGAAAGCCTTGATGGCAGTAATATTCGAGTGGGTGAAACATTAGACCGTACTGTTATTTCTGGTATTGAAATGGGCTTAGAAGATTTTTATCACAGTGTTGGAAAATATAATGCTAATGTAACAGCCTCCATTACCCACTTGCCGCGTAACCGAGTTATGCTTAAGTTTGAGTTTACAGAAGGAGACGCTGCGGCTATTAAACAGATTAACCTTATTGGTAATGAAGTTTTTACCGATGCGGAAATACTCGATAAAATTGAACTGACTTTTGATTCGCCATGGTGGAATTTTATGGCGCAAGATAGATATCAAAAGCAAGCATTGCAAGGTGATATGGAAACGATTAATAGCTACTATTTAGATCGTGGTTATTTACGCTTTAAAGTCGACTCTACGCAAGTTTCGATGACGCCAGATAAAAAATCTGTTTACATTGCCCTCAACGTTACCGAAGGTGAAACATACACTATTTCTGACGTTGAATTTGTCGGTGATATGGCAGGCTTTGATCAAACTATCAAAGCAATTAACCCGCTACAGGAAGACAGCCTTTACAACGGAGCTGAAGTCACTTATACAGAAGAAGTTATCAGTAAGTTTTTAGGCCGTTTTGGTTATGCTTACCCGAAAGTAACGACTATCCCTGATATTAATGATGAAGATCATACCGTTAAGCTGTCTATTTCTATTGATCCCGGCAAACGTATTTACGTAAACAAAGTCAATTTTAGTGGCAATACTGTCACGGCTGATCGTGTGTTACGTCGAGAATTGCGTCAAATGGAAGGCGCATGGCTGTCTAATAGTTTAGTAGAACATTCAAAAGCACGTTTATCTCGTTTGCCCTATATGGAAACTGTTGAGTTTGAAACGAAGCAAATTGCTGGCGAAGAAGACCAAGTTGACGTTGATTTTACTGTAAAAGAGCAAGCTTCTGGCTCTTTTACTGCTGGTATTGGCTACGGTGACTCAACAAAACTGAGTTTAAATGCAGGTATCCAACAAAATAATTTTTTAGGTACAGGTAACCGACTCGGCTTAAGCATCAATACTAATACCTATTCAAAAAGTATCAGTGTGTCGTATACGGACCCCTATTTTACTGTTGATGCCGTTTCTCTTGGTGGACAACTCTTCTATCAAGATTTTAATGCAGGTAATGCAAACCTAGAGAAATATAATAATAAAACTTACGGTGCAGGTCTTAATTGGGGCTTTCCAATCAATGAGTATGTTCGTTTAAATTTTGGTGTTGGTTTTAAACATAATGAAATTACGTCATTAGAAACGTATGAACAAATTCAGAGTTTTTATGATCTACATTCAGATCCCCAGGATCCAGGAACATTACCCGCGTTTAATAACTATGATCTTAATGCAAGTATTTCTCGCTCAACCTTAAACCGTGGAACATTCCCAACGGCAGGCTCTCAGCAGAGTCTTTCCATGAAAATGACAACACCTAACTCGTCAGATGTACAGTACTTTAAAGTTAATTTAGATAGTAAATTTTACTTCCCATTAACAAGAAACCAACGCTGGACTGTTTTAGCTCGGTTGCAGTTAGGCTATGGTAATGGTTACGGGCAAGTTAATGGCAATGATCAATTACTGCCATTTTGGGAAAATTTCCGTGCTGGTGGTTCTGACACCTTACGTGGTTTTGAAAATAATACGGTTGGACCTAGAGCCGTTTATCGTTATCCGACTAAAATAGACGGAACGCCAGATTTTCTTGGCGGTAGCGCATGTTGTTTAGGGCCAGATCATGATTATATTCAAGTCTCTCAACGCAGTGTTGGCGGTAATGCCATTGCTGTCGGTGGAGTAGAGTTAATTGTTCCGACACCATTTTTAGATGAAAGTTATAGTAATAGTGTTCGTACGAGCTTCTTTGTTGATGTGGGTAATGTGTGGGATACCGAATTTAATATAGCGGATTACCAAGACTTAGCTACAGTTGAGTTTGACAAGTTAGCAGATTATTCTAGCACGGATCGTTTTCGTGCATCAGCGGGTTTATCGTTACAGTGGCTATCACCGATGGGACCGATGATATTTAACTTTGCTAGACCGCTTAAAAACGAAGAAGATGATGATGTCGCCTTCTTTAGTTTTAATATAGGTAAAACATTTTAATAACAACTTTTTATACTATTTACAAACATACCAAAGTATAGAAAAATGACAAAAAACAGAAAAGGGGAAACACATTGAAAAATATTATTAAATCTATGGCTATTACAGCAACCGCTTCAACGCTTTTACTTGCTAGCAGCGCTATGGCTTTCGAACAAAAAATTGCCGTAGTTAATGTGCAAGAAGCTATTAACCAAATTCCTCAATCTGCTACGTTAATGCAAACCTTAGAAGCTGAATTTAAAGATGAAAAGGCAATAATTGCTCAACTACAAAAAGATCTAACATTTGAAGATGAGAACTTAAAGCGCAATGGCTCTTTAATGAATGATAAAGAAAAGCAAGAGTTACAAACTAAAATGGGTAAGTTATATCAAGAATATCAAGTCAAAGTTAAAGAATTTCAACAAAAAGTAGCACAACGTAAAAATGAAGAAACCAATAAGCTATTTGCTTTAGTTGCTCAAGCTGTTGATAATATTGCCGCCAAGGAAGAGTTTGACCTAGTACTTTCTAACCAAGCAGTGATGTTCTCAAAGCCTGATCATAATATTACCAGTAAAGTTGTAGAACAAGTAAGCAAGCTTAAGTAATCGATAAAAATGACAAGCTATACACTGGCAGATATTGCCAAACATATAGGTGCTGAATTAGTGATTGCAGATGTTGACAATAGTGCAACATCTGTAACTGTTATCAATGGTTTGGCAACACTTGCTAATGCTAATGCCGCGCAAGTAGCGTTTCTTGCTAATAGTAAATATGTTACTCAGCTAGCGTCGACAAAAGCAAGTGCAGTCATTATTTCACCTCAGGCTTTAGCACAATGCCCAGTATCAGCTTTAGTAATGGATAACCCGTATATGGGCTATGCATTACTTGCTAACTTGCTTGATACTACGCCAAAATCGGCTGATGGAGTACATGCCAGTGCTGTGATCGCTAAAGATGCAGTGCTCGGAGACAATGTCAGTATTGGTGCTAATGCTGTCATAGAGTCAGGCGCTAAACTTGATGATAACGTCAGTATTGGCGTGGGGTGCTTTATTGGTAAACATGTTCATATAGAAAAAAACACCCAACTTTGGAGTAATGTTAGTGTTTATCACCAAGTGTCTATTGGCCAGAACTGTTTAATCCAAGCAAATACGGTTATTGGCTCTGATGGTTTTGGTTATGCTCCTGTGAACGGTGTGAAAAAGTGGCATAAAATCCCACAATTAGGTCGTGTCATCATTGGCAATAATGTTGAAATAGGTGCTAGCACTACCATTGATAGAGGGGCGCTAGAAGATACTATCATCAAGGATGGCGTTATTTTAGATAACCAAATTCAAATTGCGCATAATGTTATTATCGGTGAAAATACGGCTATTGCAGCGTGTAGCGTTATTGCAGGTAGTACACGTGTCGGAAAAAATTGCACCATCGCTGGCCTTGTAGGCATTAACGGCCATATTACCGTCAGTGATAACTGTGTGTTTACAGCGATGTCTATGGTAACCAAAAATATCCATGAAGCCGGTGTATATTCCTCTGGTATGCCAGCAGAGCCTAATAAAAAATGGCACAAAACTAACGCCAGAGTGAAACGTCTCGATTCTTTAACCAAACGTGTTAAAGAGCTTGAGAAACTTCTTGAAAATAAGTAGCTGTATTCCTTCTAATTAGCTAAAATAACGAAAAATATAAATATTATTTTAGCTAATTTATTGTGTCTGTGCCTAATTAATGGCAAAGCATAAGCAATCAAAGGAATAGTCATTTGGAAAACCTTGATAAAGAAAACTCGGAAATAACAAGAGAACTTAACCCCATTTCATTAAATGAAATTAAAGATCTTATCCCACACAGATATCCTATGCTTTTAATTGACAAGGTTGTTGATCATGAGCCAAGAAAAACATTACATGCTATTAAAAATGTCACTATTAATGAACCTGTTTTTACGGGGCATTTCCCTGAGTTAGCTATCTTTCCTGGTGTGTTAATATTAGAAGCACTCGCTCAAGCCACTGGTGTTTTAGGCTTTAAAAGTAGTGAAGGGCGCGATGAAAAAGAAATGTACCTTTTTGCTTCAATTGACAAAGCACGTTTTAAGCAGCCCGTATTACCAGGGGACACTATGCACCTTCATGTTGAATTTATTAAAGAGCGTCGTGGTATGTGGAAATTCTACGGTGAAGCAAAAGTAGATGGCAAAGTCGTTTGTAGTGCTGACTTAATGTGTGCACGAAAAAAAATATAAACTAAATTCACTATTAACTAAAGAGAAGGAAAACTATGATCCATCCTCAAGCGATTATTGAACCAGGTGCTATGATTGGTGAAAACGTAACTATCGGCCCTTGGACTTATGTTGCGAGTAATGTGGTTATTGGTGATGACTGTCATATTAGTGCTAATGTTGTGATTAACGGCCCGACTAAAATCGGTAAAGGCAACCGTGTTTTTCAATTCGCCAGTATTGGCGAAGAGTGTCAGGATCTTAAATATGCGGGTGAACCCACTGAGCTTATTATTGGCGATAACAACACTTTTCGTGAATGCTGCACTATTCATCGCGGCACTATTCAAGACAATAGTTTAACGCAAATTGGCAGCAACAACCTGTTTATGGCTTACAGTCATGTTGCCCATGACTGCTTGGTTGGTGATAACTGTATCATGGCAAACAATGCCTCAATTGCCGGCCATGTTCATGTTGGCGACTATGTCATTATTGGTGGTATGTCAGGTGTACATCAATTCTGTCATATTGGTTCCCATAGTTTTGTCGCTGCTAATGCGCTAGTGTTAAAAGATATTCCGGCCTATGTTATGGCCTCAGGTCATCCGGCCAAACCTTTTGGCCTTAATAGTGAAGGGTTAAAACGTCGTGGTTTTGACAGTGATACTGTGATGTCGATAAAGCGCGCTTACAAGAATGTATATCGTAAAAAGCTATCAGTAGAAGATGCTTTGTCAGCGATTGACTTACAAGAAGAAAAGACAGCTGAATTAACTGTTTTCACTGAATCTGTGAAAAAATCTACTCGCGGTATTATTCGATAAAATCAATGGAAAATAACCTTAATTTACCCTCAAAAGAGCGCCCGTTAGTCTTCGGTATTGTTGTTGGTGAACACTCCGGTGACACTCTTGGTGCAGGGCTAGTTTCTGCACTGCAAGAGAGATACCCCCATGCTCAGTTTATAGGTATTGGCGGTACTAAAATGCAAAAGCTCGGCTTTCAAAGCTTATTTGCTATGGAAGAATTGGCAGTCATGGGTTTGGTTGAAGTACTTGGCCGTATTCGCCGTTTACTTTCTATTAGAAAGTCTCTGGTCAATTATTTTACAGCGCATAAACCCGATGTTTTTATCGGTATTGACGCGCCAGATTTTAATCTGACTTTAGAGGCTAAATTAAAAGTTCAGGGCATTAAAACGGTACATTATGTAAGCCCTTCAGTTTGGGCTTGGCGTGAAAAGCGTATTTTTAAAATTGCTAAAGCAACAGATATGGTGTTGTCATTATTACCTTTTGAAAAGACCTTTTATGATAAACACCAAGTTCCTTGTACTTTTGTTGGCCATCCATTAGCTGATGACATTGCTATGTACAATGATAAAGCTAAAGCACGGTTAGAGTTAGGCATAGTTGCTGATAACACCAAAGTTTTAGCTTTAATGCCGGGTAGCCGAGGCGGTGAACTTTCCCGTTTATTAGCGCCTTTTTTTGAAAGTGCTCAACAACTTCAGCAGCAAGATGAAAAGCTAGTATTAGTGGCGCCTATGGTCAGTGAAAAGTGTGCTGAACAGTTCTATGCACTTAAAACGCAGTTTGCGCCTGAGTTAAACGTCAACGTTATTATTGATAAAACACAGCAAGTGATGTCGGCCAGTGATTGCTTATTAACAGCCTCTGGAACGGTAACGTTAGAGGCGGCACTAATTAAGCGCCCTATGGTTATTTGTTATAAATTTAGCCCAATGACTTACTATTTAGCGAAAGCCTTAGTTAAGTTAAAATGGTTTTCTTTACCTAATTTATTGATGAATAAAGCACTCGTTCCAGAGTTATTACAAGGTGATGTCTGTTCGGAGCAAATAATTCCGTTAGTGAAAGAGCGTTTGTATACTGATCAACAACAACTTAACGACAGTTTTATCGCCATTCATCAACAGCTCAAGTGCAATGCTAGCGAGCAAGCGGCAAAAGCCGTTGTGGCTTTATTACCGTCAGAGTTTGTACCTCATGCCTTCACAAGTGAAATTTAAATATCATGGCTAACACCGTCTCATTATCTGAATTTGTTTACCCAGTTGCCTACTGTATAGCGGGTGTTGATGAAGTTGGCCGAGGGCCTCTCGTTGGTGATGTGGTAACTGCAGCGGTAATTTTAGATCCCGATAATCCTATTGAGGGATTGATGGACTCTAAAAAGTTATCAGAAAAAAAACGTACTTTATTAAGTGAAGAAATAAAAGAAAAAGCAATTTCATGGTCTGTAGGTCGGGCGAACCCCCAAGAAATAGACACGTTGAATATTCTTCACGCCACTATGCTTGCTATGCAAAGAGCTGTACAAGGACTGAATGTTATTCCTGATTACGTCTTAGTGGATGGCAATCGTTGTCCAAGATTTACTCATGAGCAGGGAAGTATTGATTGTCAAGCCGTTGTCAAAGGTGATGATAGAGTGGCTGAAATAAGTGCCGCGTCAATTATTGCAAAAGTAGCCCGTGATGAAGAAATGCATGCGCTTGATAAGATTTATCCAGAGTATGGCTTTGCCAAACACAAAGGTTACCCAACTAAACTACATTTAGAAAAAATTATCGAACTAGGTGTTTTAGATTGCTATCGCCAAAGTTTTAAACCTGTTGCACGTGTGTTAGCTCAAGGTATGAAAAATGGATGAAATAGCACTGTCAGGGCAAAGCGAACCTAAATTTATTCACCTTAGAGTCCATAGTGATTACTCTATGTGTGATGGCCTAAATAAAGTTAAACCTATCATTGGCAAAGCGGCGTCAAATAATATGCCGGCGCTAGCGTTGACAGATCAAACTAACCTTTGCGGTTTAGTTAAATATTATCATGCGGCACATGGCGCAGGAATTAAACCCATTATTGGTTGTGATTTTTGGGTTAAAAATACAGCGTTGGGCGATGAACTCTCTCGCATAGTTGTACTTTCTACTAACAATGTTGGTTATAAAAATCTTACCGAGCTCATCTCAAAAGCGTATATGCGTGGCCACCTGCAAAATAAAGCGGTAATCGATAAAGAGTGGTTAGTTGACTTTAAAGAAGGTTTGATTTTACTTTCTGGTGGTCGTGAAGGTGATATTGGTAAAGCCTTACTTAAAGGCAATCAAGTGTTAGTCAATGAAATGGTTAGCTTTTATCAAAAACATTTTGATGACTGTTTTTACCTTGAGCTTATTCGTACAGGCAGAGCAGATGAAGAAAACTACCTTCATCAAGCTGTAGAGTTAGCAAGTCGTGTTGATTTACCCGTTGTGGCAACCAATGAAGTCATGTTTCTCTGTGCCGATGACTTTGATGCGCACGAAATTCGTGTAGCGATACACGATGGCTTTACTCTCGATGATAAACGCCGTCCCAAACGCTATAGTGAGCAACAATACTTACGCACAGAAGATGAAATGTGCGAGTTGTTCCAAGATATTCCAGAAGCATTAGCTAACTCAGTAGAAATTGCCAAACGTTGTAATGTTACGGTACGTTTAGGAGAGTACGTTTTACCTGATTTTCCAACCCAAGGCATGGAAATAAATGATTACTTCATAAAAGTATCAGAAGAAGGCTTAGAAGAAAGATTAGATAAACTATTTGATAGAAATGCCGACGACTTTGCACAACGAAGACAACCCTATGATGAGCGTTTAAAAATAGAGTTAGAAGTTGTTAATAACATGGGTTTTCCCGGTTATTTCCTTATTGTTATGGAGTTTATTCAGTGGAGCAAAGACAATAATATTCCTGTAGGCCCCGGCCGTGGTTCTGGTGCCGGTTCACTCATTGCTTATGCGTTAAAAATTACAGATCTTGACCCCTTAGAGTTTGATTTGCTTTTTGAGCGTTTCTTAAATCCTGAGCGGGTTTCAATGCCTGATTTCGATATTGATTTTTGTATGGACAGGCGTGATGAGGTTATCGACCATGTTGCCCAACTTTATGGTCGTGATGCTGTATCACAAATAATTACCTTTGGTACTATGGCAGCAAAAGCGGTTATTCGTGATGTTGGCCGAGTATTAGGTCACCCGTATGGCTTTGTGGATAGAATTTCCAAGTTAATACCACCAACCCCTGGTATGACACTCGCTAAGGCATTTGAAGAAGAGCCTAAACTTCCCGAAGTGTACGCACAAGATAGTGAAGTTAAAGATCTAATTGATATGTGCCGCATTTTAGAAGGTACTACTCGAAATGCTGGTAAACATGCCGGTGGTGTGGTTATTTCACCTACCACCATCACTGATTTTGCACCACTTTATTGTGATGATGAAGGGAAAAACCCCGTTACCCAGTTTGACAAAAATGATGTTGAAGATGCCGGTTTAGTTAAGTTTGACTTTTTAGGGCTAAGAACACTAACCATTTTACAATGGGCCATTGAAATGGCCGATGAAAAGCGCATTAAAGAAGGTAAAGCACCGATAGATATTGCGGCTATTCCTCTGGATGATAAAGAAAGTTTTACACTGTTACTCGCCTCAAAAACTACGGCTGTTTTCCAACTAGAGTCTAGCGGGATGAAATCGCTAATAGATAAATTAAAGCCCGATTGCTTTGAGGATATTATCGCACTGGTGGCTTTGTTTCGACCTGGGCCATTGCAATCAGGTATGGTTGATAATTTTATCGAACGTAAACATGGTCGAGAAGAAATAAGCTATCCAGATGCTACATGGCAGCATGAAGATTTAAAACCCGTCCTAGAGCCGACATACGGCATTATTTTGTATCAAGAGCAAGTGATGCAAATAGCGCAAGTATTAGCAGGCTATTCGCTTGGTGGTGCAGATATGCTGCGCCGAGCTATGGGTAAGAAAAAACCCGAAGAAATGGCAAAGCAGCGGACTGGATTTGAGCAGGGTGCTATTGAGCGCGACGTTGATGGCGAACTTGCCATGAAAATCTTTGACTTAGTTGAAAAATTTGCGGGGTACGGCTTTAACAAGTCTCATTCTGCTGCTTACGCGTTGGTGTCTTATCAAACCCTCTGGATGAAAGCGCATTTCCCTGCGCCATTTATGGCGGCAGTAATGTCAGCGGATATGGATAATACAGAAAAAATTGTTACCCTAGTTGATGAATGCAGCAATATGGGCATAGATCTACTGCCACCTGATGTCAATGTCGGCCAATATAAATTTGCTGTAAATGATAACAATCAAATTGTTTATGGAATAGGTGCAGTCAAAGGTGTGGGTGAAGGGCCTATTGAAGCGATTATTTCTGCACGCCAATCAGGTGGGCCATTTACCGATTTATTTGATTTTTGTGCGCGTTTAGATTTAAAGAAAACTAATAAGCGTGTTTTAGAAAAACTCATAAAGTCTGGCGCTATGGATGCACTAGGGCCTAGCTATAAGTTAACACCAGAAGGAAAAACACTCCCTCACCGTGCAGCATTATTTGAAACTCTGCCTGAGGCCATTAAAGCGGCAGAGCAACATGCTAAAGCCGAAGCTTTAGGGCAGAATGATTTATTTGGTTTAATTAATGATGAGCAAACAGACACAAGGCAAAGTTTTAAAAATGTTAAAAAGTGGGCTGAAGATGTTTGGCTTGACGGCGAAAAAGAAACTTTAGGTTTATACCTGACAGGCCACCCTATTAATCGCTATTTAAGCGAAATTAAGAAATATGCTACGGGACGTCTAGTGAGCATGCAACCAACGGGGCGTGATAAGCAAGCGGTTGTTGTTGGGTTAGTGATAGGTGTGCGTGTAATGGTAAATAAGCGTGGGCGTCGCTGGGCATTAGTAACACTTGATGATAAAAGTGCTCGTATGGACGTTCGCTTGTTTCCTGACGATTATGATACTTTTGCTGAATGTCTCGAAAATGATGCTATTTTGGTATGTAGTGGACAGGTCAGCTTTGATGATTACTCTGGAGGTAATACAATGACCGCCCGAGATATCATGACTATCGCTGATGCACGGGAAAACTATGTAACTTCCCTTGATATACAGGTAGATAAAAGTACAGTTAGCACAAATTTTATCGAACAGTTAAGTCATGTTTTAACACCGCATAAAGAAGGTACTTGTCCGGTAAAAATATTTTACCGGTGTAAAGAAGCTCGCGGTATGTTAGAACTTGGCGTACAATGGCGAGTATCGCCTGCTGATGCGTTATTATATGATTTAAAAGAATTATTAGGTGAAGAAAGTGTCACCTTACAATTTAGGAATTGATGATTTTGCGAGATTGTTTTGCGAAAGCGCAATAGAGCCTAGATAAAATTAAACATTGATTATCCTAACAAAGAATTATTAGGTACAGAGAATACTATGTCATTAAACTTTTTAGACTTTGAACAACCCATTGCTGAGCTTGATGCTAAAATTGAAGAGCTTCAACTTGTCAACACAGGTCAAGAATTAGATCTTGATTTAGAAGAGCAAATTACTCAGCTACGTGAAAAAAATAATGAGCAAACAGAGAAGATTTTTGCCAATTTAGACCCTTGGCAAACCGCACGTGTCGCTCGACACCCTCAACGCCCGTATACACTTGACTATCTTCCACGTATTTTTACCGAGTTTGATGAATTAGCAGGAGATCGTGCTTATGCGGATGATAGTGCCATCGTTGGTGGTACGGCACGTTTAGATGGAAAACCTGTTGTTGTTATTGGTCATCAAAAAGGTCGGTCAACGCCAGAAAAAGTTAAACGTAACTTTGGTATGCCGCGTCCAGAGGGATACCGCAAAGCATTACGCTTGATGGAAATGGCTGAGCGTTTTAATATGCCAATCATTACTTTTATTGACACGCCGGGTGCTTATCCAGGGATAGGCGCTGAAGAGCGTGGTCAAAGTGAAGCGATTGCTAAGAACTTAAAAGTAATGGCTCGTTTATCGGTACCCATCATTTGTACCGTAATTGGTGAAGGTGGTTCAGGCGGAGCGTTAGCTATTGGTGTTGGCGACAGAGTAAACATGCTGCAATATTCAACCTACTCAGTTATTTCACCTGAAGGTTGTGCTTCTATTTTATGGAAAACTGCAGAAAAAGCCTCTACAGCCGCTGAAGCGATGGGGATAACAGCTCAACGTATTAAAGAGTTAGAGTTGATTGATACTATTGTTCAAGAACCTCTAGGCGGTGCCCATCGTGATATAGATCAAATGGCAGCAATGTTAAAGCAAGCCATTAAAAAAGATCTTAACGATTTAGAAAATTTAGATAAAGAGCAATTAGTTGAAAAACGCTACGACAGACTAATGTCATTTGGTTATTGTTAAATTGCCACGCATTGTTAACTGCAATGTCTTATTTATATGAATAAAATTGAGTCAACACTGCTTAATGTTGTTAAAAAATACCAAAGTATACCTTTGGTTATCGCCTATAGCGGAGGGGTTGACTCTCAAGTTTTATTACATGCATTAACTCGTTTATCGCATGCGAATAAAATCACTTCCTCTGTGCTTGTTTGCCATGTAAATCATGGCTTAAGTGCCAATGCCCAAGCTTGGCAAAACTTTGCACACGAGCAATGCCAACTCAGGCATGTGCCTTTAAAAATTTGTCAAGTTAAAGTGAAGGCTCAAGCACAACAATCACTTGAGGCCTTAGCTCGAAATGCAAGATATTGTGCACTTCAAAGTGTGGTTGATAAACCATCGGTCATTATTACCGGCCATCATAGTGATGATCAAGCAGAAACCTTTTTACTGGCCTTAAAACGTGGTTCAGGCTTAAAGGGGCTCTCGGCTATGGCTTGTGAATCGAAAAAAGGTAAAGACCTGTTAGTGAGGCCTTTTTTAACCATTACTCGTGTTGAAATTTTGCATTATGCTCAACAGCATAGTTTGCGCTGGATTGAAGATGAGTCAAACTTAGATACACGTTTTGACCGTAATTTCATTCGTAATGATATTATGCCGTTATTCTCTCAGCGCTGGCCAAGTATTGTTAACACCATTAAACGCAGTAGTGAACATTGTCGAGAAGGACAATTATTGCTTGATGAATTGGCTGTTGAAGATCTAATTCTATGTCAATCAAAACCTAAATGCTTAGTGGTTAAGCCACTAATGACACTCTCGCTTGCTCGGTTTAATAATCTTATTCGTTATTTTTTAGCTCAACATTTTTGTTTAATGGCAAGTACCGAACAACTTAAACAACTTCACCAGCAATTAAGTGCAATGAATGATAAAAACCCAGCGGTGAAACTTGGTGATCATTATATTCGCCGTTATAAAGAACAGCTTTATTTAACATCTGACTATCAAGATGTTACGCACTGGCAAGCCAGTCTTATCAATATTAAAAGCCTTACGTTATTAGACTTACCTGATAATCTGGGGAAACTCACGCTATTTATGGATGAATCGAGTGCTGAAGAGGTACTTGTAAGTGAAAGAAACCGTGAGTGTTTAGTGGCTCCACCAACCAAATCACAGCAAATAACTATTCGCTTTAACCATAATAATCCAAGCTGTTTACCTGAGTATCGTAACCACACGCGTCAATTAAAGAAGGTGCTACAAGAGTTGAGTATCCCGCCTTGGCAGCGAAAACGTATTCCTTTTTTGTATTACGATGATATTTTCGTGGCTGCTATCGGTTATTTTGTTTGCCAAGAACATGTAGTTAAAGTTAATCAACCAAGTCTAAAAATTCTCTGGCATGAAAATCAATCACAATGAAAGTTTCAAGTAACGAAACCAGTACAGGTTAGTATGCTGATTTCGTCACTTACTATGCTGTATTGACTTAACAGGACTTGGTTAAATGGTGAGAAGCGGCAGCAGAAAACACCACATCGGTTGAGCTGTTGAGTGCCGTTTCAGCTGAGTCTTGAATAACGCCAATAATAAAACCTATCGCTACAATCTGCATGGCTATATCGTTATTAATACCAAAAAGGCTACAAGCAAGTGGTATTAATAACAAAGAACCACCAGCAACACCTGACGCACCACAAGCAGAAATAGAAGCAACAATTGACAATAATATAGCTGTAGCAAAATCTATATCAATAGCTAAACTGTGGGCAGCCGCTAGCGTTAGTACGGTAATGGTGATTGCAGCACCTGCCATATTAATGGTTGCGCCTAATGGAACCGAAACAGAATACGTGTCTTCATGCAGCGCTAATTTGCGGCAAAGCTCCATATTTACCGGGATGTTAGCCGCAGAGCTTCGGGTGAAAAATGCAGTAATGCCTGACTCTCTTAAACAAGTAAACACTAAAGGATAAGGGTTTTTCTTCATCACTAAAAAGACAATTAATGGATTAACTACTAGCGCTATAGTTAACATAGCAGCCAACAACACAAAGACTAAATGACTATATTGAGCAAGCGCACTAAAACCTGTTGTTGCGATGGTATTCGCGACCAAGCCAAAAATTCCCAGCGGTGCAAAGCGAATTACAATCTTGACAATACTTGATATAGCATTACTCACATCATGAACGGTTTTTTTAGTGTGACTAGCGGCATGTTTAAGGGAAAAACCCAAGCCAATTCCCCAAGCCAGTACAGCAATAAAATTACCGTTTGCAATGGCGCTGATCGGGTTTTCAACAATCTTGAAAGCTAATGTTGATAAAACTTCACCTAATCCTTGTGGCGGATTGGCACTAGCTCCAGCTAAATCTAGCGTTAATGTTGTGGGGAAAAGAAAACTCATTACTACCGCCACAAATGCTGCGCTTAATGTACCAACTAGATATAAGATAATAATGGGTTTTAATTCTGCGTCACTGTCCGACTTTTGATTGGCAATACTTGAGGCCACTAGTACAAAGACTAAAATCGGAGCGACTGCTTTTAACGCACTGACAAAAAGGCTGCCTAACATTGCGAAAGATTTGGCAAGTTCGGGTGAAACAGCAGCTAATAGGGTTGCTAATACAATAGCAATGATAATTTGTGGCACTAAACCAAGAAATTTTATTTTAGTTAACACTGAAGGTGTCGTGGTGGCAGAGTTTACTGAAGTCATTTTTTCGCCTAAGTTATAATAGTTATAGGCAGAGTTTTTATCATTGAAGTATTACCTTGTCTAGTATTTGACGGTTAAAAGTACCTCTTTAGCTGTAAACAGCTGCTTAAAGTTACATTATTTTTTTTATTGTAGCGTATAATTAGCCGATTAAATTTTTATATCTTTAGGAATATCATGGCAACTGAACAAGCTTTAAAACAACGTAGTAATGATTGCTGCGAACTTTGTACTTCAACAGATAGTCTTTGTGTTTATCCTGTGCCACCAACGAGTGACTTAAGTGCGCAGCAATGTGTTTATGTTTGCTCAAACTGTTTAAGTCAAATTGAAGAGGAAGGTAAGTTAGATTTAAATCATTGGCGTTGCTTAAATGACAGTATGTGGAATCAAGAACCTGCGGTACAGGTGATATCATATCGTATGCTTCATAAACTTTCCGCTGAGAGCTGGGCTCAAGATGCTCTTGATATAATTTATTTAGAAAATGATGTTAGAACATGGGCAGAGCAGGGAATTGCTGCAGCACTAACTAATGGTCCGACACGAGATAGTAATGGTGCTGAATTGCAAGATGGTGATAATGTTACTTTAATTAAAGATTTAAAAGTGAAAGGGGCTAACTTTACGGCAAAACAAGGTACCATGGTACGTGGTATTTCATTAACCGAAAATCCAGAACATATTGAAGGCAAAGTTAACGGGACAAGAATTGTTCTGGTTGCCGCTTATTTGAAAAAAGCATAATGTTGCGGGGATATTTAAATAACTACGGGTCATAGCCAGCGGTAAACTTTTTGACAGTATGCTTAAGGCCTGTCTATATGTAGAGATTGTTTTTACAGCAGTTTGTTAGGTATTTATACAAGGGCGAGCTTTTATCATGTGGTTTTTGCGTATAAAAAGGCGATTACGCCGTAAACATGACCAACAAACGCTGTCCGAAGGATTCGGCTAAAGGCGTCTTACGCTTTGTTGAGTAGTATTTGCTTAGAGTGACTAAGCTATACACTACTCACTTTAATAAAACGCATTTATCTCGAATAAAGTTTAACCGTGAAACATCCACAGACCCTAATAGTAATGAGGAAAAACTTTACCCAACACCTTCTTTTCTGAAATGATGTTAACTCTACCTTCATATCAAGTCTTTGTTCAGTTTGAGAGTTGTTCAAAAAAAGCCATTAACTAGTGGTTAGTTAATGGCTTTTTATAAATAGCACTAAAGAGATTATATGTGTGATGTACGGTATTTCTCACAAGCGTCTTTGTCTTCACATTCGCCATATAAATATAAACTGTGATTGGTCAAGGTGATATTGTGTGACTCGGCTATATCATTTTGTCTTTGTTCAATCACATCATCTTCAAATTCTACCACTTTGCCACATTTTAAGCAGACTAGATGGTCGTGGTGTTTTTTATGAGAAAGTTCAAATACTGACTTCCCACCTTCAAAGTGGTGTCGAGTAACAATACCCGCGTCATCAAATTGGTTTAATACGCGGTAAACCGTCGCTAAACCAATCTCTTCGTGTTGCTCTAATAAGATCTTGTAAACATCTTCAGCGCTGATGTGTTGATTATTAGGTTGCTGCAAAATGGTTAAGATTTTAATGCGTGGCAGGGTGATTTTTAATCCGGCTCTTTTTAATTCTTCGTTTTGATCTGCCATGAATATAAGTTCTCTAAAATTTGATGTAGACAAGAATAAAAGTATAGGATGTTATCTACTTTGATTAAAGTCTTTGTTTAACTAAATGCTTCTTTTTTAGTGTTTAAAAAACGTAAAAACTCAATTAATGAGTTTTTACGTATATTTCAAGTTAATAACCTTACTTTGTGTATGGTTAAAGGCCTTGATTAGGCAAGTTCAGCTAAACACATTTCATCATTAAGCTGGTTAACCCATTTCGTAACGCGTTCATCAGTTAGTTCGGGTTGTCTGTCTTCATCAATACATAGGCCGATAAAAGTATTTTCATCAATTAACGCTTTCGATGCTTCAAACTCATAATTTTCAGTTGGCCAGTTACCGACAACGATTGCGCCTTTACTTTCAACAATATCACGTAAAGGCTCCATTGCATCACAAAAATATTCAGCGTAGTCTTCTTGATCGCCTAAACCAAAAATAGCAACAAGTTTATCGGTGAAATCTATTGCTTCTAATTCCGGTAAAAAATCATCCCAATCACATTGGTTTTCACCGTAATACCAAGTGGGTATGCCTAAAATAAGTAAATCGAATTCAGCGATTTCTTCTTTAGTGCTTTTAGCGATATCTTTTACATCGATCATTTTTTTGCCCAGTTTTTTCTGGATCATTTTACTTACAGCTTCTGTATTACCGGTATCACTACCGAAGAATAAACCTACGATTGCCATGGAAATTTACCTTTACATCAATATAATTTAATTAATTATTTTCATTTGCTAATGATTGTATCAAAAGCGATTCTATCAACTCACTGCGGCTAATGTTTTTGGTTTTAGCCAGTTCGTCGAGTTGTTCAAATACACTATGGTGTATTTTGAATTCTACTCGTTTTAACCCTTTGTTTTTATCTCGTTTTACTTGGTTTCTTTTATTTATCTTAATTTGTACGCTACGTGGATGCGGGCTAGTTTTTGGTCGCCCAGGACGTTTTTCATCACTGAACAAGTCTATCGTGGTTAAGTCTGCAAGCTCTTTTGCCATTAGCCAACCCCCTGACTTTCCCAAACAAACTGAATAATACCTTTAGCGATAAAGCCCGCACAGCCTAGAAACAGCACAAAATAAACAACCAACCTGCCCATTTTAGGCACGTCATTCTTATTCATCACATCATGGATAGATAAACCAATAAACCCAAAAATAAAAAGAAAGAATAGGTTAAGACCTATTGTTTCAATTAGCTCTAAATGTTCTGCCAACATATTTTCTTATTAAATGAACCATACCCAAAATTGGCGGCACTATAGCATAGACTTTACATAAACTCATGTATTTTCATGGTTATTGTGACGAAAAATTGTAGCTTATTTGTTCAGTGAAAGCCTTGGTTTTGATTAATGCGTTTTGAATCAGTTAATGGTCCAAAAAATCCATGATGATTTTGTTAAAGGCAACCGGTTTTTCGGCGTGTAACCAATGGCCTGCGCCCTGTATAACTTTAACTTTAGCCTGAGGAAATAAAGCATTAATAGCCGCTTTGTGCTCAGGTAAAATATAATCAGACATCCCACCTTTTATAAATAAAGTATCACCGTAAAACTTTTGCTCTGCTTGGGTCTCAATACTTTGCATTACTTGAGAGTATCCTTGGTCAATGTACTCTAAATTACATTTAAAATAAAAACCTCCTTGTGTGTTACTGGTTATATTACGCAATAAAAACTGTCTAACTCCGATATTGTCAACATAATCAGCAAGCTGTATATCAGCATCTTTACGTTTTTTTACTTTAGTTAAATCAATGGACTTTAAACCGTTTATAATGCTTAGATGGTGTGCAGGGTAGGCTATAGGAGCAATATCGGCAATCATTAATTTCTCTAATCGCTGTGGGTAATCAAGCGCAATTTGCATAGCTATTTTTCCCCCCATAGAGTGACCTAATATATGACATTGTTGAATGGCTAGATGATCAAGCAAATTAACAACATCTTTTGCTAGTTCTTTATAACTAGCCCCTTGCTGATGAAATGAATTACCGTGATTTCTGACATCAATACTGGTAACGCAGTATTGTGTAGACAAGGCTTTTGCCACTATATTTAAGTTTTCTAAGCTGCCAAATAAACCGTGAATTAAAATTATATTCTCACCGTGGCCAAGTTGTTGGTAATTTAGAAGCTGTTTTGAGCTCGCACTGGTCATTTTGTCTACTTTATTAATGAAAAATTGTAACTTATGGCAATTTTATCATGAAATAAAAAGTAGTTTGGGTATAATCTTGCCGCAATTAAACTTCTTAGTGTTGAACTGAACTAGGGTTATTAATGAAAACTATAGAAATAGATGACGAACTTTATCAATTTATTGTATCTAATACGCAAGCTATTGGCGAAAGTGCTTCTAGCATTTTACGTCGCTTACTCGTATTACCTAACGAAAGTAGTGTGCTTAGTGTACAAAAAGTAACAATTAATAGCGTAAATCAAGAAGCTTCATC
Organism: Litorilituus sp.; assembly: GCA_030754235.1. Lineage (GTDB taxonomy): Bacteria > Pseudomonadota > Gammaproteobacteria > Enterobacterales > Alteromonadaceae > Colwellia. The sequence continues at coordinate 68,915 of JASMAS010000003.1, forward strand.
AGAAGTGGTAGATGAGTCAGTATCATCAGATGAGAGCCTTAATTTAGTTGAGGACGTTACTCTAGCGATTAAACCCGATCGCCAAGAAAGCATTTTTAACTTTATCAATAAAGAAGAACTAGCAATGCAGCGAGGCGCTGTTGGGCGATTTTTATTGATTTTAGCCGCATTATACCGTGCTAACCCTGATAGTTTTTCTGTTGTTACTGAAATTTGTGGTCGAGATCGTTTGTATTTTGCCAACAGTGAGGCCGAATTAGCGGCAAGTGGAAGCAGTATAAAGCCAAAACAAATACCAGAGAGTCCATTTTGGGTGATGACTAATTCAAATACCACACGTAAAAAGATGATGTTAACTAAAGCAGCAACATCCTTGGGGTATGCTGTCGATGAGGTTGAAAAAATTCGTGAATTACTCTAATTGATTTATGATTAGTATCGCTTAATTATTTTGTAAATAAATTATAGAGTCTTAATGTGAAGGAAAAGAAATGTCTGTACATATTCATGCTGGTAAACCGGTTCGTCCTGAAGATAGAATTAATATTGGCCAGTTAGTTAGTGATTATTTTTTTAAGACGCCAGATGTAGAAAAAGCTGCACAGCAAGTAAGCTTTGGTACTTCGGGTCATCGAGGCTGTGCGACAAAAACTAGCTTTAATCAGCATCACATTGTGGCTATATGTCAGGCTGTTGCTGAATACCGTAGTACAGAGGGAATTACTGGACCTTTATTTTTAGGTAAAGATACTCATGCCTTGTCTGAGCCTGCTTTTGCGAGTGCTATTTCTGTACTCATAGCCAACGGGGTCAATGTCGTTATTCAACAGGGCGCTTTATCTGGTGGAGGATTTACGCCAACACCAGTAATCTCTCGTTTAATTATCAGTCATAACAAAGCGCAAAACGACGACTCGGTTGCAGACGGTTTAATCATCACGCCTTCACATAACCCTCCATCTGATGGTGGTATTAAATATAATCCACCCCATGGTGGCCCTGCAGAAGGTAGTATTACTCAATTTATTGAACAAAGAGCTAACGAGTTAATTAAATCAGCTTTGGTCGATGTTAAGCAAACCCCTTATAACTTAGCCTTAACATCATCGTTATTAAATGAACAAGACTTTATTGAGCCTTATGTTATTCAGCTTGAGCAAGTGATTGATATGCATGCCATTGCCAAAGCAGGTGTTACTATCGGTGTCGATCCTCTAGGGGGCTCTGGTATTGCTTATTGGCCAGTGATTGCACAAAAATATGGTATTAATATTGAAGTTGTTAACCCTGTTGTTGATGCAAGTTTTGCTTTTATGCCACTAGATAAAGATGGCAAAATCCGTATGGATTGCTCTTCCCCTTATGCGATGGCAGGTCTTATTGCTATGAAGGATGATTTTGATATTAGCGTTGGAAATGATCCTGATTTTGATCGCCACGGTATTGTCACTAAAAGTGGCGGATTGATGAATCCAAATCATTATTTGGCGGTAGCAATCAATTACTTGATGACACATAGAAGTTGGCCGCAACACTGTAAAATTGGTAAAACATTAGTCTCAAGCTCGTTAATTGACCGTGTTGCGCAAAAAATTCAGCGTCCATTATCAGAGGTCCCTGTGGGCTTTAAATGGTTTGTCGATGGTTTAGGTGATTCTAGTTATGCTTTTGGCGGTGAAGAAAGTGCTGGTGCATCATTCATTGCCAAAGATGGCAGCACGTGGACGACTGATAAAGACGGATTTATTATGGCGCTTTTAGCTGCTGAAATACTGGCAACTACAGGTAAAGACCCACATCAGCATTATATAGAATTAGTTAAAGAGCTTGGTGAGCCATGCTATGGTCGTGTTGAAGCGGTTGCTTCATTTGAGCAGAAAAAAGTGTTAACCGCTTTATCGAGTTCAGATATAACAGCCAATACTCTAGCAGGTGAAAAAATCACTCAAATTCTCTCTCATGCGCCAGGCAATGATGCAGCCATTGGTGGTATTAAAGTGACAACCAATAATGGTTGGTTTGCTGCGCGTCCATCAGGTACTGAAGATATTTATAAAATATATGCTGAAAGTTTTATAGACCAAAAGCACTTGCAAAGCATTATTTCACAAGCACAAAAGATGGTTGGCGCGGCGTTTAAAGCGGCGGGGTTGTAACGAATACCTAACAGTAATTTTCAGTAACACAGTAAAGGCGTGATATGTCATACCCACAAGAGCAGTTGTCGGCTCAACAGTTAAAAGAGCAATTACTATCAACAGGTGATTTTTTACACCTAACTCGCAGTCATGAGTTTTTTATGCCTGCTTTTGATTTTGAAGTAAGCAATAAAAACGGTGTATCTAAAGCTAAGGTGTCGGTACTTGATACGGGGATTATTATTTTTGAGCCAATAGAACAGCTTCTTAATAAAGATATTGTTTTATCCTGTGCTGTTCATGGCAATGAAACTGCACCTATTGAAATATGTGCTGAACTTATTCAGCAATTAATCTTAGGCAAACTACACCTTGAGCACAGAGTCTTATTTATATTTGGTAATCCCGCTTCCATCAATATTAGTAAACGCTTTGTTGTAGAAAACTTAAACCGTTTATTTTCTGGTGGCCATTCACAAGACCAAGGACAAGGTTCAGGCTTACATAATAAAGAACGTCACCGTGCTTTATTGTTAGAAAAAACGGTAGAATCTTTCTTTGCACAAGGCAGCGGAGAACGTTTTCATTATGATTTACATACCGCCATTCGAGGCTCTAAAAATGATAAATTTGCTGTATATCCATTTAGACATGGTAAGCCTTGGGTAAAAGAGCAACTACAATTTATGCTTGCATGTGGTGTCAATACCATTTTGTTCTCAAATTCTCCTACCACAACGTTTAGTTATTTTTCATCAAATGAGTTTGGTGCGCACGCCTTCACGGTTGAGTTAGGCAAAGTCAAGCCATTTGGTGAGAACGATATGGATAACTTTGCAGACGCAAAAGCAAGCTTATTCGCATTGGTTTCAGGAGCAGAACTCGCATTGCCAGAGTATCATGCGGAGCATTTTAGTTTTTTTGAAATTGATCAAGTTATTGACAGACATCATGAACATTTTGTTTTGCATTTTAGCGATGATGTTGAAAATTTTACAGATTTCCCTATTGGCAGTGTTATCGCCACCGATGGAGCAAACAAAATAAAAACGCAGAAAGCAGGAGAAGCTATAATATTCCCTAACGCGAATGTTGCTATCGGACAGCGTGCTTTACTTACCGTGGTACCTGTGCAGATAAAGCCTCAATAGGCTAATTCACATATGAAGTGACCATGGCTGTCACTTTTTTATTTTCTTTGTGGTCTTAATACTTTTCTAAGTCTCCTTCTCGTGTCCGCTGGTATTGATTTAACATAGCGTAGCGAAAATCTCGGGGGGCTTGCCCCCGTGCTGAATAGTGTGGATTGGGCTTGTCCCAGTCTATATTATTCAGTACATGGAACTTCAAAGAAATACACACCATGTATTCAGGCTGATGTATCATTTTATCTGGATACCCAAATATAGACATAAAGCTTTTATGGAGCCTTCTCGTGCATCGATGAAGGCAATCATTCATAAGGTTGGATATGATTAAGATATTGATATCGTAGAGCTTGAAATACCAGAAGATCATATTCATATGGTTATTCGAAGCATACCAAGGCAATCACCAAGCGACGTGATGCAAGTAATCAAAAGTATTACAGCTCGTGAGTTTTTCAGGATTTATCCTGAAATTAAGAAAAAATATTTTTGGAGTGGAAAATTATGGACTCAAAGTTATTTTGTCGAAACGATTGGTAATGCAAATGAAGAAACAATTAGAAAATATGTGCAAGAGCAGCTGGCTGAGTTAGATCAGAAAGAAATAAATTCAGATCAGCTGGGCTTGTTTTAAAACTCGGTCGCTTGCGGCCGAGATTTTTATCTTTTTCTGTTTTTGTTGAAACCAACTATTCACTTTGCTTGCAATGTAACCGCATTTTTTTGATGCGCCACAGCCTTTTTATGATATTAAGTTTTACTGGTTGAGAAAAATGAGAATGGGTATGTTTAGTTGCTCTAATGTACTGATAACTTGAGTGTGTAAACATATTTGCTCATTTGGCAGAAAATTAGCTCAATCTCATTCTCATATACTCTTGTTTATCAGTTGACGTAAAGGTAAAGTTTTACGCGATTTATATTAATTGTTGGCTATACTAAAAACACAAAAAGCCTGTAATCAACAAGTCATACCGTGGGGCTAATTCATAAGTCCCATTGGTATAAAACAATAAGAGAACGTTATGAGCAGTGAACTTTATAATGATGGTCCGGTAGTACACACTCCTACCTTTATTGACGGTACCAGCGTTGAAATTCCCGAATTAAAAATTTTAAAACAAGACGGTAGCCTCTATCAAGGCTGTGATATGCCTAAAATAGACGAAACATTAGCGGTTAAAGTCTATAAAACACTTGCTTTTCACCGTGTATTAGATGAACGCATGGTGTCATCTCAGCGCCAAGGTCGATTAAGCTTTTATATGGCAGCTCTTGGTGAAGAGGCCGCCAGTGTTGGCGGTGCAGCTGGTTTAAAGCCGCAAGATATGATTATGACTCAATACCGCGAACAAGGTGTGTTGATGTTTAGAGGCTTTAGCCTTGAAGACTTTATGAACCAAATGTTCTCTAATAAGAAGGATTTAGGTAAAGGTCGCCAAATGCCTATTCATTATGGCTCAAATGAACTTAACTGTATGACGGTATCTTCGCCTTTGGGCACACAAATCCCTCAAGCAACTGGCTATGCTTATGGTCAAAAAATGCAAGGTTTAGATGCCGTAACCCTTTGTTACTTTGGTGAAGGGGCGGCATCTGAAGGTGATTTTCACGCGGGATTAAACATGGCTGCAGTACAAGAAGCACCAGTGATTTTCTTCTGTCGTAATAATGGTTATGCGATTTCAACCCCCTCTGATGAGCAATTTAAAGGTAATGGTATCGCGTCGCGGGGTGTCGGTTATGGCATTAAAACACTGCGTGTCGATGGAAATGACATTTTAGCCGTGATAAAAGTCATGCAAGTAGCACGTGCTTATGCGTTAAAAGAAAATGCACCGGTGTTAATTGAGGCAATGTCCTACCGCTTAGGTGCGCATTCAACGTCAGATGATCCCTCAGGCTATCGTACCCGAGAAGAGGAAGACAAATGGCAGGCAAATGATCCTATTTTACGCATGAAAAACTGGATGTTAGCACAAAATTGGTGGGATGAAGCGCAAGAGAAATCTTTATTTGAACAGTTAAGAGAAGAAGTACTTGCTGCCGTAAAAGTATCTGAAAAAATTAATAAACCTCATATAGATACCCTAATTACCGATGTTTACGATACCCCAACTAGCCAATTACAGGCACAATTAGAAGAGGTTAAGTCACACGTTAATAAATACCCAGAAGCCTATCCATTTACCGCGGGGAAATTTTAATTATGGCACAAATGAATATGTTACACGCCATTAATAATGCGCTTGATATCGCGATGGCTGAAGACGACAGTACACTATGTTTTGGCGAAGATGTGGGCCACTTTGGTGGTGTTTTTCGTGCAACATCAGGTTTACAAGACAAATACGGTAAAGTTCGCTGTTTTAATACTCCTTTAGTTGAGCAAGGAATTATTGGTTTTGCTAATGGCTTAGCCTCTCAAGGTTCTCGCCCTATTGCTGAAATTCAATTCGCAGATTATATCTTCCCAGCGTTCGATCAAATTGTGAATGAAGCAGCCAAGTTCCGATATAGAAGCGGCAACGAGTTTGATGTCGGCAAGTTAACCATTCGCTCTCCTTATGGTGGAGGTATTGCCGGCGGCTTATATCATAGCCAATCACCAGAAGCTTATTTTGCACATACGCCGGGCTTAAAAGTGGTTATTCCTCGTAACCCTTATCAGGCAAAAGGTTTATTATTAGCATCTATTCGTGATGATAACCCAGTGATATTTTTCGAGCCTAAACGTTTGTACCGCGCATCGGTCGGTGAAGTCCCTGAAGAAGATTATCAATTACCCTTAGGTAAAGCCGAGGTAGTTCAAATCGGTAGCGATATCACTTTACTTGCTTGGGGGGCGCAGATGGAAATATTACAAAAAGCTGCTGACTTAGCTGCTAATGATGGTATTTCGTGTGAAGTCATTGATTTACGTAGTATATTGCCTTGGGATGTGGAAACTATCGTCAACTCTGTGATGAAAACTGGCAGGTTGTTAGTTTCTCAAGAGGCGCCATTAACGGCTGGGTTTGCCAGTGAAATAGCGGCAACAATTCAGCAAGAATGTTTCTTACATTTAGAGTCGCCTATTGGGCGAGTTTGTGGTTTAGATACGCCATACCCTCTGGCACTAGAAAAAGAATATCTTGCCGATCATTTAAAAATATATGAAGCCATTAAGCGCACCATTAATTACTAGGATAATAGCATGAGTATTGATTTTATTTTACCAGACATTGGAGAAGGTATTGTTGAGTGTGAGCTAGTTGAATGGCTTGTTAAAGAAGGTGATAAAATTGCTGAGGATCAACCCGTTGCTGATGTTATGACCGATAAAGCTTTAGTGCAGATTCCAGCGATGCATTCAGGGAAAATAGAGAAGTTATACTATAAACAAGGTGATATTGCTAAAGTCCATGAACCGCTTTTCTCAATGATACCTGATGCTGAAGTCAATGATAGTGCTCCAGAAGAGCAGCCATCAACACTTGAAAGTGTTGAATCCGTCGTTGAACCCTCAACAGCCAAAGATGTTGTTAACACACCGTCCAGTGTAGAACCTGCAAAACAGGCTGTTCATGGTAAGGCTATTGCTAGCCCTGCCGTTCGTCGTGTTGCTCGAGAGCTTAATGTAAATATTGCTGATGTAGCCGGATCCGGTAAAAAAGGGCGCGTATATAAAGACGATGTTGTGGCATTTGAACAAGGTGTAAGTTGTAATCTTGTGCAAACTGCTTCAACTGCCACAATGGAAAATCGTGTTGAAAAAATAAAAGGCGTCAAAGCTGTTATGGCAAAAGCCATGGTTAACTCTGTCAGTACTATTCCTCACTTTACTTATTGTGAAGAAATTGACATGACTGAGTTAATTAAATTGCGTTCAGAATTAAAAGAGGTGTATGCCAAGCAAGATATTAAGCTAACCATGATGCCATTTTTTATGAAAGCCATTTCGCTCGCATTAAAAGAGTTCCCCGTTATTAATACCCAAGTCAATGATGATTGTACTGAACTGACTTACTTTAACGATCACAATATAGGTATGGCTGTTGACTCAAAAGTAGGCTTATTAGTACCTAATGTTAAACAGGTACAAACGAAGTCGATTCTTGAATTAGCGCTAGAGATAACTCGCTTAACCAATGATGCTCGCAGTGGTAGAGTGCAAAGTAGTGATTTAAAAGGCGGAACAATCAGTATTTCAAATATTGGAGCAATTGGCGGCACAGTGGCAACACCTATCATCAATAAACCTGAAGCGGCCATTGTTGCTTTAGGGAAACTGCAAACCTTACCTAGATTTAATGCTCAAGGCGAAGTGGAAGCGCGCAGTATAATGCAAGTCAGTTGGTCAGGTGATCATCGTATTATTGATGGTGGTAGTATTGCAAGGTTCTGTAATTTATGGAAATCTTTCTTAGAAAAACCAAGTAATATGTTAGTTCATATGAGTTGATTTTGAGGGCATGATTCGCTATTGAAACGACTTGTATAACGCAAGTAAAAATCATTCAAATCACTTTAAGTACTAGGTGTCTGCGACATTTCTTGAAGTGGTTTGAATATATATTCTTTTAACTTTTCCCTTTCAGTTATTCTTTTTATCGGTAAAAATGTAAGATAGGCCATGTCATTCGGCATAAAAATGTATTATTTATTATGGCATGTGCGACATTATAATAAGCAAGATTTTAAAATATATTTTCTCTTCATCAAGAACGTTATTATTAAATCAGCTCGGTACAGTTTACTTTAAAAAGGTATAGCCTTGTGGTGTCAAAGTCAGCAGAAAAAAAACTCCAACACTTTTATATCGCTGAAGAGCAGTCGATTTATTTGCTTAGCCATAAAGATGCTACCAAATTAAAAAAATGGGTTGACCTTTGTCAGCAACAACTCAAACAGTTGGGCTATAAACACGTTGCTATGCTTGGTAAAGGAGCTTATGGTTTTGTTTTTTCTGCGCTAAATAATGCCCAACAAGAAGTAGTTTTTAAATTTTCTCGTATTAACCTACCTCAGCATGTGCAAGATAGACTCAGTGAAGAAGCTGATATTCAAGCACAATTAGTTCATCCTAAAATCCCTAAAGTTATTGATTTTCATAAAATAAAACGGCAATCAATTTTACAAATGAGCCGAGCTCCCGGTATAGATTTAGAGCAGCTTTCTCATCAGCAAGGGCCACTTCCAGCCGAGTTAGTGATGAGTATTGCTATTCAATTAGCTGAAATTCTTATTTATTTGCGTGATAGCCACGCGCATATACAGAACAAACCCTATGTACATGGAGATATTAAACCCTCTAATGTGGTTTTTGATGAAGCAACAGGTTTGGTGCAACTTATTGACTGGGGCTCATCAGTCATTGCTCAGCTTGATGTTGAAGGGCAAAGTACCAGTAATAATGTTATGGACTTAATGAGCAGTGATTTACAACACAGTAATGCGCGCTTAGGCGATGTCTACTTTATTGGACCTGAACAAATTAATGGTGGTTTATCCTCACCTCGTTTCGATGAACAAGGTCTTGCGGCAACTCTATATGCGATAGCTTCAGGACAATCTTGTCGTTATGGAACAAAAGTTATTCCCCCTAATTCATTAGGATTACCGAAAATGTTGGCTGAACTCTTAACGGCCATGCTTAGTGATGATGAAAGCAAACGTCGTCAAGGAGGAGATTATTTTTTTAACCACCTTAGTTATTTGAAAAAATTAGTTTTAGCCGAAAAACCTACAATAATTCAAGTGGTTCCATTAATTCCTGTTTGGGTTAAACCCAAAAAGGAAGAAATAGATACCGTTGTTTATGGTTCGAGGAAATCCTTTCTTCGACAAGAATCTGATGTAGATAAACTAACTGACATAGATGATGTACAGCTAGAAAAATATTATAAGAACTACTTGATGGGAATGGGAGATAATGAAAAGGCTTTTATCGCGGCGTTGAGCCGTTTAGGTAATTTTCCTGTTGTCGGTGGCTTAGCTATTCGTTGGGCTAAAGAAGGAGTTTACGTCGATTCTAATTTAACGCTTTTCGAACCTAATTTAAAAGCTTCTTTTGAAAGTGCCGTTAATAACATGATTCACTTGGCACAAGGAATTTTTCGTATTGGAATGTTTAAAAGTTGTTTGTTCAATGCTCGTAATACCTTGCATGTAGAACGTGTAGAGCAGAGTAAACCTTTTATTGCGTTACCAAAACAAAAAATATCCTTTGAAGTGAGTGATATTGCCGATATTGATGATATCACTCGGCTACATTCATATTTTGAAGATGGGAAAGACCCTGATGAGTATTTATACCTTCCTGAGGAAATGATGGCGGTATTAGCTCGTCTTAACTTAATACACCATACAGGCTGTATTATTTTTGAAGTCTTGCCTAATCATTTAAAAATACATAGTTATTTGATGCTACTCAATCATGATAAAAAAGAGGAGTTTAGTCAGTGTTTAGCCGAAATTCTTGCTTTGTTACCCGCCATAAATGGGCTAGGCATTTCAGGCTTTATGAAGTTACCCTATAAAGATACGCGTTTTTTCGAGCATATTAGCGAGTTACCTGAGCGATTTTACCCTAAAAATCCTAAAGTAACGTCTGTGTGAGAGCCAATTATTTTGCCCAACAAAAAAGTATGCTAAAGCTAACATTTAACCTTGTACGGTTTGAAAGGTAAGTTAACTGCATGAAATATGTGAGATAAGTTGAATTTTTATTCTAAAGCTTGATAGTTTTACTTAATGCAAGGCAAATTTCTCGTCAATCGCTAGCCTATTGCAAGTAAATAGATTATTTATCTGTTTTGATATTGATTTTGACAACAAGATAGTCATTCTTTTTAATCTATGGCTTGCCGTTAAACCTTTTAATTCTTGCTAAGTGCTCAGTTAATTAACGTACTTGGTATTAATCCTAATGGTGTTATTTACCATAGGGTAGAAACAAAAACCTCCACACAAGGTGGAGGTTTTTACATTTACCTAGTGCATTTTATTAAGGTTGGTAACTTGTTGTTAATGTTAAACCTGAGAAGGCTTGGTATGCTCTAATACCTATGTGCCAAGTATCTGCACCAGGATTGGTGAAGTTACAGGTTTCAGTATTGCCATTTTTATATGGGCGACAATCATATTTTGACGTTGTAGGTTGGCTGCCTTTACGAATGTAAAGATCTGCATCACCACTACCACCAGAAATGTTAAAATCTAATGTTGCCATTCCAGCAGGTACTTCTAACGTGTAGTAAACCCAATCACGGCGTGAAGCTGAAATATTTTTAGTTTCGGTTGTTGACCCTTGAGCACCACCACCTGAATTTGATTCAGTATAGCTACCCATTAAACTTACCCCTGTAAAAGCACTGTAACCAATCACTTTTACATAGTATGTTCCTTCTTGAATACTACTAATAGGGCAGCTCTCAGCATTACCACTTTTCCATGGGCGACAGTCATAATCGGACGTTGTAGGTGCTGAACCAAATTTAACATATAAATCAGCATCACCTGTGCCACCAGATATTTCAAAGTTTAAGTCAGTAGCACCTGCAGGCACTGCCATGGTAAATGACAACTCTTCATCCTTTGCGCCAGCTAAAGACGTTTGAGCTTGGCCGTTAACAAGTTCACCTTCTCCTGGTGTTGGACCACCACCGCCGCCAGTTGAACCGTCACAGTTATTGCCTAAGTAATCTGAAGCTGCCTTCGTTTGTACTAGGCCGTAACCCGTTTTGTCATCACGCCCACTAGACTCTAAATCTATGGCCGTTTCTTTTAATGCTGTGCGAACTTGCTCTGCGGTACAATCAATATTATTACTCCAGGCTAATGCTGCTACTCCTGCAACGTGAGGTGTAGCCATCGACGTTCCGTTGTAATAAGCATAATCTTGATTACCTACAGTTGATAAGGTTGTTTGTTGACCTAATTTCGATAATAACTGTTGGCCTAAACTACGGTTAACTGAAACCGCAGGTACATCAACAGCGTTAGTTGCATCAACTAAAAATGGGTTTTGTAAACCTGGACGGGAGCTATTACTATAAACAATAACGCCAACAGCGCCAGCATCCATACATGCTTTAGCAGGGTTGATTTCAGGGTAGTTACTGCCTTGTTGGTTATCGTTTCGTTCAGCAAGACAAATATTTCCTGCAACATCGCTACAGTTATAGCTACTTCCAGATATTGAACAACTACCTAAAGATGCTGTCACTGAAGAATTTACGTTGGAAACGGTATAACTCGATCCACTTTGTATGTAATGAGTTTGCGGCACAACGCGATCATTACTGTACGTGCTTGAACCAATAGTAATAGTACCTAAACGCCCGTCGCCAGCAACGGTAGATAAAATAGCTTCACCTGGTGCCGCTACTTCAACTTGCGCGGTGTATTGTGAAAAGTTAGCATGTTTACCACTTTCATCAACAGCACCTACAGCCATAACTGAATCGTAAGAAGCCGGGTAAGATAGTGTGGCGTTACCATCATTGCCAGATGCTGCAATTAATAGTACACCAGCGTCAACAGCAGCTTGCATGCCATTTTTTTCTGTATTTGAAGATGAAGAACCACCTAAGCTCATGTTAACGACTTTAGCGCCGTTGTTTACACAAGTATTTACAGCAGTAACTAAGTCAGAACTATATCCCCAACCACTTTCATTAAATACTTTGACAATATGTAAATTAACATTCGTGTTTGGCAAAATCCCTTTGACACCAATGTTGTTGTTAACACCGGCAATAGTGCCAGCTACATGAGTACCGTGAGAACCCCCATTTTGGTACCAATTTCCGGTTCCTGAGTCATTAGTACCTGTAGCGTTATTTGCATTTAAATCTGGGTTTGCTTGCTCGTAACCTGAATCAATAATACAAACAGTCATGTTGCTTGCATTATTATCAGATACTTGATCTGCTTGTACGTTGCTCAGACCCCAAGGTTGGTTTTGTGCCATTAAATGACGCTTAACATCAATTTCGGCATATTCAACAGTATTATCTGCTTGTAATACTGCTAATGTTTTTAACATACTGCTTTTGGTTTTGCTTGGTACTTTAAATACATGAATATTATTATTAAGTTGCTTCAGATGGCTAACTCGCATACCTGTTTTATTGCTAAGATTTACAGCAAGTGCAGAGTGAAGTGTTTCAGGTGTAAATGCATCACTTGAGCTATTGCTCATTGTTGAATGTGCAGCTGCAATTTGCGCTATACCCGAAGTTTTGTATTTTACAATAATACGATCAGGTAATGAATTAGCCTCTTTAACTTTTTCACCAGCTAGCCAAGTGGAAAAATCTGTTCCTTGAGGGCTTGGTAATGTTACGGTATTGCCAATGCTAGGTAAATAATTACCATTAAAATTACCGTCTATACTAAATGAAGTTGCTAGTGTTGAAGGTACAACTAATGCTGTACACATAGCAATTAGCACCTTGTTAGGTCGAACTTTTTTTATCTTTTGATTATTCATATATTACTCTTTTTTATTATTATATTAATTTGAAATTTCACTAATGAATGCAGATAAACTATTGGTGTTTATTCGTACAATCACGCACAGTTTAAATTGAATTGTTACAAATTTGCAACAATAAATGGCAATTAATTAACAAATATTATAAAAGATAGTTATAAATACTCATGTGTAGTTAACCAGTTTTTGACACTCTGCTTATGACACACCTGCTTGCAATAACATGAGAAAAGAGCTGCTTTATTAAGTTGTAAATGGCTAGCGCTCAGTACATTAACCAATTGATTAATTAATGATAATTATAAAGTTAGAGTGAAAATAGATTCAAGGAAATGGTTGTTTTCTTGTCAAAACCTATAACGAAGAATTTATGCTTTTTAAACTTCTCTTTTGAGAGTTTATTTGCAAAATGTTACTAGGTATAAATAACAAAGTAGCTGCTAAATGTTGCTATTTAAGTATAAAATAAACTCAATTATAGCTTGGGTTGAAAAGGTTTGATCTTTGAAAGGTCTTGTTGATGAATAAAGTGGTTGAATTCTTCAGCTAATCTGTCAGCATCACATAAAACGTTTGACCAATATTTAATGCGCACATCAGTATCTAAATGTTTAAAATCATCTCTATCTGGAATTTTTTGATAAGGCAGTGACGCGATAAATTGAGCGGAAGGCACCAACAAAACAGTATCTTTATAACTCTTAGCGAGCACTTGTCTATTTGATGACTTATCAAACCAACCCGCTTTAGGTGTAGGGTTAAAGTGAGGGTAGAGTGTTAACCCCTGTGCTTTATGTGTTAAAGAAAAGTCAAAATGATAATCAATAATCCCTCCATCACGATAAATACCTTTTGGTGACCCGCTAATATTTTTTATGCCATTCATTACCATAGGAATTGAACCTGAAGCGAGTAATGCTTCGCTAATGTTTTCTGGCGTAAAGTCGACGTAATGGCTGGTTATTTTGTACGGATCAGAAATTTTTAATGTGCTAGATTTAGGTCGATAAATATAACGATCATATTGTAGTGTTAAGAGTTTTCGACTTACTTTATTAAGCAGCATACTGCCTAATAGCCCAACCCCTTGTACTAGTTTATTTTCAAAGCTGGTCAAACCATAACTTTTAGCTACAATAAAGTGTGCTTTAATAATGGGGTTGTTAATGACCTCATCAATGCCTTTATCTTGAAAAAGATGATCCAACATACTAACAGCCGATTGTGAAATATCATCAGCACTAGGAGTTTTGTTATAACGAGTATGAGCATAATTTTGAGCTAAACGAGATATTGCTTCAACAGGATTTTTTTGAGCGAAACAGGCTGCTCTAAAGGCGCCTGCTGAAGAGCCTATTACATTAAGTTCAGTACTTCTACCTTGAAAAAACTCCCCAAAAAAATATTTATCTAAGCCGAAAAGCGAAAACCATTTAGGACCACCACTGGCCCCTAAAAAGTTTGTAAATAGCTCTTGTTTAAAGCCGTGTTCTTGAATGGTTTTTAAGGCGGAGCTTCCTGCATATATATCTAGCATATCTGTATTGAGTACTTAGTGATTATTTGCGTTTTAAGAAATTGAAATATAAGATTAAATTAGTTAAAAGTCTACTAGATAATCGCGGTTAAATTTTGAAACTCTTCCAAGGCAAATTGATCTGTCATGCCGCTAATATAATCTAGAACAAGCCTAGTTCTGGCGTAAAGCTCCATCATTTTAGATTGAGTTGAAGGAGTAGATTGATTAAAAGTCCCCTTAGTATCCTCTTTATACCTAGCTTTATGTTTACTTGATAATTTATGAAAAAGTCTGCTTTCAATTGGATGCGATTTTAAATTGTTTTTAGTGAAAAGGGTTTTGAATTCTTCATAGTTTAATTCAATCAATGGTGTGTAAATATTCAGTAAACCTGAAATGACCGCATAACCCTTAAGCTCAAGGTTTTCTATTTCTTTGCTGTTAAATATGTTATTGATGGCCACCTTTTTGAAAGTTTTTGTAGCTAGGTTGAATTCGTCATTGCCATCGAGTAATGACTCATCTAATTCACCATCAAAAATTTGCTGATGATTTTCAATAAATCTTTTTGCTGCATATTTTGACAGATCATTAACAAGTGTTGTCCGCAAGGTAAGAATATAAGCATGATCTTTATTATAGGATTCATTGTGATATTGCTGGTATGCTTGTTCGGCTATTTTCAGTAAATAACCACTCTCAACGACTGTTTTTTTGATATTTGGATCTTCTTTAAACTTTTGCCATGTTTTCTGAATTTCATGATGTAGTTGATCAACGCTCAAAATCCCTTTATCGATGGCATCATCAATATCGGCAATACAATAGGAAATATCATCCGCGGCTTCCATAATGTAGGTTAAAGGAAACCGGCAGCCATCTTTGATAGAAAGTGCGAGTTTTATTTCTTCAAATAACTCTTTTTCTGAAAAGTAAAAACCTGGTTTTTTCTTTCGATAGGCATAGTTATTATTTTTTTCTGGTTCATCTTCGTATGCACCGCGGGTGTATTTTATCAAGCAAGCTAATTGAGTGTAGGTTAAATTAAGGGATTGAAGATTATGCAGTAGTCTTAATGCCTGTGCGTTTCCTTCAAAATTAGATAAGTCTTTTATGAGTTTTTGGCAATGTGCTTCGCTCGAAAATCGTTGTTTAAATATTGGTGCGAGTGTTTTACTACCCCAAAGATTTATCGCTTCCTCACCAAAATGCCCAAACGCAGGGTTGCCAATATCATGCAGTAAACACGCTACCTCTATGGCACTTATAAAACCATCAGTATTTCCTGCGATACCAAGTGCTGATAGCTGTCCTTTATTTGAAAATTCTTTGATGATAATTTTACTGATATAGCGGCCGACTTGTTGTACTTCAAGTGAATGGGTTAATCGGCTTCTTACTGCAGCATTGGTCTCAAGGGGAAATACCTGGGTTTTTTGTTGTAATCGTCGAACGGCAGCGGAGTTTATTGCTCGGCCGCGGTCGCTCTCCATTTCTTCATTAAAACACCTTCCTTCAATCGAGGATGAGCGAGCGCGAATTGTTTTTAATTTTTGATTGTAATTCATAAATAAAACCCGTTACCACTGGTTGAGTGAGGAAAATAAAATGTATTGATACAACAGTCTAACTATTTATATCATTTTATACTACCAACACTGAAAAATACTAGTTAGAACAAGCCAGTAGTATTGATTTTTAGTGGTGGTTGATGAAAAACATATTAGGGTTTTAAATGGGCTCTCGTTAATGTCAGTGGGGTTTTTATGTCTAAGTTATTTTTAGCTTTTAGGTTAAAAAGACATTGAACTCCTTCCTTCCCCCCCCACACACAATTTGCACAGGAAAAATAAAACTAGCGCTACATCAAAAATAACGTATTTGTTTTAAATCTTTAGTTGTACCTTAAAGAAGTGTTGATATGATAAGTAAAACTAAATTAATAAGATCATAAATTATGAAAAATAGCTCGTTTTTAGCATGGATTTTGCGGATGAATTTGATTAAACGTTGGTCGCCCATGCACTTGGTTAAAGAAGAAAATGTTGCTGAGCATAGCCATCAAGTCGCTGTTATTGCACATTTATTGGCAACAGTAAGGAATGTTTATTGTGGTGGTGATATCAACCCTGAACGCGCTGCAACAGTAGCACTTTATCACGAAGTATCAGAAACTAAGTTGCAAGATATTAATCATGTAACAAAATACAGTACTCCTGCATTGACTGAAGAGTTTAAAAAGATTGAAGATATGGCAGAGTTAGAGTGTTTAGAT
The DNA here is from genome assembly GCA_030754235.1 of Litorilituus sp. GTDB lineage: Bacteria > Pseudomonadota > Gammaproteobacteria > Enterobacterales > Alteromonadaceae > Colwellia. The sequence goes on from JASMAS010000003.1 coordinate 85,476, forward strand.
TCTCTGCCAGATAAGCTTAAACCTTTATTTAAAGGGCTGCTTGTTCAAAAAGATGTAGACCTAGAATACAAAAAACTAGTGAAAGCTGCCGATGTAATCACAGCTTATTTTAAAGCTTGCGATGAACTTAAATTTCATAATCCTGAATTTGTGTCTGTGAAAAATAGATTAGCCGCAAAGGTTGAAGTGTATAAGGCGCAAATGAAAGAAGTTGAAATTTTGTTGGATTTGTTTGAACAGGGGTGTTTGGCTAACATAGATGATCTTTCATAAATGTTTGGGACTTTACTGGAACAACATCAGTGCAAAAGTAGCATACTACTTTATGCAGATATTCTTCTCTTGCCTTATCTTTTGAAGCTATTGAGCTAACCGCTGGGCTTACTAGGGCTCCTTTTGTTATTGAAAATAGTCCAAAGAATTCAGGTGTTCAGTTAGATTTAATCAAGGCTGTTTTTCTTGAAGAAAATACAGCAGTGCATTTTTCCCACGCATCATTAGCTCGTAGTTTTTCAAATGTAGAAAGGTGGTAAAGCGATGGCATTGTAACATTACCAAGTGAATATCAGAGTGAAAATGTCTTTATTTCAGAACCTTATATTAAATGCTGGAATGTTGTTGTTACTTTACAAGAAGATAAAGTTACCATTAATAACTTATCTGATTTACAAGGGAAGAAAGTTATTGCTTTTCAGATGGCTAGTAAATTTTTAGGTACTGATTATGCCAATGCTATAAAACAAGTGAGTGAATATCGTGAGATGTCAGATCAAAGGAGGCAAATACAAATGTTATTTGCTAAAAGAACGCAAGCGTTAGTGTTGGAACTCAGTATTTTTAAATGTTTTTTACGCAATCACAAAGCAGAACGATACCTTAAGCCTTATAAGATACATGGGGTGTTTCCTCCTAGAAATTATTAAGCAGGCTTTAAAGTGAAAGAAGACTGTGAGGCCTTTAACCGTGGTTTGGCAAAAATTAAAGCCAGTAGGAAATACCAGCAAATACTTAATAAATATTTGCTCTAGAAGTTTATTTATTAGCGATAAAAATTGCACGTTGTGGGGCAGGGTAACCTTCAATCGTTTTACTTTTATCTTTTGGATCTAAAAAATCAGACAACGACTCTGTGTCTATCCATGGTGTTTTTCGCTGTTCTTCTATAGCTGTAATATCAGTATTAACAACACGAATGTTTTTAAATCCACATCGTTCAAGCCATGCACACATGGCTTTGCTGCTGGGTAAGAACCAAACATTGCGCATTTTTGCATAACGCTCTCCCGGCACTAAAACTGTATTTTCGTCACCGTCAACAATCAACGTTTCGAGTACTAGTTCACCGCCATCAACAAGCTGAGATTTTAACTGATATAAAAAATCAATAGGTGAGCGACGATGATATAATACTCCCATGGAAAAAACGGTATCAAATGCTGATAACTCAGGTAATTGTTCAACCCCTAAAGGAAGTAAGTTAACGTTGTTGTCTTGAATAAAGTGTTGAATAGCATTAAATTGCATCAAAAATAACTGAGTGGGGTCAATACCAACAACAAATTTAGCACCAGCACCGCGCATTCGCCATAAATGGTAGCCGCTACCACAGCCTATATCGAGTACATATTTCCCCGATAAATCACTAATATGCTCAGCTAATCGTTCCCATTTAAAGTCACTGCGCCATTCTGTATCTATATGCAACCCATGAATATGGTATGGGCCTTTGCGCCAAGGTTTTAGTTTTTTTAGTAAATTTTCTAAACGCTTATACTCGCCTTCAGAGAAGTCGCCTTTTTCACCCACTTTGACGCTATTGAGTAAATCTGTTTGGCTATTGTTATTACTAGTCTTAGGTAAGGCATCAATGGTTTTCTGCCAATGTTTAAATTCACCGTGTAAGTTGTTTTTTTGCCAATCATTGAGTTGTGCGGGTAAGGAGTGCAACCATTGGCTTAAACGGTTTGTGGCAATTTGTTGGAAAAAAAGATTGAAATTTGTCATAGATTCTTTGCTTGAGCTGTTTATTTAATAGCTATAAATGAAATAAAATTAAAACATTGGAACCAAGGTGATACATGGCTAAATCCGGCTGCCTTTAAACGTGTTATGTGTTGTTCTACGGAATCTGTGCGCATGACATTTTCAAGGGCTGTACGTTTTTGGGCAACCTCTAATTCGCTATAACCATTGGCACGTTTAAAATCATGATGTAAAGCAATTAATTGTTCGTCAATACATAAGTCACCATGGGATACCTTTTCAGAAATAATTAACAAACCTCCAGGATTTAATCCTTGAGCAATGTTATTGATTAATGATTGCCGGTCAGCTTTGTCTATAAATTGTAAGGTGAAATTTAACACTGCCATGGAGGCATTTTCTATTATAATGTCTTGAATATTCCCTTCAATTATCTCAACTTTGGTATCACCTTTAAAGGCGTTAATATGCATTTTGCAGCGTTCGACCATGGCAGTAGAATTGTCAACAGCGATAATTTTGCAATTAGGAACACTTATTTTTTTACGCATTGCTAATGTAGCGGCGCCTAACGAACAGCCTAAGTCATAAATAAAGGTATCTTTTTTGGCAAACTGTTGGCTTAGTCTGCCAATTGTGTCAATAATAGTGTTGTATCCAGGGACAGAGCGTGAAATCATATCTGGAAAAACTTCAACAACCTGAGCATCAAAAGTAAAATCCTTTACTTGTGCTTTAGGGCTGGAATAAATTAAATCAGTATCAGTATTGGGCATGGCTTTTATGTTAGTAAAGGGGTTGATTTATTTTAACCGATATAAAAATAAATATATAACACAAATTTTGACAGAGTCTTGGTTTAATCACTTAAGTAAAATACTGCTATCAGCAATTATGCTGATTAATGTTAGTTTTACTGCAGTGGCTTATGAGTCTGAAGAACGTAAGACTATAACTCACTCTCCTTTAACTATTGCACTGAATAAAACTTCATTTCCCTATCAATTTTTAGATCAAGATGGCCGTCCAGCAGGTGTAATGCCAGATTTATGGCGTTTATGGGCAAAAAGACAAAATGTTGAGATTAAATTTGTAGAGTTGCCATGGCTCGAAACCCTATCGCAAGTAGAAAAAGGTAAAATTGACATTCATGCAGGGCTTTCAATTATTGACAGTAGAAAAGAGGCATTGGCTTTTACTGAGCCATTATTCCCTTTATATGCTCATGTTTATGTAAGTAATGAATTATCGCAAGTAAAAAATATAGACGATCTTCGCCCTTACGCTATTGGGGTGGTGAATGGCTCTGCTCATATTGATATGCTCCTTAAAAGTTTTCCGCAACTTGAGCATAAAAAGTATCAAACAAGACATGAACTATATAAAGCTGCACTTCAAAAAGATATTTTAGTGTTTACTGGCCTTGAAAAGTTAGGTACTAATTATCAGTACTACCAGCAATTAACATCCATGTTCCCACCCCATAAGCGTTTGCGTTATCAACAAGGGGACTTTGGTGTGGCGGTAGCTAAGAATAACCACGCGCTACTTGAATTTATTAACCAAGGTTTGGGTAAAATAACCCGTGAAGAAAAATCAGCGATAGAACGAAAGTGGTTTGGTATTGATAAACATACTGACAGTTTAGCATTAGGCTTTTTCCCTGATTATCCGCCTTACTCTGCATTATCTCCAAGTGGCAAGCCACAAGGACTTTTTATAGATTTATGGCGGCTTTGGGCTGAGCATACGGATACCAAAATTAACTTTGTGGTTAGTAGTGTTGAGGAGAGCTATGCCCTTATCGAGCATAATAAGTTAGATGCGTTGGTTGCTATCCCTGATGAGTGGGTAGATGAGAATAAGTTTTTATTGGCTCAGGTTATATATCAATCTCAAGCAAAAGTTTTTGTTAATGCACATCTTCCTGATGTTGATTCGCTACATTATTTTGAACAAGAAAAATCAAAGAAAAAAAAGTACAAAGTAGGTATATGGAAAAAATCACCTATTAAAAGAGAATTAAAACGAAAATATCCCAAACTTAACGTTCAAGAATATCTAACAATTGATAGCTTATTTAAAGCTGCAGAATTAAATGAAATTGATGCTTTTGTTGGTCATGTAGGCTTTATGAACCGCAAGCTTTTAAGTGCAAATTTACAATTGCATTTTTATGTACTTGATGCGCCTGTATTTATTTCAGTGATTTCTCCACTGCTAAAAAAAGATAATACCCGTTTAGCCAACATCATCAATGAAGGTTTTAAGCTTATACCACATGAGCAGCTGGTTAGTATTGAAAATCGTTGGCTAGATGTAGGCAGTCATTATTATAAAAATTTACATAAAAAAGTGTCTCTATCGCCCGACGAAAAGGCGTTTATTTCGCGAAATAGGCAAGTTGATGTTGGCGTATTAACATCGCGAGCACCTGTGGGGTTTATCACCCCAGAAGGTGATTTTTCAGGTATTGATCGCGATATTTTCGATTTAATTACTGACCGTACTGAGTTTCACTTTAACTTTATTGCTTATGATTCATGGTCACAGCTTTATGAAAACATACTAGCGGGTAATATTGATATGATTTCCAACTATACGCCGCGCGAATCAAAAAAAAATCAGCTACTAGCTTCAACAGCTTACTGGCAAACACCATGGGCAATTTTGCATCCTCAATTTTTTGGCTCTCAACCAGAATTAAAAAGCTTTTATGATAAAAGGTTGGCAATACCTAGACACGCAAATCTGATTAGCTATATACGAGAACAACACCCATTAATTCGTCTGGTCATAGTGAAAGACAGAGAGGAAGGTTTATTATTATTACAACAAGGAAAAATAGAAGGTTTAATTGACACCGTTACGTCGGCTTCTCAGCTCTTAAAACAAGAAAGTTTAGTGACTTTGATGATATCACTTATAGAAGGAGTTCCCGTTAACCGAAGTTACCTAGGTATTAATAAAGAAAAAAGGGAGCTACAAAGTATTATGGATAAAGCTTTGTTGACTATTTCTGATGAAGAGAAAAATAATATTTACGAAAAATGGTTTAGTATTGATATTAATACTGGATTTAATAAAGGCGTAGTTAAACGTGTGGCATTACAAGCCTTTATATTCATTTTTGTTGTCCTCGTTATTATTATCCTTTGGAATAGACGTTTAAATAGGGAAATTAAAAGTCGTGTCGAACTTGAAAAAAGTATGAAACATATGGCAACTCATGACGGACTGACAGGTTTAGCAAACCGTGTACTATTAACCGATAGATTAAATACCGCAATAGAATTTCATCAAAGACAATCGCTCATGTTAGCGGTGCTTTTTCTTGATTTAGATAGTTTTAAAGAAGTGAATGATACTTACGGACACCATGTTGGTGATGAATTGCTGCTTATTGTCGCTCAGAGGCTAAAATCCTGTGTACGTAAATCAGATACTGTAGTGCGTTTTGGTGGTGATGAATTTGTCTTACTGCTAACAGGGCTTCATGCGCACAATGAAGCGGCCTATGTAGCAGAAAAAGTCTTGGAGTTAATGCAACTTCCATTTGACTTATCGGCAGAAACTGTACAAATAGGCTGTAGTATTGGCATTGCGCTTTATCCTGAAAATGGCCTAAATGAAACCGATTTACTCAAAGAAGCTGATACACTCATGTACCAAGTTAAATCAGCCGGAAAAAATCACTATAGATTTAAATCTAACTAGGGTGACTTTACTAATCTTTGCTTTATAATATGCCACATTTATAGGCTTGTAATATCAATATAAGCCTTATTTTTCGTAATTATCAAGGCAAAATTCATGCGTAGTCTTTATTGTGGTGAGGTTAATGAATCTCATATTGGTCAAGAAGTCACTCTTTGTGGCTGGGTAAATCGTCGTCGTGACTTAGGGGCGGTTATATTTCTAGATCTTCGAGACCGAGAAGGTTTAGTTCAAGTGGTTTATGACCCAGACCTACCTGAGGTACTTGCTATAGCAAATACATTACGCAATGAGTTTTGTGTGCAATTAAAAGGTAAAGTGCGTGCTCGTCCAGAAGGACAAGTGAATAAAGGTCTGAAAACGGGAGCTATTGAAGTTTTAGGTTTAGAGTTAACCATACTAAATAAATCAGCACCATTACCACTTGACTCAAACCAAACTAACTCAGAAGAGCAACGTTTAAAATATCGCTACCTTGATTTACGTCGTAGTGAAATGACTGAACGTATGCGTTTTCGTGCAAAAGTGACTTCTAAAGTGCGTAGTTCTTTGGAGTCTCAAGGTTTTCTTGATATAGAAACTCCCATACTAACCGCTGCTACGCCAGAAGGTGCACGTGATTATTTAGTTCCTAGTCGTACGCATAAAGGGCAGTTTTTTGCCCTACCACAATCGCCTCAATTGTTTAAACAATTACTGATGATGTCAGGTATGGAGCGTTACTATCAAATCGTTAAGTGTTTCCGTGACGAAGACTTACGTGCCGATAGACAACCTGAATTCACTCAAATTGATATTGAAACTTCTTTTATGACCAGTGAACAGGTCATGGAAGTGACTGAAAAAATGATCCGTGAATTATTTTTGGAGTTACTTGATGTTGATTTAGGCGAATTTCCTCGCATGCCTTATGCTGAAGCAATGGCACGTTATGGCTCTGATAAACCAGACTTACGTAACCCACTTGAAATTGTTGATGTCGCTGATATTTTAAAGGATGTTGAGTTTAAAGTGTTCTCTGGCCCTGCTAATGACGCAAAAGGGCGGGTGTCTGTTATTTGTGTGCCGCAAGGTGCAAGTCACTTTTCTCGAAAGAAAATAGATGATTTAACTAAGTTCGTTGGTATTTATGGTGCCAAAGGTATGCCTTGGTTAAAAGTAAATGATCTTGGTAAAGGCTTAGAAGGTTTACAATCACCAATTTTAAAATTCTTAAATGAAGACGCGGTTAATACGCTACTTGAGCGTACTAATGCACAAACAGGTGATATCATTTTCTTTGGTGCAGATAATTACAATGTAGTCACTGAAGCGCTTGGTGCATTGCGTTTAAAAATTGGTGAAGATTTAGGTTTACTCACCGGTGATTGGAAACCTTTATGGGTTGTTGATTTCCCGATGTTTGAAGAAATTGATGGTCAAATGCATGCTCTGCATCATCCCTTTACTGCGCCAACTAACCTAACACCACAAGAGCTTGAAGCCAACCCTATTGGCGCTTTATCTGATGCTTACGACATGGTTTTAAACGGTTGCGAATTAGGCGGTGGCTCTGTACGTATTCATGATCAAGCCATGCAATCAGCAGCATTTAGAATTTTAGGCATTAATGATCAAGAAGCGCAAGAGAAATTTGGTTTCTTACTTGAAGCATTACAATATGGTGCTCCACCGCATGCCGGTTTAGCGTTTGGTTTAGACAGGTTAGTGATGCTAATGACAGGCGCCAGCTCAATTCGTGAAGTTATGGCGTTCCCAAAAACAACGACAGCAGCTTGTCCTTTAACAAATGCGCCCGGTAATGCTAATCTTGCTCAATTGGCTGAGCTCGGGATTAAAGTCACTAAAGAAGCCACTAAAGAAGAGTTATAACATTTCTACTGATGGTAATTCGTACTCAGGATATACACAATTAAGCGTGTTTATCCTGAGCGCGTTATGCTTCAATGAACGTAGAATAAGCTAAGAAGCCTTTTATGTATTGCGACTTAGTTAATTAATAGAGCACCTGATATAACATGTCTATTATTCTTGGAATTGACCCTGGCTCACGATTTACTGGTTATGGGGTGATCAAAAAACAAGGTAGATCATATACCTATTTAGGCAGTGGTTGTATTAAAGCACTTAGCCAAGGTGAAGATCTTGGTGCTCGCTTACAAACGATATTCTCAGGTGTTTCAGAAATAATTCTTCAATTCAAACCTGATATGTTCGCGATTGAGCAAGTCTTTATGGCAAAGAATCCTGATTCGGCATTAAAACTTGGACAAGCACGAGGCGCAGCAATTGTTGCCGCTACCAATAATGGTTTAGTGATCAGTGAATACTCTGCAAGACAAATTAAACAGGCTGTCGTTGGTACCGGTGGCGCAGATAAAACACAAGTTCAACACATGGTGAAAACAATTCTTAACTTACCTGGTACCCCTCAGTCAGATGCTGCAGATGCACTTGCGGTTGCACTATGCCACGCTAATAGCCATGAAAGTCTTGATAAACTTGCTGGGCAAGCAAATAAAACGGTACGTGGCAGGTTACGATAGCTTTCAAATATTGTCGTTATTGTTAATCATCAAAACGCACAGCTAAAAATAAAACTATTTACTGTATAAATATCTAGTGTTATGATTTTGTATATTGATAATAATCGTTAGGTATTTGTTTTGATTGGTCGCTTGTCCGGCATTTTAGCTGAAAAATTCCCTCCTGAAGTTCTCATAGAGTGTGGTGGCGTTGGTTATGAGGTCACTATGCCAATGACTAGCATTTATGCGCTACCTGAGCTTAATGAGCAAACGATAATCTACACTCATTTTGTTGTTCGTGAAGATGCACAATTATTATATGGTTTTGCCAATACGACAGAGCGTAAACTTTTTAGATTACTTATCAAGGTTAATGGTGTTGGCCCTAAATTAGCTTTAGCTGTGTTATCGGCTATGTCAGCGGATCAGTTTGTCAATTGTGTCGCCCATGATGATGTTACTGGCATTGTGAAAATTCCAGGGGTAGGTAAAAAAACTGCGGAGCGGCTATTAATTGAAATGCGAGATCGTTTAAAAGACTGGAAAGTTAATGTTAGCACACCAGTGACAGATACCTTGTCTACCCCATTAGAGGCGGTTCAAACGTTTGCGACTAGTGTTAATGATCATCGAGGTGATGCGATTAATGCCTTGATTTCACTGGGTTATAAACCAGCCCAAGCTGATAAAGCAGTGAAAATGGTATATAGTGATGACATGAAAAGTGAAAACATAATACGTTTAGCGTTAAAGTCAATGTTATAAGTTGAAGACCAGTTTATTTAATCACTAATTATTCAATATTTTTAGAAGTAGGACATAATGATAGAAGCGGATCGCTTAATTGAGCCAATTGCAAGCATTGAAGATGAAGGTGTTGACCGTGCTATTCGCCCGAAAATGCTTATTGACTATATGGGACAAAACCATGTTAAAGCCCAGATGGAAATCTTTATTCCAGCAGCTAAAAAACGTCATGAGCCACTTGACCACTTATTGATTTTTGGTCCACCAGGGCTTGGGAAAACAACGCTGGCTAATATTGTTGCCAATGAAATGGGCGTCAACATTCGAGTGACATCAGGGCCAGTATTAGAAAAAGCCGGCGATTTAGCGGCATTATTAACAAACTTAGAAGAAAACGATATTTTATTCATCGATGAAATTCATCGTTTAAGCCCCGTTGTTGAAGAAGTGCTTTACCCTGCTATGGAAGATTACCAATTGGATATCATGATTGGTGAGGGGCCGGCTGCTCGTTCAATAAAATTAGATTTGCCGCCATTTACATTAATTGGCGCTACCACGCGTGCTGGAGCATTAACGTCACCACTGAGAGATAGATTTGGTATCGTTCAACGGTTAGAGTTTTATAATGTCAAAGAGCTTACGGCCATCGTTAAGCGTTCAGCGCACTTTCTTAAATTGAATATTGATCAGCAAGGGGCATTAGAAGTCGCGAAACGTTCTCGAGGTACGCCACGAATTGCTAACCGACTATTACGTCGAGTTCGAGATTATGCTGATATAAAAACCCATGGGTTAGTCAATCAAAATACAGCGGCAGCGGCATTAGATATGTTAGAAGTTGACAATGAGGGCTTTGATATCATGGATAGAAAATTACTTCATGCCATCATTGATAAATTTATGGGTGGTCCCGTTGGCCTTGATAACGTAGCTGCTGCAATCGGTGAAGCGCGAGAAACCATTGAAGATGTGCTTGAGCCTTTTTTAATTCAGCAAGGTTTTTTGCAAAGAACACCCAGAGGGCGTATTGCAACAGATAGAGCTTATGAGCACTTTTCTATTAACAGACCATCGACTGAAAGTTGACCGCAGAGTAAAATAGTATTTAATGTCTATTTTTACGCTGTTTCCATGCTTTAATGACGCTGTAACGCCATAATGCTTGAATACCAAAGTAACCGATAACACCGAAAATAGAGGCTAAAACACCACAGCCTAATAAGAACGAAGGCCCAATGGTTGATAAGCTGTCTACCACCCATTGCCAACTTGCTTCAAAAGCAAACGCTTGTGCAGGTTCTCCTACAATCCAAGTTCCTACAACATAACAGGAATAAAATATAGCTGGTATAGTAAGCGGATTCGTTATCCACACTAAAGCAATTGAAAGTGGTAAGTTTCCATGCACAATAATTGCTGTACCAGCGGCTAAAATCATTTGAAAAGGCACAGGGATGAAGGCAAAAAATAAGCCTATTGCAAAAGCTTTTGCCACAGAGTGACGATTCATGTGCCATAAATGTGGGTTATGTAGCAAGTTACCAAAAACTTTTAAATATTTATTATCTTTAATGTCTTTGTGGTCGGGCATTAAACGCTTAATTATCTTTTTTGGCATATACTTACTATAATTTTAAATTCGTTTATCTACTTAAACTAACGATATACACAATACAGGAAGTATTTTACTCACTATGGATTGGTGGTTAGCTAGTTTTTTTTTCGGTGCTATATTGTCACTATTTCTACCTATAGTGCCAGATTTTTTTGCGTTATTTTTGCTTATATTGCTTTCAATCATTTTTTTCTGCTGTAAACCATTGCGTTTTACCTCAGGGGGACTCTTTGGGGCAAGCTGGATGTTGTTCTGTGCTATGCAATATCAATCAATTTGGCAAGATAACCATTTAGATGCAAATACACTTGCAAAAAAAACTCAGTTTGTAGAAGGAAATGTTATTAGTTTAGTGCCTAGTAATCTGACTAAAGCTGATTCACCAACTTCTCAGGTTAGTGAAAAGCGTACCCGCTTTACCATTCAAGTTACTCAATTAAATACACAAGTATTGAATCGCCCTATTGTGATGAGACTTAGTTGGAAAACCCCGAATTTTATTGTTGAGCAAGGTCAAACGCTACAGTTAACTATTAAGTTTAAACCAGCACATGGTTTGGCTAATTTAGGTAGCTTTAGTTATCAAACATGGCTTCGAAGTAAAGAAATATTAGCAACCGGTTATGTTATTAACCAAAAATCGAACCGGATAATTGATCAAAATATCAGTTTACGACAACAACTTTTTAATGGCTACCGCACGCTTTTACCCGCGCATCAACTATCCCCTTTATTGCTGGCGCTTGGCTTTGGAGAAAGATCTCAGTTACATGCTGATAGTGAGGCTAACTTATGGCATGTATTGACGTCTACGGGTACAGGACATTTAATTGCTATTTCAGGGTTACATATAGGTTTAGTTGCTTCAACAAGTTACTTGTTTATTGTGTTGTTGATTCGAGTAATACCGTTAACAGCAATTTATCAAGCATCTACATTATCCTCTTTTAATAGTCGTTATTTAGCTGTTGCTCTTAGCCTTTGTTGCGCACTGATATATGCTTATTTAGCAGGATTTTCACTACCGACGTTAAGAGCGGTGATCATGCTGATACTCTATTGGGTAACTAGAATGATGGCTATTAAAATCTCAATTGGGCGCTGGTTATTAATCACTTTGTTTATTATTACCATTTCAACGCCTTTTAGTTTGTTTAGCGCAAGTTTTTGGTTATCTGTTTATGCTGTCACTGTTATTTTCATTAGCCTATGGCGTTTTAAGTTTTATCTGATCAAAGGGAATAAGCTTTGGCGATTTATGAAAGGCCTCGTTGTTATTCAACTCAGTTTAACCGTGATCTTATTGCCAATAACGGCATTATTATTTGGGCAAGTTTCTACGGTAGCTTTATTGGCTAACATGATAGCAGTGCCATGGATGAGCTTTATATCTATTCCATTGTGTTTGTTCTCAGTGTTGTTGATGTTTTTTTCACCAGCGCTGTCGCAAACGTTGATGAATTTTACCTTAACGTCTTTATCATGGTTATGGCAATACTTAACATGGTTAGCTAAATGCCCGTGGGCGTTGGTTACGTTATCTAGCAGTGAGCAACAGTTATTGATAGTGTTAGGTATTATAACGGCAATACTTCTATTTGTTGTACCTAGTGCTAGATACCACAATAAACGCTGGCTAAAGGGAGCTTTTGCTGTTGTTACTTTCATGGCTATTTTATCCATTAAAACCCCTTCGTTTAGCTTTTTATCCCCAGCACATCACTCTGTTCGTGTTGATGTTAATTGGCAACTTGTTGTTTTTGATGTGGGTCAGGGATTGTCGGTGTTACTTAAATTCCAGAATAATGCCATGTTATATGATACGGGAGCAGCCTATCCTAGTGGCTTTAATATGGCAGAATCAGTAATATTACCTTATCTGCAATATCAAGGAATAAACTCGTTAGATAAAGTCATTATCAGTCATAGTGACAATGACCATGCGGGTGGTTTAGCTCAATTACAAAAAGCACTACCAATCAAAACGCTTATCATCAATGATGATGCCCTTACCAATGCTCAGTTTTGTCAACAGGGGAGATCATTTGATTGGAACGGTTTAAGGGTTGATATGTTATGGCCACAAACGCTGCAGGGTAAAGAAAATGATGATTCTTGTGTCTTGTTAGTCTCTACTCCAAGGTACAAAGTATTACTTACAGGGGACATTTCAAAAAAAACAGAACAGGCATTAATTAAAATGTATCCACATTTAAGTGCTGATGTACTCATCGTGCCACATCATGGCTCAAAAACCTCATCGAGTAGAAACTTTATTAGCCATATTTCACCTCAAATTGCTGTCGTGAGCGCGGGTTTTTTAAACCGTTGGCAAATGCCTGTCGATGAGGTTGTTAGGCGATATAAGCAAGAAAACATAGAGTTGATTAATACTGCCAAGGTGGGGCAGGTTATTATTAATCTTTCAAATCAGGACATTAAACAAGGCATTAAGGTGCAAAATTATCATGATGATCTGTGGCCATTTTGGTTTGCAAAGTAAACCATTCACATAAGTAGTTGGCGACAAAGTAAAATCAAGTTAAAATGCGCGTTTATTGATACTTTATTCTATAAGTTACGCCAATGGCACACTCCTCTTCTAAAAATATCGCAGTAGCAAAGACATCAACAAGCATTTGGCAAAATTTTAGACGACTACTTTCTTATGCTAAGCCTTATAAACTAGGCTTTTTTGCCGCCATTGTTGGTATGTTGGGCTACGCCGCCATCGATGTCTATTTTTTATCTAAATTACAACCGCTAATTGATGAAGGTCTTGAAGGTGCCAATCCTGAGTTTATGAAGTGGGCGCCTGTTTTTGTTGTCGTAGCTTTTATTTTTCGTGGTCTTTTTCATTTTATTGCCAATTATTGTTTGTCTTGGATGGGCAACCATGTAGTCACTGATTTAAAGCAACACTTATTTGAACACATTATGACAATGCCGGTCGCCTTTCATGATAAAGAGTCTACGGGCAACTTAATTTCTAAATTAACCTTTGATACTGAACAAGTGTTGAATTCAGTGAGTAAATCTATTTTAGTTATTGTACAACAAAGTGCTTTTGTTCTTGGCTTGATTGGTTTGATGTTTTATATCAGTTGGCAACTGTCGATTATTTTTTTGCTGATAACACCTGTGATTGCTTTTATTGTCAACATGGTATCAAAACGTTTTCGAAAGGTGAGTAAAAATATTCAAGGGGCTATGGGAGAAGTCACCACTGCGGCAGAGCAAACCTTTAATGGTCATAAAGTTGTTCTCACCTTTGGTGGTCAAGAAAAAGAATTTAAACGTTTTGAACAGATAAATAAACACAATAGACAGCAACGAATGAAGCTTGTTGCCACCCAAGCAGGCAGCGTGCCTGTTATTCAAATTATCGCATCGTTTGCGTTAGCTTTTGTTTTTTACGCCATAAATTCTGATTCTTTGCGTGACAGCATATCTGCGGGTAGTTTTATTAGTGTTATTACTTATATGACTATGCTGTTAAGACCTTTAAAGATGCTAACGAATGTCAATAGTGAATTTCAAAAGGGCATGGCCGCTTGTATCAGTATTTTTTCGGTATTAGATCAAGAAAAAGAGAAAGATACTGGAACGCTTAATCTTAATAAAGCGCGTGGGAAAATTGCCTTTAAACAAGTTGATTTTGCTTATGATTATGATGTCAATAATAAAGAGAATAATTGGGCACTTGAAGATATTTCATTTGACTTAACCCCGGGCCAAACCTTAGCTTTTGTGGGGCGTTCTGGTAGCGGTAAGTCTACGGCCAGTGCGTTGTTATTACGTTTTTATAATGCCAGTAACGGTCAAATACTTATTGATGATGTCAATATTGAACAATATCACTTAAAAGATTTACGCCACCAGTTCGCCTATGTTTCTCAGCAAGTGGTGCTATTTAATGACTCATTGGCAAATAATATTGCTTACGGGAAACCCGAAGCAACACAAGAAGAAATTGTTGCGGCGGCTAAAAGTGCTCATGTAATGGAATTTGCACAAAACATGCCGCAAGGTCTTGAGACTAATATTGGCGAAAACGGTTCTTTGCTATCTGGTGGGCAAAGGCAGCGTGTTGCTATCGCAAGAGCACTATTGTGTGATGCGCCATTTTTAATTTTAGATGAAGCAACCAGTGCTTTAGATAATGAATCTGAACGTCATATTCAAGATGCACTACAAACCTTACAACAAAACCGAACGTCAATTGTGATTGCCCATCGATTATCAACCATAGAAAATGCCGATAAAATTATTGTGATGGAGCAGGGTAAAATTGTCGAGCAAGGCAATCATCAATCTTTGTTAGATAACAAAGGGGTTTACTCACAACTTCATAATTTTCAATGTGAATAACTTATAATGCAATTAACTTTATTTTCTTTTCGTTTTCAACGTTATTTGGAGTTTTTGTGCGCCTAATAGAGCAAGTTTGGTTTGATAAGCACAAAGCAAAGTGGTTACTTGTACCAGTATTGTTTCCGTTTACTTTGTTGTTTTGGTTAATAAGCACTCTAAGACGAATAGCCTATAAATCTGGTGTTTTAATGTCTTATTCTGTTGATATACCAATCATTGTCGTCGGTAATATTGGCGTCGGCGGTAATGGCAAAACCCCTATTGTTGTCTATTTAGTTGAGTTAGCGCAAACCTTGGGCTTACGTGCAGGTGTCATTTCACGGGGCTATGGTGGTAAGGCCGAACATTATCCGTATTTAATTAATGAGCAAAGCACCACCTTACAAGCTGGAGATGAGCCAATATTAATTTATCAACGGACTAAAGTTCCTGTGGTAGTTGGCCCAAATAGAGTGGCTAGCGCTCAACTATTAGTTGAGCAAGGATGTGATATTATTATCAGTGATGATGGTTTGCAGCATTATCGTTTGCAACGAGACCTTGAAATTATTGTTATGGATGGCAAACGGTTGTCTGGAAATGGTTTATTATTACCAGCGGGGCCACTAAGAGAAGGCCATTGGCGGCTGAAAACAGCTGATCTCCTTATTTATAATGGCGGTGATGTAATAGCTCAACAAGAACACTCATTACATATGAAGCTAGCAGCCAGTGAACTTGTTCATATAAAAACAGCAAAAAAAATACCTTTGTCAGATTTTTTAACGCGTTATGCTTCAATAAATGCTGCAGCAGGCATAGGCTCTCCACAGCGATTCTTTGATACCTTAGAGCTACTGGGTTTTACTCTTTTGCAAACGCAAGGATTTGTTGATCATAAAGATTTTACCCTTGATGACTTTGTAACGTTTAAAAGTGATTTAGCACTATTAATGACAGAGAAAGATGCGGTAAAATGCCAAGCATTCGCTCTGGAAAATTGGTGGTATTTACCGGTCAATTCACAGTTTTCTCAACAGGATCAGCAGCAGTTAAAAAACGTAATACAACGAATACTATAAGCCAGTTAACACTAATGATTTAACTAATTAATACTAAGCAGTGAGATAAAGAATATGATTTTTGATACGAAATTAATGGAAATTTTGGCTTGTCCTGTATGTAAAGGCAAATTAGATTACAACAAAGAGCAACAAGTGCTTATTTGTCAATTTGATAAGCTAGCATACAAAATTGATAAAGGTATTCCCGTGCTGCTTGAAACTGAAGCGCGATCACTTAATGAAGATACTAATGAGCAGGAAGCTTAACTATGTCTGATAAAAGCACTTCCTTTATTGTTGTTATTCCTGCTCGTTATCAATCTTCGCGATTACCAGGCAAAGTCTTGGCTGATATAGCAGGCAAGCCTATGATTCAGTGGGTAGTTGAAAAAGCACAATTAAGTGGTGCGAGTAAGATCATTGTTGCTACCGATAATGATGACGTTGAAAATGTTGTTACCGGCTTTGGTGGTGAAGTGTGTAGAACACGTGCTGATCATCAATCTGGAACAGAGCGTTTAGCCGAGGTGATGGAAAAGTACGGATTTTCGGATGATGAAATTATTGTCAATGTACAAGGTGATGAGCCCTTTATTCCACCAGAAAACATTGCACAAGTTGCTGAAAACCTCGCCAATCAGCATCACAGTCAATTATCTTCAGCAGGTCACAGTAAACTGGCTCGCATGTCTACCTTAGCGATTAATATTGACACTCTTGAAGAAGCATTTAACCCCAATGCAGTAAAAGTAGTAACCGATAAAGATGGTTATGCGCTGTATTTTTCACGTGCTACGATTCCTTATGACCGAGAACGCTTTTTAGGTACCGATAAGATCGAAGACATTGGGGAGTTTTATCTACGTCATGTTGGTATATATGCTTATCGTGCAGGTTTTATTAAAGATTATGTCAACTGGCCTAGTAGTACTTTAGAGCATATTGAAGCATTGGAGCAGTTAAGAGTGCTTTATCAAGGGGAAACAATTCATGTTGCTGTGGCAAACACTAATGTTCCCGTTGAAGGTGTTGACACACCTGAAGATCTTGAAAAAGCTAGAGTCTTTGCTGCAATGCTATAGTGCTAACTTTTGTGATTATCGATGAGCTTAGTTGTTACTTAGCTCATCGTGGGTTGTTTGCAAAAAATTGGCACAATAATCAACTAAAGAATGTGCAGTGCTAGGTAACTGTTCAATATCAATAGCATCAATTAAGTTTTTAACTTCTAAGCCCAGTTCAGTATCGCCTTCAATTTTTAATCGACGTTGAAAAAACAAGGTGTCTGGATCTTGTTTTCTACCCGCTATTAATAATAAATCATCCCCAGTGGCGCTAAAACTTACATCTTCGCTAATGTTATCTTGGCTACTTGCCATGATGAGTTTGTCTTTATCAAAACTTAACCACCATGTTAATGCTAAATCAATAATTGATATTTTTAACCATTTGCCTTGTAAAAAATCAAAGTCGCCGTCATCAAGTGCTTCACGAAATACTGAAGATAAGGCAGGTAGTAACACTGCTTTTTGTGCTTTATAAGGTAATAAACGTAAACTAGGACGCAATAGTTTTGGCATTACTTCTATCATGCTCGCTTTCATGTGTAATGGTAGCTTTAAAAGTAATGAATGCGGCGTGGTTATGGTGGACGTTAATTGTGGTAAAGAAGGTAAATTTAGCACAGGTATACTCAGGTAATTTGCATTTTTAGTATTCTAGCAGCAATGTTGTAAATTTTTATGGCTCAGATCAAGTTTTCTTTAATACACATCAATAAACTTTTTTAATTAAAAACATAGACTGTGCCTTTTAATTTGATAAATGGTTTTAGGAGTTTTTGTGGAGCTATTATGCCCAGCTGGTAATTTACCTGCTTTAAAAACTGCCATAGATAATGGCGCAGATGCAGTTTATATCGGTTTAAAAGATGACACCAATGCAAGGCATTTTGCCGGTTTGAACTTTAATGATGGTAAATTAGCAAAAGCGGCAGACTATGTGCACCAGCGTGGTAAAAAACTACATGTGGCAATTAATACCTTTGCCCATGCTAGCGGAGAAGAACGTTGGAAAAAAGCCGTTGATAATGCAGTTGACATTGGCACTGATGCGCTAATTATCGCTGATTTAGGCGTGCTTGATTACGCGGCTAATAAATACCCTGATGTAGAGCGTCATGTATCAGTGCAAGCATCAACGACTAATTTAGAAGCGATCAAGTTTTTTAAAAATAACTTTGCTGTTGACCGCGTAGTATTGCCACGAGTTTTATCGGTTCAGCAAGTACGACAGCTTGCTAAGACCAGCCCTGTACCTCTAGAGGTTTTTGCTTTTGGTAGTTTGTGCATTATGGCAGAAGGGCGCTGTTATTTGTCGTCTTATATGACTGGTGAATCGCCTAATACTGTTGGAGCCTGTTCTCCAGCTAAATATGTACGTTGGCAAGAAACAGAGCAAGGATTAGAATCTCGTCTTAACAATGTACTTATTGATAGATACCAAGAAAATGAAAATGCAGGTTATCCAACGCTTTGTAAAGGACGGTTTGATGTTGACGGTGATGTCTATCACGCGCTAGAAGAGCCAACTAGCTTAAATACTTTGGAATTGATTCCCGAGTTAATGGCGATGGGAATTGTTTCGGTTAAAATTGAAGGGCGGCAACGTAGCCCTGCCTATGTAGAACAAGTAGCAAAAACATGGCGAATGGCACTGGACAGATATCAGCAAAGCCCCAACACTTTTGAGGTTGAAGGTGCTTGGATGCAAACCTTAGCAAACCTATCAGAAGGCTCTCAAACAACGCTAGGTGCGTATCATCGAAAATGGCAATAGCGGCTAACGCGAAAACAATTTTAAAATTTTAGGAAACCATATGAAATTTTCCCTTGGGCCAAGCTTGTTCTTTTGGCCAAAAGCAGATGTTGAAGCATTTTATCAACAAGCAATACAATCTAGTGCAGATATTATTTATTTGGGTGAAACGGTTTGTTCAAAACGTCGAGAATTAAAAGCTAAAGACTGGTTAGGTTTAGGGCGTGAAGTGGCAAAAGATACCAATAAACAGATTGTTATCTCTACTATGACTTTACTTGAGTCACCGGCTGAAATTGTGACATTAAAAAAACTCTGTGATAATGGTGATTTGCTCGTTGAAGCCAATGATTTAAGTGCTGTGCAAATAATGCATGATTTAAATATGCCATTTGTCGCAGGATCCGCGATTAACTGTTATAACCTTTCAACGTTAAAAGTCTTGCTCAAACAGGGCATGATCCGTTGGTTAATGCCCGTAGAGTTATCAGGTGATTGGCTTAAAACTATATTAATGCAAGCAGATGATGTGAATATTCGTGATCAATTTGAATGTGAAGTGTTTTCATGGGGGTATTTGCCGTTAGCGTATTCAGCTCGTTGTTTTACTGCTCGCTCAGAAGATAGGCCAAAGGATGATTGCCAATATTGCTGTATTAACTACCCACAAGGGCGAAAAATGAATTCTCGTGAAGGGGAGCAAGTTTTTGTACTTAATGGCATTCAAACTATGTCAGCTTACCAGTATAATCTCATTAACGAAGTTAATCAGTTAAAAGATATGGGCGTTGATATAATGCGAATCAGTAGCGATAGCAGCAAAGCGTTTGCACAGCTTGATAAATTTAAAGACCAATTAGTTGACCCAAAAGCATATCCGCTTGATAGTGAACAGGAATGTAATGGTTTTTGGCATAAAATAGCAGGTATGTCTGTCGCTTAAATTTATCTTTTAAAGTACACCAACAAGAGAATATTATGTTTACCTTAGATTTAAACCACATGAGTGAAAATGAGTTTTTAAGCAAGTACTGGCAAAAAAAGCCTGTTGTTATTAAACAAGGCTTTAAGAACTTTGTTGACCCTATTGCCCCTGATGAATTAGCAGGAATTGCTATGGAAGAAGCTGTTCAATCTCGTTTGGTCTATCAAAAAGATAAGCAATGGCAAGCGGAATTTGGACCGTTTGAAAGCTATGAACGTTTAGGTGATAATAATTGGTCGTTAATTGTTCAAGCGCTAGATAACTTTTCTGAAGAAGCGGCAGAGCTAATAGAACCATTTCGTTTTATTCCTCATTGGCGTTTAGATGACTTGATGGCAAGCTTTGCGACTGAAGGTGGCGGTGTTGGTCCCCATATTGATAATTATGATGTTTTTATTTGCCAAGGGGTAGGTAAACGTCGCTGGCGTGTTGGTGATCGCGGTGAGCATGTTGAAGTAATTGCTCACGAAGCATTATTACATGTTGAACCTTTCGAAGCCATTATTGATGTCGAGTTAGAAACAGGTGATATTTTATATATACCGCCGGGCTTTCCCCATGATGGTGTTTCTTTAACACCATCAATGAGTTTTTCTGTAGGTTTTAGAGCAAATTCAGCTATTAGTTTACTCAGTGGTTTCGCTGATTACTTGATTGATAATGAGTTAGGGACATCTTTGCTTGAAGACCCAACTAGGCAAGTAACTTCAAAGAGTGGTGAAATCACTCGAAATGATTACCAAGCGATTAAGCAACAACTACAACACTTGCTTGATGATGATAAAGTTTTTGCCGATTTTGCTGGCAGTTTCCTTACCAATGCAAAACATGAGTTAGATCTGATGCCATCAGAAGAACCTTTTGCTAATGATGAGGTTCAGCAGTTGTTAGCTATTCATGCCGTTAAGCGCCTAGGCGGCTTAAGAGCGTTTTATTTTGAAGACTCTATTGATAAGGGCATTTGTTATATCAACGGCGAACAGGTTTGTTTTGCTAATGATATCGCTCCAGCAATATCGTTACTCTGTGATCAGCTTGTTGTTACACCTGAGCAATTAGCACCATGGCGAGAAAATCAGGATTTTGTTGAGTTAATGGTTGAACTACTCGACAAAGGTTTTTGGTTTTGGGCTGAAGTTGAGTGATTCTAGGGTATAACGATGCGACTTGATAAGTTTATCTGTAAAAGCACAGAACTAACACGAAATGAAGCTAAAAAACTACTCAAGCTTGGAGACGTAAAAGTGAACGGTGAAGTTGCTAAAAATCCAGCGATGCAAGTACATGAAAATAATACCATTATGGTCGATAATAAGCCCTTAACTGCACGTAGTTCTCGTTATTTTATGCTGCACAAAGTTGCTGACACAATTTGTTCCAATGTTGATGAAATCTACCCCTCAGTACTTCATTTTATTGATGTTGATAAAGCATTTGATTTGCATATTGCTGGTAGGTTAGATGCTGATACCACAGGGCTTGTCTTGATCACTGATGATGGCCGTTGGTCTCATAATGTCATATCGCCAAAAAAGCATTGCCAAAAAGTCTATCGAGTTTGGTTAAGAGATGACATAGTCACAGGCAACTTCAATGCACTTGTTGAACGGTTTAAAGCGGGTATACAGCTACAGGGAGAGTCATCATTAACACGTCCTGCTATTATCGAGTATGTTGGTGATAATGAGGTGTTATTAACCATTACTGAAGGAAAATACCACCAGGTTAAACGTATGTTTGCCGCGGTTGGTAATAAAGTGATTGGTTTACATAGAGAGCAAATAGGTCATATCAAACTAGATGACTTGCCTGCTGGCGAGTGGCGAGTTTTGACCGGTGATGAAGTCAGTGCTTTTGTTTAAGGTTTTAGTTGAAGAGTTATATGCTCAGTAAAATTTTAATGAGCATATAACTAGAGTCCATATAAGACCCTAATAAAAGAATTATTTATAATCTTTCAAGTAATGCGTCGGTAAAGTCAGTCGTACCATGTGTACCACCTAAGTCACGTGTGGTGCGATCGCCGCTAGCAATTACATTAATTAATGCATTTCTAATTTTTTCTGCCTTGTCGCCCATTTCTAAATATTCAAGCATTTGTAATGCCGCTAAAATAACTGAAGTAGGATTTGCTAAGTTTTTACCAGCGATATCGGGTGCACTACCGTGTACTGCTTCAAAAATAGCACAGTCTTCACCTATATTAGCACCAGGAGCCATACCTAAACCACCGACTAAACCAGCACACAAATCAGATAAAATATCACCGAAAAGGTTAGTGGTTACTATAACGTCAAACTGTTCAGGGTTCATAACTAATTGCATACAACAGTTGTCTACAATCATTTCTGTAGACTCAATATCAGGGTAACGCTCTGCAACTTCACGTGCTACTTTTAAAAATAAACCTGAAGTAGACTTCAATATGTTCGCTTTGTGAACAGCCGTTACCTTTTTTCGACCCTCTTTGCGTGCAGTTTCATAGGCGAAGGTTAGTATTTTTTCAGCACCTTCACGGGTAATGATACTCATGGCTTCAGCTTGTGTACCATCTTCAGATATTGTTTGGCCGGCACCTGAGTACATACCTTGAGTGTTTTCACGTACGGTTAAAATATCAATATTTTCATAACGGGCTTTTGTACCTTTAAATGATAATACTGGACGTAAATTAGCATATAACTTAAATTGTTTACGTAAAGTAACGTTAATTGAGGTAAAGCCTTCACCAACAGGTGTTGTTAATGGCCCCTTTAAGGTGATTTTATTTTTCTCAATTAAATCCATGGTTTCTTGAGGTACTAGCTCGCCATGGTTTTCAAGTGCAGTTAATCCCGCGTCAGCAAATTCATAATTAAAATTACAGCCAGCTTTATCAAGCACTTTTATTGTTGCTTCAATAATGCTTGGTCCAATGCCGTCTCCAGGGATTACCGTGATGGTTTGAGTCATTTGTTTTCACCTTGTATGAATGTTGTTTGCTAGTTAAAGCGCGCTAACTTAAAAAGTTTAAAAGCGTATTCTTTTATAATAAAAGCACTAAAATTACGCCACTTAATGGACCTTCTGGTCAGCTGAATGGTTTATGGTGCGCTTTATAGCATGTAATTGCTTTGTTTGCTAACTCGAAAGTTTTATTTTGTACTTTTAGTTTGAGTAGTTTACTAAATTATATTAGGTAGAAAGTCTACCTGTATCAAGGTTACTTTAGTCTATAGGTGAATGATTGGTTAATTCTGTTTGATGGTTCTCTATAATTCCCCAATTCTCAGGATAATTATCGCCTAAACCAATCTCTTTTAACACACCATTAACAAAGAGTAAGAAAGTGCATTCATCTTGTGTGGTAATGCCATCGGATTTGATATGCTGAGTCCGATAGAACATGACTTGGAAGTTATCGTTCGATACCTTTCTTGCTTCTGTAATGTCAGGACTACCTAGTTGTGCTATTGCTTGTTCAAATGTTAGTTGTTCGAGTTGTAATTTAGCGATGAATTGACGGTTATACGCCTCCCTGTCTTCCCATTGCATTTTATCAGGGCTGTCATCATAAAAAACAACCACTAAACCCACAAAAATACCATAAACCACTAAAGCCAGAAGAATACGAGTTATTACTTTTTTATTCATTTTTTCTCTACCGTTATTTAAGTACAACATACAGTTAAACTGGCGCAAATGATAACGAGTTATCAGTAAATATTAAAGTGTTTGTAAATTTTGTTTACAATCCAATTCATTATCGTTTGATGTATTTGCATTATCTAGTCGTATATCTTTTAAGTTAAAACCTAGCGGGATATTTAGCTTAAAGGTGAGTAACTCTTTGCTTAATGCTATTTGCGCTTCACTGTTATAGAGTTTTTCTTTTAGTGCTGGTTTTATTGCGTCACTATTTAATATCGCACTAATAGAGCCATATTGATTGAGCAAGTTAGCTGCTGTTATTTGTCCTATACCACTAACGCCTGGTATTTTATTGGTATTATCACCTGTTAGTGTCCATAAATCTGTAAGTTGACCTGGGGTGACATCAAATTTGTCTTTTATATACTGCTCATCTAAGTAACGACGGTTAAAATAATCATAAACATGTACATTTGGGTTTAATAAAGACAAAAACCCTTTGTCAGTTGAAACAATAGTTACATTTTGACTATGGAGAGACATTTTAGTGGTTAGCGTAGCAATTAAATCATCTGCTTCATCTTCATCAGACACTAAGGAGTCAATGTTATATTCCATAAAGGCGTCTTGAATAGCATTAAGTGCGTTAGCAAGATGAAGAGGCATTTTTTTACGCCCTTTTTTATAATCAGGATATAATTTATAACGCCAACAAGGTTGTTGGCTATCAAAAACCGCTAAAGCATGACTTGGTTGTAACTGTTGTAGTATGTTTTCTAAAGCTTTAATGCAAGCATTTTGGGTGTTAAATAACACTTGTTGTTGCGTTTTTTCTGATAGTACATGTCCGTTTTGGTGGATACTTTGGACAAAAGGGCGCTCTTGTACTGCATAAATACGGCGTATTAAATTTAAAGCATCGATGAGTATAAGATGAGCGGGCACTATTTATTCCTCGATCACTTTGTAGCAAGGAATATAGTGACTACCCGGAAGTTTCATACGTTGTTGGCGAACAAAAGAAGCGAGTAATTTATCCATCAAGCTCATGATGTTTTTGTCTCCAGATATTTCAAATGGTCCATGCTCGCGTATGGCTTTAATACCCCCTGATTTAACATTTCCCGCAACAATGCCTGAAAAAACACGTCGTAAATTAGCGGCTAATTCAGCAGTCGTTAATGTATGACTAATGGAGAGTGCTGACATGTTTGGGTGTGTGGGTTCAAAAGGGTGCTGAAAGTCTTCTTCAATTTCTAATGACCAATTAAAATGAAATGCATCACCTGTGTTTTTGCGGTTAACTAACACTTGGGTCAAACCTTTAGCCATTATTGTTGCCACTTTTTCTGCATCGTCAATAACTATACTATAAAGTTGTTGAGCTTTCTCACCTAATGTGGCGCCAATAAAAGTATCTATTTCAGTGAAGTAATCCGTAGCACTACTTGGGCCGGTTAATACAATAGGCAGGATTTGATTGTTATTTTTTTCGTTTAATAATATGCCTAATATATATAGTAACTCTTCAGCGGTGCCTGCACCACCAGGAAAAATAATAATACCATGAGATAGGCGCACAAAAGCTTCTAAGCGTTTTTCTATATCAGGCATAATCACCAATTCATTGACAATGGCATTGGGTGGCTCTGCAGCAATGATGCTTGGTTCGGTAACGCCTAAATATCTTCCTGATTTATTACGTTGTTTTGCATGACCTATGGTTGCACCTTTCATAGGGCCTTTCATTGCACCTGGCCCACAACCTGTGCAAATGTTAAAATTTCGAAGCCCTAATTGGTAGCCAACATCTTTGGTGTACTTATACTCGTTATGCTTGATGGAGTGCCCCCCCCAGCAGGTTACTAACCGTGGTTCTGTTTCCGGTAAAATAGCATTAGCGTTGCGTAATATGGCAAAAGTTGCATCAGTAAAAGTGTCAGGGATGCAGTACATATTCTGGTATCGATTGTTAATAAAGAGAATATCTCGCATTACCGCAGATAAGTGTTCCCTGATACCTCGAATAATTTTTCCATCCACAAAAGCATGCTCAGGTGGGTTTTCTAAATTTATTTTAACACCGCGCTCAATACGAAGTACTTGAATGTTAAAATCTTGGTGTTGCTGATAAATCACTTCAGCATCGTCTGAATGGCTGCCAGCACTAAGGACGGCAAGTGAACAATTTCTATATAAATTATAGAGTTCGCTGGTAGAAGACTGTTGTAATTGGTCTACTTCTGCTTGTGAAAGTATATTCATATTGCCAACAGGGTTAAGCTGTGTGTGCATAGAGAACTCCTCTTAGACAGATTAAAATAAATAAACTTCTTTGTGGGTAATGATGATTAAACTTATCGGCGTTATTGAAAGTATACAACTTGATTTTTTCCTTGAGCTTTAGCTTTGTACATGGCCTCATCGGCGCGTTCAAAAGCTATATGGATGTTATCTTTAGATTTAATGTGTGTAACACCCATAGACATGGTGATACTTACTTTATTATTCTTAAATTTAAAAGGAAGCTGAGCTATGCTCTTATTTAATGCATTGAGCTCCTGCACTAGGCGATCTTTCTTAATATTGTTGTATATTAATACAAATTCTTCACCACCATAACGTGCAACAAAGGCATCGTTAGTAATTGTTTTTTGTAGTGTGCTAGCAATTACTTGAAGTGTTTTATCACCAGCGGTATGACCATAAGTATCATTGATGTATTTAAAATTATCTATGTCGATTACTATTAGAGCGAGGTCATAAGGTTTATGGTGGTAACGAACCATAGATTTAGAAAAGTAATCATCGAATGCAGCTCTGTTACTTAATCTTGTCAATGCATCACGCATGCTTCTTCGTTGTTGCTCCGCTAGTTTCTTTTCAAAAACTTGGCTTTGTTTTTCTAAGTGGTTCACCTTATTAACCATTATACTGAGTTGTTCAACTAATGATTTTTGGTTTTCTTGCTCCAAATTGACTTTGTCTTCTAGTGTACAAGCAATGGTTTTTAACTTATTGCTGATATCAACTTTTATTGTATCTAATGATATTGCTTGCTCAACAGCACTAGACATATCTAATAGCTGGGTTTGTAATTTATCAGTTATTGTATTTTGAGATTCTTGAGACTCTTTAGAGCTTGTTAGGGTTTTTCTGACGGCACTTTGGACAGCGCTTAGGGTATCATTTAATGTAGTTAAAAAGCTTTTAGTGCTATTTCTTTCAGTTTTTAAGTCATCAATAATCACATCAAAAATATCTATACACTGGTGTAGTAAATCATCATTAGAATTACCTTGAATGAGCTTTTTATTGAGCGCTCTTACCTTTTTAGATTGTTGTATTGAAAGTTGTAGATCACTTAATCTTGTGGATAGTTTTTCAATGATTTCTTGATTAACACCACCTATTTCATTATTTGTGTTTTTATTCGGCGCTTGGATTTGTTGATATGAAGAAAGTAAGCCGCCTTTAGGCGTGTTTTTTGACTTTAATGCAAAGTTGTAAAAGTCTAATAATTGAGAAAACAGAGGGATATAGTGATTTAGGCTATCTTTAGTGCTTAAGGATTCATTTAATAAACCTCGTAATTTACGACGTAAGTCTTCAGGTAAGCCACTGATCTTTTGCAAGTTAGTACCCGCACCGATAAATTGCTCATGTAGTGTAGAAATATTTTGCTCATTTGTTTTACTGTGTTGTTGCAATAATTTGTTTATTTCATAAATCTTTTCTTCAACATCACTAATCGGTGCTGCTTTAGTCAACATGATTCTAAGTTGAGCTAAACGGTTATCAAGTTCGAGGTTAATACCCTTTGAAACATGTGATAACTTACTGATAAATTGTGTTAATAAATTGGTTTGATTGCTGAAGTTATCTTCAAGTGAGTCTCTAGATTCTATTGCTGCATTAAGTCTATTTTTTAATGCTTTCATTTGTTCAACAGCAGCAGTTTTAGTGTTCATAAAAAATATTAATCCTTATTCTATATTTTATATGCGATGCGATGCGATGTAGTTCTAACACATAGTTATGTAATCTACCCTACTAGTTACTATATTGTTAGCCTGTATAGAGTAATTTGTAAAAAAAGTTACTCTTTTAGTACTTAAATCAAACGAACGAGGTAAAATATAACAAGAGCAATTTGTTTTCTATAGGAAGTGTAGCTGAATATGTACAGTCCAGTGCTATTTGTTTGATATTTTTAACTGTTTTATGCAATATTATTTTTTCAGCTCATTGATAAATACCCAAGAGACTATTTCCGTGGAAATAGTGATTGAAAATCATCAACATCATTACGCTAAAGTTCGGTTAAGCTATAAATAGGTTGATTCTCAGCAAGTTATTTTTTAATTTATGTTTATACTTGCCAAAAAATAATTTTTTAAGGCTAGGGGATAATACTGATCAGTTAACAATTTTGACGATCAATTGAACGATCTTTCAGATACGGTATAAAGACCTCTACATTGTATGGAGGTCATTAATGGAACTATCTAAAGCACTTGATTTTATTGCCCAGTCATCACCTAATAATATAGAAACTCTTTGTGATATTTTACCCCTAGAATTAATTAAAAAATCGTTGGAACAAACTGATACAGTGACGTTTAGAAAGCGAAAATTGCCGCTGGAATTTATGGTTTGGCTTGTGATTGTTATGGCCATATATAACGATAAACCCATCTCTCAAATCATTAATATGCTTGATATTGAGGATAGTGATAAAAAAGCGTTTG
>JASMAS010000004.1 GCA_030754235.1 Litorilituus sp.
CGAGTCTAACTTCTATTTGCTCTGGTAAACTTAGCCAGTATTTTCTAGAACGAGCACTCGAGTTAATTTGTACGATAGCGTCTTGTCGTCCCAACTTTCTGACTACCTCATATTGTGTCGGGTGTACGCCATACGACACCATCGACGGCAAGTAACGATAAGCCATTCCACTGCGGGTGGTGAGCTTCTTTG
Source organism: Litorilituus sp. (assembly GCA_030754235.1). Taxonomy (GTDB): domain Bacteria; phylum Pseudomonadota; class Gammaproteobacteria; order Enterobacterales; family Alteromonadaceae; genus Colwellia. The sequence goes on from JASMAS010000004.1 coordinate 193, forward strand.
TGCCAGTGAGCTTGTGTTAAGTCAAATACCGATTCGATGGCTTGAACGCCTAAGTCTTGTCGACGTTGAATAACAGCACTAGGGGCTACAAACGCTTTTTATCCCTATCCACAATATCAAGCATATTAATGATTTGAGAGATGGGTTTATCGTTATATATGGCCATACCAATCACAAGCCAAACCATAAATTCCAGCGGCAATTTTCGCTTTCTAAACGTCACTGTATCAGTTTGTTCCAACGATTTTTTAATTAATTCTAGGGGTAAAATATCACAAAGAGTTTCTATATTGTTAGGTGATGACTGGGCAATAAAATCAAGTGCTTTAGATAGTCCCATTAATGACCTCCATGCAATGTAGAGGTCTTTATACCGTATCTGAAAGATCGTTCAATTGTTCGTCAAAATTGTTAACTGATCAGTATTAGACCCTAATTTACTTTATTCATTTAATGATCTTTATCAAATAAGTTGTCGATCCCGTTTGTACTTTTGTTATGAGCGATATATTTTAACCGCAAGTTAACTAATACATCTTTTGTAAGAGCACTATGAGCAACAATGAATTTTTTTACCAACAACAGAGCAATGAAGTCTCTTTGTTTACTTCCGCTTTTGAGCATGAATTACCGGTATTAATCAAGGGACCTACAGGTTGTGGTAAAACACGCTTTGTAGCTCATATGGCTGAAAAACTTAACAAGCCTCTTTACACTGTTGCTTGTCATGATGATTTGACTGCAGCCGATTTAGTCGGTAGACATTTAATTGGTCCAGAAGGTACTTACTGGCAAGATGGTCCGTTAACTAAAGCGGTAAGAGAAGGCGGAATTTGTTATTTAGATGAAGTCATTGAAGCTAGGAAGGATACAACGGTTGTGTTACACCCACTTGCTGATGATCGTCGTATGTTACCATTAGAGCGAACAGGTGAATTACTGGAAGCGGCACCAGGCTTTATGCTTGTTGTCTCGTATAACCCTGGTTATCAAAACTTATTAAAAGGTATGAAACCCAGTACAAGGCAACGCTTTGTTGCATTACGTTTCGAGTATCCAAGCCCTGAAGTTGAACAACAAATATTAATTAAAGAAGCAGGTGCTGATGCTCACTTAGCCTTTAAATTAGTCGAGTTAGCAGGCGCTTTACGTTTACTTGAACAAAACGATTTAGATGAAGTTACTTCAACCCGTTTACTTATTTATGCTGCCCGTATGATTGGTTCAGGCATGAATCCACTGGACGTTTGCCGTTGTTGTTTAGCTGAGCCACTTTCAGATGATCCACAAACCGTCAAAGCGTTAATGGATGTAGCAAAGATATACTTTGATGAATAATCTCATTAATGCCAGCCCTGAGCACATTATATCTAATCATAGTCCAGTGCCCCCTTTAGCAAGCTTACGCTTACCTGGGGATTTAGCTATGTGGTTTTTTATTTTGGCTGAACTAACAGTATTCGCCATATTGTTTATCGGTTTTGCCATTGCCGAGCAGCACCAGAGTGACGTTTTTTCGTTAGGAAAAACACAGCTGCACCAAATGTCTGGATTAATTAATACGTTAGCACTTATTACAAGTAGTTATTTTGTCGCTATTGCGTTGCGTGCCATGCATTTAGAACAAGGGAAAAAATCAGCAAGTTTATTGGTGGTAGCTAAGTTTTTTGCTTGTATTTATATTGGAGTTAAAGTTTGGGAGTATTTAACTCTATTAAATCAAGGGATAGATATTGAAACAAATACCTTTTTCACCTTGTACTTTATGATTACCTGTTTTCACTTAATGCATGTGTTACTGGGCATGGTTATCTTGTTTTTTGTTGCCATAAAAGCAGCAAAAGGCGGTTATGATAAAAATAACATTTCAGGCTTTGAGTCGGGTGCAAGTTATTGGCATATGGTTGATTTATTATGGATTATACTTTTTCCATTAATCTATGTTATTTAACAAAGATGGTATTAATTCTACCGCGATAAGACTATTTTTAATTTGCATTTTAACAGGTTCTATTATGTCTTCTCTTTTCTCTACTAAAAAAAATACGGTAAGTTGGCTATATTTATTACTGCTTACAGTCATATCAGCCTATTCAGGTACGTTTAACTTTTTTGACGATAATAAACAGGTGTTTGTTTTATTTGTTTTATTTATTGTTTTTTTAAAAGGACAAAAAATTGTTGATATATTTATGGAACTCATAGAAGCACCTAAGCTGTGGCGACGATTATTATTAGGCTATGTCATTTTGCTTCCAGTCATTATAGCCTGTATATATCTACTATAATCATTGCTTTCAATGAAATTAGGTTTAACGGGTGAGTGTTAAACAAAGCAATAAATTTGCGATCATTTATCAATCCTTGTATTTAGCAAATTTACTGCTACTGCCTTTTATTAGTTTTTTTGATTTGTTTTTATAAGACTACTCAAGATCATTCTCAATCAATAAAAATTTCTAATTTCAATAAAATACATTTGTATCGAAGTACTCAGCTATCTATGTTCGCCGGTTTTTTACTAGGCTTAATACCTGTTATTTATATTTTTTATTCCACACAATTGAGTCCAACACTGATGGTTATGGTGTTATATTTTGTTGTGCTTTATGCCTCTTTTGTCCTTGTTGTTATGTTAAATTTAGCAAAAGCAATGGCCAATAAATTACCTTTATTTTAACCTAGCTGTAGGTTAATGTTTTTGTAACTAACCGTTAAATTTAAATGCATTGTTATTGACCTATCTCACAACATATCAGCTAAGTCTTGCTACAATCTTGGTAAATATAATAAATTATCATTGGTATCCAAATGGAAGAGTGGGTTGGTGGTTTCTGGCATAAATATATAACGCGAAAAGCAAATCCAGAGTTTGATCTGGCAAGAGTCTCTTTTGATGAAGTCAGTAAATCTGTGGGAATGGTATTTCGTGCTTTAGGTGGTAATGTAGTTAAACGTATAGAGCCTGCAAGTGCCCGTGAATATTTAACACGTAAAAGCTTCTTGCAAAAAATTTCAGGTGATAGCCAACAGGTCTCTCTTGCTTGGCAAGATGATGAAAGCTTACGTTTGCCGGAGTCTTTGGCTCTTTTTGCACAAAAGTCCTTAAATCATGATCTTTATATTTGGCTCGCTGTTTTAGCCGCTCATCATAGCGGTAGTTTTAGACATTGGGCAAACGATAATCAAGCGCTTGTGGTAAAGGTATTAGAGAAATTTCCTGCGCTACGCTTACGCTATCAAAAACTAGCTAAGGCGTTTATTGATACAAGACCTAGTATCGATAACTTACCCAAAGCTGAACAGAAAATGGAAGCAGCAATTGTTCAAGCTATTTTAACTCCGGGCTCTGTGTGTAAATTTCCTCTCGTTGATTTCGCTCCTAAGGCTGTTTATTTGTGGCTGTATCCATCAGCTTATTCTGGCGAATTAATTTCGCCTGAATATTTAGCCTCTGAGCAAGATGAAGGCGTAAATAGAGAAAATAATAAAAAACTAAAAAAATCAGAGACTAGTCGACAAAAAGCAGAGCGAGTTAATGCCCCTGATGAACAGCAAGGCATGATGATTTTTCGCTTAGAAAGTATGTTTTCTTGGAGTGAGTTCGCTCAACTGGATCGCGGCTGTGATGATAGCGATGATGACGATGATTATGATAGTACTATTGATGATTTAGATAAAATAACCTTGGCTAAGCAGCAAGCGCAACAAAAGAGTGCCAACATTAAAATTGATCTAGATTTACCCTCTGCTTCTGAAGACGATATTCCCTTAGCAGAAGGTATAAAGCTCCCAGAATGGGATTATAAAAAGCAACGGCTATTAGCCGAACATTGTTTATTGCAACCTATGTTGCCAAAAGACACAAAACCACAAAAACTGCCAGTAAAACTTCAAAAATTAGCAAAAACAATTCAAGCACAATTTGAGCAATTACGTAGTGTTCGTTATTGGTTAAAAGCACAGCCTCAAGGCGAAGAGTTAGACTTAACAGCATGGTTAGATTTTCATGTTGAAAGCCATATCACCCCGACAGCTGAAAAAGGGCTTTTTAAATCATTTAGAGGCAACAACCGTGATTTATCATGTTTGTTGCTTGCTGATTTATCCATGTCTACTGATGCGTACATAGATAATAACAATAGAGTTATAGATGTAGTACAAGATAGTCTACTGCTGTTTGGCGAGGCACTACAATCTGTAGGTGACAGCTTCGCTATGTATGGCTTTTCGTCGGTAAAACGTAACAATGTCCGTTTTACTATGCTAAAAAACTTTAATGAGCCTTATAGTGATCATGTGCGTGGTAGAATTCAGGCAATTCGACCAGGGTTTTATACTCGCATGGGAGCGGCCATCAGACAAGCAACTAGTGTGATTGAAGAACAAAAAAATAGTGAGAAACTATTACTTATTTTAACTGATGGGAAGCCTAATGATATTGATCACTATGAAGGCCGCTTTGGTATAGAAGATACTCATCAGGCTATTTGTGAGGCGAAAAAGCAAGGTATCAAACCATTTTGCATTACCATCGATACTGATGCACAAGCTTATTTACCTTATTTATTTGGTCATGATGGTTATACGGTAATTTTAAGACCCAATCAATTGCCCATTCGTTTACCGCAGTTATATCATCAACTGACTTCTTAGTAAGATGGTTTATAGGAATTAAATAGGTTAAAACAATGACTCTAAAAAAATGCTTATTTTGTCAAACAGAGAATGATTGTGTAAATGTTGAGTGTAGCCATTGTGGTATGGCATTGCCTAATAAACATCCACAAGATAAAGGTAAAAAAAAACAATTGTTTATTAAGGTATTTGCGGCTATTACATTTTTATGTGTACTTATGGTGTACTATTTGCCACGATAGTTTTTACGTCAAGAAACTGTTTGCACACTTCACCGACAAGGGTGCTGATTATTAATGCTAACTTAACTGTCAATCTCTAAACTCACATCGGTGACAGGAACACAGCAACAAGGCAGTATTTCATTGTCACCTACACAGGCAAGTGGTTCACCCTTTGGGTAATGAACCTCACCCGAAATTAAAGTAACTCGACAAGCACCACAAAAACCATCACGGCAATGATAGTGCACTTCAATATTTTCTTTTTCCAAACATTCTAATAAGGTTTCTTTAGCATTGGTAAAGGAAATAACCTTCTTTTTAACATAAATATGGGGCGTGAGCTGCAAAGAAGGTTTGGTTGTAGTGGACATATTAAAAAAATGTAATGTGTTTACAAGTCAAAGTCATCAAAGTCATCAGCATCAACACTCGAATCGACTTGCCCGACTAAATAGCTAGATATTTCACTTTCTTGAGGAGCCACTTGCACATTGTCACTTACTAAGTATGCATTCATCCAAGGTAATGGGTTGTTTTTTATATTAAAAGGCGCATCAAAGCCAAGTGCTGTTAAACGTGAATTTGATATATATTCAATATATTGGTTTAAAATTTCGGCATTAAGGCCGATCATTGAGCCATCTTTAAATAAATACTGTGCCCATTCTTTTTCTTGATCAACAACATCTAAAAATACCTGTAAACCAGCTTCACGCATATCTTCACTGACTTCTTTCATGTCAGGATCGTCTTTACCATCTTTCCAAAGATTTAAAATATGCTGCGTACCCGTAAGATGTAATGCCTCATCACGGGCAATCAGTTTTATTATTTTGGCATTTCCTTCTAATAATTCACGTTCTGCAAAAGCAAATGAACAAGCAAAACTTACATAGAAACGAATAGCTTCTAAAGCATTGACAGAACAAACAGCTAAATATAGGCGTTCTTTTAATTTTCTCGTCGATACTTCGATAGATTTGCCATCAATTTCATAAGTTCCTTCTCCCTGAGACTGAATAAGCTGTGTCGTTATAATGACATCATCAAAGTACTTAGCAATACTTGTTGCTCGTTTTAAAATGGCAGGATTGACAATTATATCATCAAAAATCTCTCCCGGCTCAGTGAATAAATTACGTAAAATATGCGTGTAAGAGCGAGAGTGAATAGTTTCACTAAATGCCCAAGTTTCAACCCAAGTTTCAACTTCAGGTAAAGATACTAAAGGTAAAAGTACCGCATTAACTGAACGCGCAGCCATTGAATCGAGTAAGGTTTGATATTTTAAGTTAGAGATAAAAATATGTTTTTCGGACTCTGTCAGACTCTGCCAATCAGCTCTATCTTTTGAAACATCTATTTCTTCAGGACGCCAAAAAAATGATAATTGTTTTTCAATCAACTTTTCAAAAGCCATGTAGCGTTGTTGATCATAGCGAGAGACATTGACGCTATTCCCTAAAAACATAGGCTCTAATAAAGCATCATTGGGTGTTTGGTTAAACGTGGTATACGTCATGAGCTGTAATTCCTTAGTTTGTCACTTTAAGTGTTGTGACAATAAGCCTAGATTTGACACCAGGCTTTTGTGTCGATAGTTTTATAATTATTAAAAGTGTTTGTTAAGCTTATATCTTACAAGCTCCGCCTGCACAGCCATCATCTTCTACTTCCACATCATCGCTAGCACCATCACGAGTGTTGTGATAATACATGGTTTTAACGCCTAATTTATAAGCGGTTAAAATATCTTTTAGAATTTGTTTAACAGGGACTTTGCCGCCTTCAAATTTAGAAGGGTCGTAGTTGGTATTAGCAGAAATAGTTTGATCAACAAATTTTTGCATAATCCCCACAATCTCTAAATAACCATCGTTACTTGGAATGTTCCACAGTAATTCATAGTTATGTTTTAATTTCTGATACTCAGGTACCACCTGCTTTAATATTCCGTCTTTACTGGCTTTAATGCTGATTAAGCCTCGTGGTGGTTCAATGCCGTTAGTCGCATTTGATATTTGTGATGAGGTTTCTGAGGGCATTAATGCTGATACAGTTGAATTACGTACTCCAAATTCTTGAATACTTGCGCGAAGACTTTCCCAGTCAAGATGCAATGGTTCACCCGTTATTTCATCAATTGATTTTTTATAAGTATCAATAGGTAAAATGCCTTGTGAAAGTCTCGTTTCATCAAACTTAGGGCAAGCTCCTTGTTCTTTAGCTAGCAAGTTCGATGCTTTTAATAAGTGGTATTGAATGGCTTCAAAAGTTCTATGAGTTAAGTTGTTTGCGCTGCCATTAGAGTAGTATAAACCGTTCTTTGCTAAGTAATAAGCATAGTTAATAACGCCTATACCTAATGTTCTACGCCCCATGGTTGCACTCTTTGCTGCAGGGATAGGGTAGTCTTGATAGTCAAGTAAACTATCAAGGGCACGAACGGCCAAATCAGCTAAGCCTTCTAATTCGTCAAGTGAGTCTATAGCACCTAAATTAAACGCCGATAGTGTACACAAGGCAATCTCGCCATTTTCATCGTTTACTTCAGTCATGGGTTTAGTTGGTAAAGCTATTTCCAAACAGAGGTTTGATTGACGAATAGGAGCTTTGCTTGGGTCAAATGGGCTGTGGGTATTACAATGATCAACATTTTGTAAATATATACGGCCAGTGCTAGCACGTTCTTGTGCGAATAAAGTGAATAACTCTATCGCTTTAATACGTTTTTTACGAATAGATTCATCATTTTCATATTGAAGATAAAGTGTTTCAAATGTATCCTGATCTTCAAAAAAAGCGTCATATAGACCTGGTACATCACTTGGACTAAATAAGGTAATATGACCGCCCTTTATAAGGCGTTGATACATAAGTTTATTAAATTGCACACCATAATCTAAATGGCGAACACGGTTTTCTTCAACACCACGGTTATTTTTGAGTACGAGTAAACTTTCAACTTCAAGATGCCAAAGTGGGTAGAATAGGGTAGCAGCACCTCCACGAACTCCGCCTTGAGAACAGCTTTTAACCGCTGTTTGAAAATGCTTATAAAAAGGAATGCAACCCGTGTGAAAGGCTTCTCCATTTCTAATTGAGCTACCTAATGCTCTAATTCTACCCGCATTAACACCAATACCAGCACGCTGAGAAACATATTTTACAATGGCGCTTGAAGTAGCATTAATGGAATCAAGAGAGTCGTCACATTCAATTAAAACACAAGAAGAAAATTGTCTTGTTGGTGTGCGAACTCCTGCCATGATAGGTGTCGGTAAGGAAATTTTAAAGGTTGAAATAGCGTTGTAAAACCCTTCAACATAACTTAAGCGCGTTGATTTTGGGTATTTTGCAAATAAACAGGCAGCCACTAAAACATAAAGAAATTGAGCACTTTCATAAATATCACCACTAACACGGTTTTGTACAAGATATTTACCTTCAAGTTGTTTGACTGCAGCATAACTAAAGTCTAAATCACGGCTGTGATCTAAAAAAATCGCCATATGTTCAAAATCACTTTCATCGTAATCGTGTAGTAAATGTTGATCATATTTACCGGCTTCAACTAAGTTAACAACATGCTCATAAAGCCTAGGCGGTTCAAATTGACCATAAGCTTTTTTTCTCAGGTGGAATACTGCAAGTCTTGCCGCTAAATATTGATAATCAGGTGTTTCTTCTGAGATTAAATCAGCAGCAGCTTTAATAATAGTTTCATGAATATCTTCAGTCTTAATACCATCATAAAACTGAATATGTGACTTTAATTCAACTTGAGACACTGAAACGTTCTCTAGTCCTTCAGCCGCCCAGGCAATAACTTGATGGATTTTTTCTAGATCGATGGCTTCTTTTTCACCATTACGCTTAGTAACAAAAAGATTATTATTCATGAAAAACCTGTTATAAAAATTGTTATTATTGTCTTTTTTTAATTCATAACACGCAAAAGATTAAACTATGCGTTGGTTAATATTATTAAAGAAAGCCTTTTTATATTATTTCTCTAAAATGCAAGAAAAGCACAAATACACTACATCTTGGGTTTTTGAGAAACACAAGCACAAGATAATGAGGTTTTCACTATATTGCAAGCGCTAAAACTGCTTGACTTTATATTGTTTTTTATTGCTCGTGAAAGGGTTAGTAACGACTAACCTAGTACCACCAATTATTTTTAAGATTTATTAAATGCAATATTTTTTTTTAAAGATTTTTTTTCTAAAAAATATTTTAATTGATTTTTTTTAGTCTATATATCCAATCGGAATATAAATAAATAAAAGTATTGTAAATCATATGGTTAACCATGTTAGGTTACAGAGCGAACAAGTTGGTTGTTAAAAGTACAAAGGTTAAATCTTTTGACAACACAAGAGGTAGTTCACATCTAGATTGTCAGTTAATTTATGATTTTCAGTCATCGGATTATAATGGATGCCACTTGCATCAATACACTTTAAACCATTTTGTTCAGCCCAGTTGATAAGTTGAGATGGCTTAATAAATTTATCGTGTTCATGGGTGCCATCAGGGACTATTTTTAATAGTTTTTCAGCCGCTATAATAGCAAGTAAGTAAGATTTTATATTTTTATTTAACGTTGAAAAGAAAACTAACCCACCGGGTTTGACTAACTGTGCACAAGCACGGATAACAGATTCAGGGCTAGGCACGTGTTCTAGCATTTCCATGCATGTCACATAATCAAAAGACTCACTCGCTTGCTGTGCCTTCTCTTCAACAGTGATTTTTTCATAGTTAATTGACAATTCAGATTCAAGCGCATGCAGTTTAGCAACATTAAGAGGTTCAGTGCCCATATCAATGCCAGTGACTTTAGCGCCTAATTTAGTCAGCGATTCAGCTAAAATTCCACCACCACAGCCCACATCAATAATTTTTTTAGCGAAAATCTCGCTTTGTTGATCACTAACATGTTGACATATAAATTGTACGCGTAACGGATTTAGTTGATGAAGAGGCTTAAAATCACCATCTAATTCCCACCATTGATTTGCTACTTTTTCAAATTTAGCAATTTCTTTATTATTTACGTTAAGTGAGTTTGTTGTCATGGTCATATTTAGCTATTAAAGCAAGTTTAAAAAGAGAATATGAAGATTCTAAACCAAAGATGTTTTTAAACATAGGAATTAGATCAATATTCCTAACCTTTGCTCGATAAATGACCATAATAGACATGAAAAATAAACGAGTATTTCAGCGTTAAATAAAGCTGTTTGGCATCACTAAAAACTATGCTAGTATGCTGCGTTGATTTATGTTTTTCTGTAAAGATAATAATAAAAATTTGCGTTACTTTGTATTAGTTAAGTTAAGGGATATATCTATTTATGTCAGATCTGGCCAAAGAAATAGTTCCAGTAAATATTGAAGATGAGTTAAAAACTTCCTATCTAGATTATGCCATGAGCGTTATTGTTGGGCGTGCATTGCCCGACGTACGCGATGGTTTAAAACCTGTTCATCGCCGTGTGCTATTTGCTATGGATGTTCTAGGTAACGATTGGAACAAAGCTTATAAAAAGTCAGCCCGTGTGGTTGGTGATGTAATAGGTAAATATCACCCGCATGGTGACACCGCGGTTTACGATACTATTGTTCGTATGGCACAACCTTTTTCAATGCGCTATATGCTTGTTGATGGACAAGGTAACTTTGGTTCAGTTGATGGTGATAGTGCTGCAGCAATGCGTTATACCGAAATCAGAATGGATAAAATTTCCCATTCAATTTTGGCCGATTTAGATAAAGAAACAGTTGATTTTGTACCTAACTATGATGGTACTGAACATATACCTGCTGTCATGCCAACTAGAATCCCTAATCTATTAGTCAATGGTGGCTCAGGTATTGCCGTAGGTATGGCAACTAATATACCGCCGCATAACCTAACTGAAGTGATTAACGGTTGTTTAGCGCTCATTGAAAATAGTGAACTTACTATTGATGAGTTACTTACATATATCCCCGGCCCCGATTTTCCAACCGCAGGCATTATCAGCGGTCGTGCAGGTATTGAAGAAGCGTATCGCACTGGCCGTGGTAAAATAAAAATTCGTGCTCGTGCTGAAATTGAATGTAATGAAAGTACAGGCAAGGAAACCATTATTGTCCATGAGCTGCCTTATCAAGTAAATAAAGCTAGGCTTATTGAAAAAATGGCTGAACTTGTTAAAGATAAGCGCCTTGAAGGTATTTCAGCTTTACGTGATGAGTCTGATAAAGACGGTATGCGTATGGTTATTGAAATCAAACGGGGTGAAGTAGGCGAAGTTGTTCTAAATAACTTATATAAACTTACTCAAATGCAAGTGTCTTTTGGTTTAAATATGGTGGCATTAGGAAATGGTCAACCAAAAATATTTAATTTAAAAGAAATGCTTGAAGAGTTTGTCTTACACCGTCGAGAAGTCGTAACTCGCCGCACCATCTTTGAGTTAAGAAAAGCCCGTGATAGAGCTCATATCTTAGAGGGTTTATCCATTGCCTTAGCCAATATAGAACCTATTATCGAGTTAGTGAAAAACTCACCTTCTAGAAAAGAAGCTGAAGAGAAGCTCGTTGCACAAGGTTGGGCACTAGGAAATGTTAGTGGCATGTTAGAGCGCGCCGGCACGCATGCTGCTCGTCCTGAATGGTTAGAGCCTGAATTTGGAATTCGCGATGGCTTGTATTATTTAACACCGCAACAAGCGAAAGCGATCGTTGAATTACAACTATACAAACTTAGTGGTTTAGAGCACGAAAAAATTCTAAATGAGTACAAAGAGTTATTAGACCTTATTGCACAATTGATGCATATTCTAGAAAACCCAGAACGTTTGATGGAAGTTATTTGCGAAGAGCTTGTTGCTATTCGTGATGAGTTTGGTGATGAGCGTCGCACTGAAATTACCAATGCTTCACATGATTTATCGTTAGAAGACTTAATTTGTGAAGAAGATGTCGTTGTGACGCTTTCTCATGAAGGTTATGTTAAGTACCAAGTATTGAGTGATTATCAGGCACAACGTCGAGGTGGCAAAGGGAAAGCTGCGACGAAAATGAAAGAAGAAGATTTCATCGAGCGTCTACTTATTGCCAATACTCATGATACTATTTTATGTTTTTCTAACCGTGGTAAATTATATTGGCTTAAAGTCTATCAATTGCCACTGGCAAGTAGAACTGCACGTGGACGGCCCATTGTAAATATTTTGCCATTAGAAAGTGATGAACGCATTACCGCTATTCTACCGGTACGAGAATATGAAGATGACAAATACATCATCATGGCGACAGCCTCTGGTACAGTGAAGAAAACTGCACTCACGGCTTATAAAAACCAACGGGCAAACGGTATTATCGCCTTAAACTTACGTGATGATGATACTTTAATTGGTGTTGATATTACCGAGGGTGATAATGATATCATGCTGTTCTCAGACGAAGGTAAAGTTGTACGCTTTAATGAAAAAGTTCGTGATAGTGAAACAGGGGAAATCAAGGTTGATCCTGATACAGGTGAACAACGTTGGGCATTAAAACCCATTGGTAGAACAGGCACAGGTGTTCGCGGTATAAAACTTGAAGGCGATCAAAAAGTTGTTTCTTTAATTGTGCCTAAAAACGATGGTCCAATTTTAACTATCACCGAAAATGGGTTTGGTAAACGTACTGACTTAGCTGAGTATCCAGCAAAAAGTAGAGCGACTAAAGGTGTAGTTTCTATTAAAGTCAGTGAGCGTAATGGTAAAGTTGTTGGTGCTGTGCAAGTTGAAGAGCTTGACGAAATCATGGCAATTACCGACAACGGCACCTTAGTGCGTACTCGGGTTAATGAAGTAGGTATTATTGGTCGTAATACTCAAGGTGTTCGTTTAATTCGTACCGTTGAAGGGGAACATGTTGTTGCCTTACAGCGAATTGATGAAATAGAAGTGCAAGAAGCATTAACTGAGAGTGACGAAGGTGATGCGAGTGCAGCACCACACTCTGAAATAAATTCAGAGGAGCATAATGCTCAACAAGATCAAACCAGTAGCCAAGACGAGCAAGAGTAGTCGTCAATAGTAACTAAAAGGCGGCTTATAACCGCCTTTTTTTATGTTTATTATTTTGGCAAACGGGTTAATTATTTGTCGCACTCATTTATTAGTAAAAAGTGCGCGTTTTTAAAATTATATTTGAGAAGAGAAGATGCCTGACGTTTTTAATTTCTGTGCTGGTCCTGCGATGTTACCCAAAGCAGTAATGGAAAAAGCACAAAGCGAGTTTATCAATTGGAATAATACCGGCAGCTCTGTCATGGAGCTAAGTCATAGAAGTGGCATTTACATGGAAATGGCTGCACAAGCTGAAGCTGATTTACGTGAATTAATGGCTATTCCAAGCAACTATAAAGTGTTGTTTTGTCATGGTGGCGGCCGTGGTCAATTTTCAGCCGTACCCTTGAATTTACTCAGTGAAGGTAAAAGCGCAGATTATATTGTCGATGGTTCGTGGTCTAAAGCCGCTGCTACAGAAGCTCAAAATTTTGGTGATATTAATGTGATTAATATCACCAAAGATAACGGTGGTGCAACTAGCATAATTGCCCCTAAAGATTGGCCATTAAATCCAGATGCCGCCTATGTACATTATTGTCCAAATGAAACAGTTAATGGCATTGAAATTAATGAGATACCAGAAACCAATGGCGTGCCTTTGGTCGCTGATATGTCATCAACTATTTTATCTCATGAAATTGACGTGACTAAATTTGGTGTTATTTATGCGGGAGCACAAAAAAATATAGGCCCTTCAGGTTTAACTATCGTTATTGTCAGAGAAGATTTATTAGGTCAAGCTCAAAAAGCAACGCCTTGTATTATGAACTATCAAACCTCAGCAAATAATGACTCTATGTACAATACACCACCAACGTATGCATGGTATTTAGCTGGGTTAGTTTTTAAATGGCTTAAAGAGTTAGGCGGTGTAAAAGCCATTGAGCAAGTGAACAAAGCGAAAGCTGATTTATTGTATCAAGCCATTGATGGCAGTGATTTCTATCAAAATAATATCGCCGCAAATTATCGTAGTAAAATGAATGTTCCATTTTGGCTAAAAGATGAAAGCTTAAATGAAGCCTTCTTAAAACAGGCCGAACAACAAGGTTTAATGGCATTAAAAGGCCACCGTATAGTTGGTGGAATGCGTGCCAGTATATATAACGCTATGCCAATAGAAGGGGTGCAAGCGTTAGTTGATTTTATGCAAGAATTTGAAAAAGAGAACAAATAAATGGAACAGTTAACATTAAACCCAATAGACAAAATTAATGGTGAGATCTTTTTACCGGGTTCAAAAAGCTTGTCTAATCGCGCGTTGTTAATTGCATCCTTAGCCAACGGAACAACTAAAATCACTAATTTACTTGTTAGTGAAGACATTGAGCATATGCTTAATGCCTTGGCAACTTTAGGTATTGAATACACTTTAAGTGAATGTGGCACTGAATGTGTTGTTGTTGGTAATAATGGTTTTTTCGATGCTAACGAGCCTATGGAGTTATATTTAGGCAATGCCGGTACAGCAATGCGTCCGTTATGTGCTGCACTTGCTGCCAGCAAAGGTGAGTTTGTATTAACGGGTGAGCCAAGAATGAAAGAACGCCCAATAGGTCACTTGGTTGATGCACTAGCGCAATTAAATGCTGATATTGACTACTTAGAAAATAAAGATTACCCACCGGTAAAAATAAAAGGCAAATCTTTGACTGGCCACACCGTCAGTATAGATGGTTCAATTTCTAGCCAGTTCTTAACAGCAATATTGATGATAACACCGTTATTAACATCAGACACCCAGATAAACATAGAAGGTGAGTTAGTCTCTAAACCGTATATTGATATCACACTCAATATCATGAGCCGATTTGGGGTTGATGTGCAAAATAACCATTATCAGTCTTTCACAGTAAAAGGTAAACAGTCATATCAAGCTGTCGATAAGTATATGGTCGAAGGCGATGCTTCTTCTGCTTCCTATTTTTTGGCAGCTGGAGCCATTAAAGGAGGAGAGGTTACTGTACACGGTGTTGGAAAACTCAGTGTGCAAGGTGATAAACACTTTGCTGACGTGCTAGAAAAAATGGGGGCAAAAGTAACTTGGGAAGATGAGTCAATCACCGTTGCCGGAAAATCATTAACTGCCGTAGATATGGATATGAACCATATACCAGATGCAGCAATGACTATCGCGACAACAGCACTTTTTGCCAAAGGAACCACATCTATTCGCAATATTTATAACTGGCGGGTTAAAGAAACAGATAGATTAACGGCTATGGCAACCGAGCTTAGAAAGGTCGGTGCTGAGGTTATTGAAGGGGAAGACTATATTTCAATTACACCACCAGAGTCACTAACACACGCAGAAATAGATACCTATAACGATCATCGGGTTGCAATGTGCTTTTCTCTTGTTGCTTTGAGCGATACCGCTGTCACGATAAATGACCCCAAGTGTACGGCGAAAACATTTCCTGATTATTTTGATAAGTTGGCTCAAGTATCAGTGTAAAAAATTACCTAAAAATTTTTTAGGCGATTTTCAAAAATAGATCCCGTATAATGCTGCCGATTTTGACGTTAGGAGATAGATGTATGCAGGAAACCGTTCCAGTCATCACTATAGATGGCCCTAGTGGGGCAGGCAAAGGGACCGTTGCCAGAATTGTTGCTCAACAACTTGGTTGGCACTTGCTTGATAGCGGTGCTATTTATAGAGTATTAGCTGTTGCAACACAATATCATCATGTCAGCCTTGATGACGATGAGCCATTAATCCCAATGGCAGCTCACCTTGATGTTCAATTTGAAATTAATAGTCAAGGTGAGAGCAAAGTGATTTTAGAAGGTGAAAATGTCACCGACTCTATTCGTACTGAAGAGATAGGCGCCTTAGCATCTAAAGTGGCAGCCTTCCCACGCGTAAGAGAAGCCTTATTGCGCAGACAGCGTGCTTTTAGCATTGCTCCTGGCCTAGTCGCTGATGGTCGTGATATGGGCACGGTAGTATTTGCACAAGCACCCGTTAAAATATTTTTAATGGCAAGCGCAGAAGAACGCGCAGAACGTAGATTTAATCAGTTGAAAGCAAAAGGGTTTGATGTTAAAATCGGGCGCCTTTTGGATGACATACGTCAGCGAGATGAGCGTGATAGCAATCGCGAAGTTGCACCGCTTGTGCCTGCAGAAGGTTCGTTAATAATTGATTCTACTGATCTTTCTATACAGGAAGTAGTCAATAAAGTCCTTTCATTTGCGAATGGAAAATTAACATAAACATACTAAAGCCTACGTCACGGATGTACTGAGGCTATTTTAACAACCCCATGATACATGATGTTGATTGGATTAATAACGAGTTAATACACAAGTTATGACTGAAAATTTTGCACAACTTTTTGAAGAAAGTTTACAAGAAATCGAAACTCGCCCGGGTTCAATTATTCGTGGCACAATCGTAAAAGTAACCAAAGACAACGTAATTGTTGACGCAGGTCTTAAATCTGAGAGTGTCATCTCAATCGATCAATTCAAAAACACTGCTGGTGAAGTAGAAGTTTCTGTTGGCGATGAAGTAGATGTATCACTTAAAGCAACAGATGATGGTTTCGGTGAGACCGTGCTTTCGCGTGATGACGCAAAACGTCACGAAGCATGGCAAGTGCTTGAAAAAGCCTATGAAGAAAAAGAAACTGTTATCGGTGTTATCAACGGTAAAGTTAAAGGTGGTTTCACGGTTGAAGTTAGCAACATTCGTGCTTTCTTACCGGGTTCATTAGTCGATGTACGTCCAGTACGTGACACTGCACACCTTGAAGGTAAAGATTTAGAATTCAAAGTTATTAAGCTTGATCAAAAGCGTAATAACGTAGTTGTTTCACGTCGTGCTGTTATCGAAGCTGAAGGTAGCGCAGAACGTGATGAATTACTCGAGTCATTAGCGGAAGGCCAAGAAGTTAAAGGTATCGTTAAGAACCTTACTGATTACGGTGCGTTCGTTGACTTAGGCGGTATTGACGGCCTACTTCACATCACTGATATGGCTTGGAAACGTGTTAAACATCCAAGTGAAATCGTAAATGTTGGTGATGAAATTCAAGTTAAAGTATTGAAATTCGACCGTGAGCGTACCCGTGTATCTCTTGGTATGAAACAGTTAGGCGAAGATCCATGGGTAGCAATTGCTAACCGTTACCCAGAAGGTTCTAAGCTTTCTGGACGCGTAACTAACTTAACTGACTACGGTTGTTTTGTTGAAATCCAAGAAGGCGTTGAAGGTTTAGTTCACGTATCAGAAATGGATTGGACTAACAAAAATATCCACCCATCTAAAGTGGTTAACTTAGGTGACACTGTTGAAGTACTAGTACTAGAAATTGATGAAGAACGTCGTCGCATTTCTTTAGGTCTTAAACAATGTATCGCTAACCCTTGGGAAGAGTTTGCTAAAAACTTTAACAAAGGCGACAAAGTATCAGGTAAGATCAAGTCAATTACAGACTTTGGTATCTTCATTGGCCTTGATGGCGGCATAGATGGTTTAGTTCACTTATCTGATATTTCATGGAATGGCGGTGAAGAAGCTGTTCGTGATTATAAGAAAGGTGACGAAATTACAGCTATTGTTCTTCAAGTTGATCCTGAGCGTGAGCGTATTTCTCTTGGTGTTAAACAAGCAGAAGACGACCCATTCAATATGTATCTGACAGACAAGAAAAAAGGTGCTATTGTTACAGGTAAAGTAACTGCTGTTGATGCTAAAGGCGCTACTATTGAGTTAGCTGAAAGTGTCGAAGGTTACTTACGTGTTAGCGACATCTCTGTTGAGCGTGTTGAAGATGCGTCTACAGAATTATCTGTTGGTGATGATGTTGAAGCTAAGTTTATGGGTGTGGATCGTAAGAACCGTACTATCAGCTTATCTATCAAAGCAAAAGATCAAGCAGATGAGCGTGAAGCTATGGATAACTTAAACCAAGTAGAAGAGACTGGTTTAAGTGCTATGGCAGCAGCCTTTAAAAACGCTCAAAACTAATAAAAAGTTATTAGTTTTTAATTCTTTGCACTCTTTTTAATTTATATTAAACTTAAAAAGACAGTAGGGGAGGAGAATAGTATATTCTCCTCTTATATTAACCCCATCAGCGCGAAGCTAGGTGAATACTGGAGGGTCATATGACCAAATCAGAACTCATTGAAAAATTAGCCGATAATTTATCTCATTTATCTGCTAAAGATGTAGAACAATCGATTAAAGAAATCTTAGAATTAATGGTTCAATCCTTATCAAAAGGTGAGCGTATTGAAATTAGAGGATTTGGTAGTTTTTCATTGCATTATCGTGCTCCTAGAGTTGGTAGAAACCCAAAAACTGGTGAGTCAGTTGAATTAAGCGGTAAATATGTTCCTCACTTCAAGCCAGGTAAAGAGTTACGTGAAAGAGTTAATCTTTCAGCAGCTTAATTGCAATAGAAGCAAAAAGAATAGATAATAAACGGCATACACTAGTGTGCCGTTTTTTTTTCATCTATTAATAATTCACAACAGCAAAGCGAGCTTAATTAACGTGCGTATTTATCTCACTCTTTTTCTGGTTTTATCTCTCCTCGCAATAGCCTTTATTTTTGGTAGTCAAAATGAGCAATTAATCTCATTGAACTATCTTATCGCTAAAGTAGAATTATCGGTAGCTGCGGCTGTGAGTTTATTCACTATTATAGGCTTTTTTCTTGGGTTACTGGCAACATTACTTTGGCGTTTTGTGCGTATAAGTAAAAAAACCTTAGCTAAAAAACGTTCTACAGAAACATAGTAGTTGCTAACAAAATGATTGAATTACTCTTTTTATTACTACCTGTCGCCATGGCATATGGCTGGTTTATGGGGCGAAATAGTATTAAGCAGAAGGATCAAACCATTAAGCAAGACTTATCTATTAAGTACTCTACTGGTTTGAATTACCTTCTTTCTAATCAAAAAGATAAAGCTATAGACTCATTGCTCGATGCTTTAAGCGTGGAAGATAACAGTGTAGAAGCCCATTTTGCTATGGCCAATTTATTTAGAAAACGTGGGGAACTCGATCGCGCTTTGAAGGTTCATGAACACTTAGTTCGCCATGGAAATCTACCAACCAAAGATAAACAACAAGCCGTTTATGAGCTAGGTAAAGATTTTTTAAGTGCAGGTTTGTATGACAGAGCTGAGAAGATGTTTACGAAGTTATTAAAGTCTACAGCTTATGGTTTAAAGTCTTTGACATATTTACTGCAAATTTTTCAATCAACTAAAGACTGGCAACAAGGGATTAATTATAAAAAACTTATTGTGAAGTTCAATGATAAACGTTTGCTGCACACTTTAGCTAACTTCTATTGTGAATTAGCAACGAATGCGTTTGAGCAAGACAAGTTTTTAGCCGTAATTGAGTTGCTTGAACAAGCATTGAAGTTAGATCCTAATTCATGTCGAGCCAATTGGTTAATGGCAAAAATTTATGAAAACCACAAGCAAAGTGAATTAGCATGTCAGTGTTACCAAGGCATTTATCAACAAGATCAAGAGTTTTTTCCTGATGTTATAGCACAAATGCATAAATGTTATCTTGATATTGATGCTAGTGAAGAGTTCTTCTACTTTATTAAAAAGGTTTATGATGAAACAGCTAGCTCTAGTGCATTAATCTCTTATCTAGGTCATATTGAATTAAAATTTGGTAATAAAAAAGCGCAAGAATTTATGTTGTCAGCGCTCAAGCGGCGGCCAACTATTCGTGGTTTTGAGTACTTTGTTAACATGCAAAAGAATCAAACAAAAGTACAAGTAAAGAATGCGAGTTTAGATTTAATTACTGAGTTGATAAGCGAATACCTAAAAATTAAACATAGATATAGTTGTCGAAGTTGTGGATTTAATAGTTCAACGCATTATTGGTCTTGTCCATCATGCCATGAGTGGGAACAACTAAAACCCGTGCGGGGTCTTGAGGGCGAATGATTTCATATTCTTATATACAATAGCCGTTGATAGCACTTATGGATTAAAGTCTGTTTTGAACTTTCTATTCGCTTATACCCCTGAAAGTTTTGATAAGTATTTTTTTCATAAACCAATAAAGTAGTAACAAATTACGTAGTTCCTGAGCTTGTCGAAGGACTGTAATAGTAAAGAAAATGACGATAGGAAACAAAATGTTAGCTCCAAAAGTAGTAGTCGCACTAGACTTTGATAAAAAAAAAGATGCCTTCTCATTTGTTGATAGCGTGTCTCCAAGCGACTGTAAGCTCAAAGTAGGTAAAGAAATGTTCACTCACTTTGGTCCTGAGTTTGTTAGAGCGCTAACGGGGAAAGGTTTTGATATTTTTCTTGATTTGAAATTCCATGATATTCCCAATACGGTAGCAAAAGCAGTCTCAGCAGCTGCTGATTTAGGGGTATGGATGGTTAATGTTCATGCCAGTGGTGGTGGTCAAATGATGACGAAAGCTAAAGAAGCTTTGGATAAGTATGGCAACGATGCTCCTTTACTGACTGCTGTAACCGTTTTAACGAGTATGTCTGAAAGTGATTTACGTGGGCTTGGTATTAGTAAGTCACCTGCGGAGCAAGTTAACTTTCTTGCTGAACTAACCAAACAAAGTGGTTTAGACGGTGTTGTTTGTTCAGCGTGGGAAGCTGAAAAATTAAAGCAATGTTTAGGTAAAGAATTTAAATTAATTACACCTGGAATAAGACCCGCAGGTTCAGCAAAAGATGATCAACAGCGAATAATGACTCCTGAGCAAGCAATAGCTGTTGGTGTCGATTATTTAGTGATTGGGCGGCCAATTACCAAAGCGAGTGATCCACAACTAGTATTAGAGCAAATTAATGCATCAATACGCTAAGGTGTATGTATATTGAATAAAAAGGCTTGGTTGTAAAACCAAGCCTTTTTATTAAAAATGAATGAGATCTTTTATTATATATAGCATTAATTCAAACAAATATGTGAACACTCTAAATGAATTAAATATTCCAATAATATGGTTGTTTTCAATCTCAATAGCTAGCTATTACTCAATCAAGCGCCTTGCTCTTGAAGATCCTGCCTCATTGATAATTGTTCACTAACTTACTAGTATTGATATTATTTATTAAAATAATGAACGTAATTCACTAAATCTAATACTTTATTTGAATAACCGATTTCATTATCATACCAAGAAACTACTTTCACGAAAGTATCTGTTAAGGCAATACCTGCTTTAGCATCAAATACTGATGTACAAGTTTCACCAATAAAATCATTCGACACTACAGCATCTTCGGTGTAATCTAAAATACCTTTTAATTCACCCTCTGCAGCGGAGCTCATTGCTTGGCAAATTTCATTATAGCTTGCAGGCTTTTCTAGATTAACCGTTAAGTCAACTACTGAAACATCTGGGGTAGGTACACGAAATGCCATGCCTGTAAGTTTTCCATTTAACTCGGGGATAACCTTACCAACCGCTTTTGCAGCCCCTGTAGAGGAAGGAATAATATTTTGACCTGCACCGCGCCCACCCCGCCAATCTTTACCCGATGGGCTATCAACAGTTTTTTGTGTTGCAGTTGTTGCATGAACTGTTGTCATTAAACCGTCTTTAATCCCCCAGTTATCATGTAATACCTTAGCAATAGGCGCTAAACAGTTTGTTGTGCAGGAGGCGTTAGAGACAATATCTTGACCAGCATATTCAGATAAATTTACGCCGCATACAAACATTGGTGTGTCATCTTTAGAAGGCGCTGAAAGTACAACTTGTTTCGCGCCTGCTTCAATATGTTTACGTGCTGTTTCATCGGTAAGAAAAAGTCCCGTTGATTCAACAACCACATCAACATCAATTTCATTCCATTTTAAATTTGCAGGATCTCGTTCTGCTGAAACCCGCACAACTTTGCCGTTAACTATAAGCTGATCGTTTTCAACGTCAACTGTCCCATTGAATCTACCGTGAGTTGAATCATATTTAAGCATGTATGCCATATAATCAATATCGATCAGATCATTAATACCTACAACTTCAATATCATCCCTAGCTGCGGCAGCTCTAAAAACAAAGCGACCTATTCGCCCAAAACCGTTAATACCTATTTTAATCTTCATGGTTAACCTTATAAACGCCCAAAACTATTATGTAGTAAAATTACATTATTTTAAGTAAAATACAAGCTAAAGTTGATTGTATTAGTAGATAAAGAGATTATTCTACGTTTTTTTCGTATAATTACAAAAATATAACGTTTATTTTTGTAATTAATAGTCATTTTGTACTTTTGTTCGCTAATGACATGATTTAGCTTTATTGGCATGCTAGAATGACATTAAATTTCGGTATGTAGGTTTTAGCTTTCGTTTTGAAAGTTAACATTGTTGGTTAGTTAATATGAACCTACTTTTTCTCCTTTTATTGTACTGTGCCCAAACCAGGGTTATTAATGGTAGGAAGTAATTTTATGACGCAAGACAGAATGTTGTGTGACATTGGCTTTATTGGCCTAGGTGTAATGGGTAAGAATTTAGTGTTAAACCTTGCCGATAATGGTTTGAACATTGCGGCCTTTGATTTATCGGCTGAAAAAGTCCAAGAAGCATTAACACAAGATGAACTAGAAAACCCTAACAATCCGCCACGGATTTATGGTTGCTCATCATACACTGAATTATTATCTCAATTAAAAGCACCTCACTTGATTGTTTTAAGTGTGCCCGCTGGTGAACCTGTAGATCAAGTCTGTGAAAGCCTTATTGGTGCGGGCATTCAACCAGATGACATTGTTATTGATACGGGTAATAGTTTATGGGTAGATACCGTTGCACGCGAGGAAAAGTACAAGAGCCATTTTTTACTCTTTTCTTCTGCCGTATCAGGTGGTGAAGTAGGGGCAAGATTTGGTCCTTCACTTATGCCAAGTGGCTCTCCTTATGCTTGGACACGTGTGAAGCCAATTTGGGAAGCTATTTCAGCTAAAGTTGATCCCCTAACAGGGAAACCTATTGAGCGCACTAAACCTGGTCAAGTAATTAAAGAAGGAGAGCCTTGTGCCGCTTATATAGGGCCAGCAGGTGCAGGTCATTATGTAAAAATGGTACATAATGGTATTGAATATGCTGATATGCAAATTATTTGTGAGGCTTATCATATTTTACATGCGGGTTTAGGGCTAAGCGCTGATGAAATAGCGGATATTTTTGCCGCTTGGAATAATGGTTTACTCGATAGTTACTTAATGGAGATTAGTGTTGAAGTTTTACGACATAAGTCTTCGGATACCGGCACAAATTTAGTCGATTTAATACTAGATAAAGCAGGCCAGAAGGGTACAGGTTTGTGGACAGCAGTGAGTAGCTTAGAAGTAGGCTGTCCAGCACCTACTATTGCCCAAGCGGTTTATGCCCGCTCAATATCTTCTTTTAAAGAGTTACGAGTTCAGGCTTCTTCTACCTTAAGTGGACCAGCATTGTTACAGTTGTCAACTCAAGAAAAACAAGCCTATATAGAAGAACTACATGATGCTATTTATTGCGCAAAAATATGTGCTTATGCCCAAGGGTTTCAGCTGATGAAGTTGGCCGCTAAAGAGCATGGTTGGGCACTTAATTTTGCCAATATTGCTAAAATTTGGCGAGCAGGCTGTATTATAAGAGCAACCTTTTTACAGTCGATAACACAAGCATATGAACGTAATGAAGACTTAGACAACTTGTTGTTGGATAGTTTTTTCGCTCAGCAATTAAATGAGCGTCAATTAAAATGGCGTAAAGCTATTTGCGGTGCAACTATGTTTGGTATACCTAATAGCGCACTTTCTTCAGCCTTGTCATATTATGACTCAATTCGCAGTGAAATTTTACCAGCCAATTTATTACAAGCACAACGTGACTTTTTTGGTGCCCATACCTTTGAACGAGTTGATAAACCCGAAGGTAAAAAATACCATGTGCAATGGTCTGCAGTTGACAGAAAAACAGTCGCTATTGATTCATAGCGGCTTTGATATTGTCATGAATGATGAATATTATAAAAATAAGCTCAGCGACGATGCTTACAACGTTTGTCGGCGTGCTGCGACTGAGCAACCTTTTTCAGGTATTTATAATGATCATTGGCAAACAGGCAAATATTTATGTGTCTGTTGTGAAGTTCCTATCTTTACTAGTAAAGCGAAGTTTGAGTCGGGTTGTGGCTGGCCTAGCTTTTATGAAGCAATTGAGCACTCTATCAGGTATTTACCTGATAAAAGTCACAACATGCAGCGTATAGAAATTCAGTGTAAAAACTGCCAATCACATGTAGGCCATGTTTTTAACGACGGTCCTCAGCCTACAGGTAAACGTTACTGTGTCAATTCGTTAAGCTTGTTTTTTCTGCCTTCCTATTAATCAGTGTTTGGGGGATTTGAATTGACCACTTTTAATTTTTTTTAAAGTACTAAAAGCCACTTTATTTAAAAAAGGAATATCTAAATCATGACCTTTTTCAAGTTGCTTTAATGAAAGAACAACATGTTTAGATTTTTTCTTTAAGGTTAACTGGTAGACTTTTAACCAAATATAAGCTTGTTTAGGTTTGTCTTTGTTGGTAAATATTGTTGCTAGTGTTTGAAAAATTTCAGGTACTAATTTTTCGTTGGGTTGTTGCAGTTCTAATGCATGAAAAAGCAAGCCAAGCGTTTTCTTAATATCCTTTTTAACGTAATAGCTTGCAAGGTTTTGCTGCGAAATACTGTTCTCTAGCTCTGTGCTGCCTTCTAACGCAAGAAATTGTTGTAAAGCAACTTTATTGGCCTCTCTTGACCAAAGGTAAAAAAGTAGGTGAGGGTGTGTAGAGTTTGCGACTCTAATGGTTAACTCTGCTAATTTTGCCTGGGCTTTATATAAGTTGTTTTTTCTGAGCGTGGTTTTTTCTTTTAATTTTGTATGTTGAATTTGTGACGCTAAGCTCATACATGTTATATATTCTTCATAGGCAATCAGTACAGAGTACTGTTGTGCCTCTTGCATTAGGGTTTTAAGTGAAATTCTAGATAAAGAAAGCTCATTCCTCTCACTTTTACACCAACTATCTTCACTAAATTCTTGGCATATTTTTGGATTCTCTTGACATAATTCAGTCAAATTTTTACTTGAATCACAGCTAAATAATAGGCATAAAGTTAACAATAGTGGAATAAGTTTCATTTCAAATCACATTTTTTAGTGTTAAGTTAAGTAGAACAATAATAGTTAATAAATAAGCTTGTAACCTATGGAGAAATATTACCACTTGCATTACAATATGCGCGAAATTAATTCTACCAAGCACCCACTGTAGTCTAACCACTATCTTATCAAGATTTAAGGTAGTATAACTATAGTAACTTATCGTTTAATCGACTGAAATAAAAGGTTTAACTAATGACGTCTCATCTTGAGGAAGAATATCAAACTAGTTGGCAAGAGCGCCAGACATTCGCTGAAAATATGCAACCAATTCTTGGTCAGCTGTTTAGAAATAAAGGAATTGAAGTATCTGTATATGGGCGCCCGTTACTTAACGCTTCACCTATTGATATTATCAAAGCTCATAAATCTGTAGCTTTACATGAAGAAAGCAAGCTTCGTTTACGTGAAAGCTTTCCTTTTGTTGAAGCACTAAACAAAATGCCTCTTGCACCAGCGCGTATTGATGTGGGCAAGTTAGCTTATCGTTACTTATTTCAAGGCCAATCAAATGACCTGTCTATTGAGCAATATTTAGAAAAAGAATTAACTAGTATTAGCGAAGCGAATAAAACCGCTCAAAGTCAAGATGTAGTTTTATATGGTTTTGGCCGCATTGGTCGTTTACTAGCCCGCTTGCTTATAGAGCAAACAGGTCCTAATGCTAAATTAAATTTACGTGCAATTGTTTTACGACCAAGCAAAGGTTCTGATGATTTAGCAAAACGCGCTAGTTTGTTACGTCGTGATTCAGTACATGGGGCTTTTAATGGTAGTATTACTATCGATAATGAAAATAACGTTATCAAAGCCAATGGTGCTTTTATTAAAGTGATTTATGCTAAGTCACCCTCTGAAGTGAATTACATTGAGCACGGTATTAACAATGCCTTAGTTGTTGATAATACTGGTATTTGGTCTGATGAAGATGGTTTAGGTCAACACCTACAGTCAAAAGGCGTAGCGAAAGTATTACTTACCGCTCCAGCTAAAGGCGATATTAAAAATATTGTCTATGGTGTAAACCAAGACATGATCAAAGCAAGTGACACTATTGTTTCTGCTGCAAGTTGTACTACTAATGCTATTACCCCTGTGCTAAAAGCAATTAATGACAAGTTTGGTATTAAAAATGGTCATGTAGAAACAGTTCACTCATATACTAATGATCAAAACTTGATTGATAATTATCATAAAGCGCCACGTCGTGGTCGTAGTGCCCCACTAAATATGGTGATTAGTACTACAGGTGCAGCTAAGGCTGTTTCTAAAGCTTTACCTGAGTTAAAAGGTTTATTGACCGGTAATGCTATTCGTGTTCCAACGCCAAATGTTTCAATGGCTATTATGAACTTGAACCTAAAACAAACAACAGATAAAGCATCACTTAATGATTATTTACGTAATATTTCATTAAACTCTCCACTACAGAATCAAGTAGATTACACTGCGTCAAGCGAAATTGTATCAACTGACTTAGTTGGTTCGCGTTACGCAGGTGTTGTTGATTCTCAAGCAACAATTGTCGATGAAGATCGTGCTGTGCTATACGTATGGTATGATAATGAGTTTGGTTATAGCTGCCAGGTAGTACGTGTTATGCTTGAAATGGCCGGTATTACAGTGCCAACATTACCTTTAAAGTAATGCTATAAACGAAAAACAAATACCAAAATGCCAACATTAATTGTTGGCGTTTTAGTATTTAAATTTTATAAACAACGTTTAGGTTTTGGTAAGCCCGCATATTTTGTTGCTTGTTTAGCTGGGCCGTCAGGAAATAATTTAAAAAGATAACGACTATTTGATTTTGCTTCTCCAAACTCTGCTTTCATCGCTTTAGTGAGTGCTCTAATCGCTGGTGATGTATTATAAGTAAGATAAAATTGACGAACAAAGTTGATCACCTCCCAATGCGCATCAGAAAGTTTAAAGCCATCCTTTTCAGCCATCAAGGCTGCAATATCTACTTGCCATAGGCTAAAATCCTTTAAATAACCTTGCTCATCAGTGGCAATGGTTTCGCCGTTAAAATTTATTGCCATGTAATAACTCTGTCATGATTGCATGTCAATGAAACTAAGTCATTCATTGACACTTGAAGAAAAAGAGATTCGTCAATTGAGATTGCTCTAGCTACAGCATGTTGCGCTAAAACATTTATTGGAACATTTTGATTGATAACGTTATTAATTAACGGGTGGTGTAGGTTATAACAACCATCATCAAGTAAAACGATAGCGTCATTATCATTTATTATTTCAATACATTGAGCAAAATCATTAGTATTAAATGCACTTTGCCTAACCAGATGAAGTGTTGTCATTAAGTGCTCCCAATGCTAAAAACGTAAAACAGTTTGATGTGATGTTAATTTTTTAGAAAATTCTGACTGGCTTAATACTTGCACCTCTTTAATATGAAAATTATTTGTTAGGTTGCGCTCTGTGAGTGATGTTTTATTGACATAAATATTTTCAATATCATAAAACTCAAAGGCTGAAAACGTTTTTAGGTAATCTCTAACGGATATGATCTCGCCGTCTTGGCTGTTAATAAGCTGCCAGACTCCATCACCTTGAAAAAATAATGAAACGTCTTGTTCAAAAGAACCAAAGATTAAAGCAATATCTAGAGCATCTTTACCGGCAGTAGTGCCATAAGGAGCTTTGCTGTTTAGTATTGCTAGTGATTTGTTGGCGATGTTTATCATTAAAACTGCACCACAGTATCGGCTTTATTATTGAGTTCTACCAGTTCACCTAACCCCGAAATAGTAAAGGAGTTGGCAATTAATTGAACTGAATTACAATCAGTTAAACCGCGTTTCTCTGCCGCGGTGACACATAAATGTAGTGGTAACTGGTATTTATTATGCAGTTTTAGCCATTGTTGTGTTGTTTGATATTCGTCATTTGCTAGGCGTATGTGACTACTCGCGTTGAGAACAGCATCTTGATAGAAAAAAACACCAATAATCTCTACACCAGTGTTTAAAGCTGTCTCGATATAGTTAAGCGCCGTTACAGTTAAATTACTAAAGGGAGGAGTGGTGATGATCACGGCAATTTTTTTCACAAAATATCTCTGTTTCATAAAATTTAAAAAAGGCATTAAAAAGCCCCGCAATAGCGAGGCTGTTATTATAGACCTAAACTTATTAACTTAAAACAATTAGGCTAACTTAGTGACTCTGGATGATTAATCATCACCACCGAAAACACCAAGTAAGTGTAATAAGTGAACAAAAATATTATAAACATTTAAATATAAAGAGATTGTCGCTCTTATATAATTGCGCTCACCACCGTTGATAATACGACTAGTATCAAACAAAATTAAACCTGACATTACCATGATTACTGCAGCGCTTATGGCCAGTGAAAGAGCAGGAATTTGAAAGAATATATTTGCTAAACTTGCTACTAACACAACAATTAAACCTGTCATTAAAAAACCGCCCATAAAAGAGAAGTCTTTTTTCGATGTTAAGGCATAACCAGATAAAGCAAAGAAGATTAATGCGGTACCGCCAAGTGCTTGCATAATCATAGCACCGCCATTAGGCATTGCAGCATATACATTAAGCATTGGCCCAAGTGATGCGCCCATCAAGCCAGTAAAAGCGAATATCCAAAAGATACCACTTGCAGAATCTGCTTTTTTATTTACAACAAACATCAAACCAAAAGCAACTAACATCATTACCAATGCTGCCATATGTGACAAGTTCATCGCCATTGAAATGCCCGCAGTAACAGCGCTAAAGGCTAAGGTCATTGACAGTAACATATAGGTATTTTTCAATACCTTGTTTATTTCTATAGCTGAGCTGTGGCTCGCTGATTGAAAACTCATATTAGATTGCATAAAACTTCCTTTAAGGTTTAATTCTAATGACTCAATAGTTAATATAACTAAGATAGGGCCTATTTTATAAAGTTCAAGTATTTTTGTATTATTTAACACAAACCCTTATGACATATTATGACATGAGGCTTTTTAAATAGCTAGTTTAAGCCTGTTGATACTGTTCAATTATTTGTTTCCTTTTGTAACAAGTTAAACTGTGATCATTTACCATTCCACAAGCTTGCATGTGAGCATAACAAATTGTTGAACCCACAAACTTAAAGCCACGTTTTTTCAAGTCTTTACTCCAAGCATCTGACTCTTCACTAGTGGCGGGGTAGTCGCCAAGTACCGTTATGTCATTTACTATAGTTTTATGATTAACAAAGGCCCACATATAATCACTGAACGAACCAAATTCATGTTGTATGTTGATAAATAATTTAGCATTGTTAATCGCCGCATTTATTTTACCTCGGTTCCGAATGATTTGACTATTTTGCATTAATTCTTCTACTTTGCTGTGGTTAAAATTCGCGACCTTTTTGACATCAAAATTTGCAAAGGCATCACGATAACCTTGTCTTCGCTTTAAAATGGTATACCAGCTTAATCCTGCTTGGGCTGATTCAAGAATCAAAAACTCAAATAGTTTTTGATCATCATAAACAGGTACACCCCATTCTTCATCGTGATATTTAACATAATCTTCTTTTCTGGTGTCTAACCAAGGACAACGACAAATATTATTAATACTTCCATATGTAGGCATTTTTGACTCCTTTAATATTGTAATTGCATGAATTGAAGGCAAAGTGATTGTTTTTTTAGCAAACAATTTATTATTTCGAATAAAGGCTTTACAAGCAAGAAGGGACACTTTAATATTCGCTCCGTCTTCAGGCAAGTGATTAAAAGATTACTTCTGTGACAATTGGTGAGATGGCTGAGTGGTCGAAAGCACTGGTCTTGAAAACCAGCAAGGGTTTGTAGCCCTTCTAGGGTTCAAATCCCTATCTCACCGCCATATTGATACGAATGTGGGAACCTCATCAGAGGTTCCCATTTTTGTTTTAGAAACAAACTCTGCGATTTTAAAATTCAAACCAAGCACAACATTCCAATATATTTTTTGATGTATTCATCGATCTCTTCACACCAAAAACCACTAATAACCAATTAATAAAGTTGGCCTAGCAATTTTTGATGCTGATAAAAAAGCTTAAATAAGCCCTTGATCGAGAGTTGAAGCTTTTAGAAGTAACTAATACTCAACAACCAAGTGGCGAGTTTTC
>JASMAS010000005.1 GCA_030754235.1 Litorilituus sp.
TTCAAAAATTTGCATCGTATTCAAGGTTAGTAAAATGCAAAGCTGAATCTGCGGGGAAAACTTACGGTATGCATAATAACCCCAGCTTTGATCACCAAATAACATCAGCTTCGATCACAGCTAACATTAAGCTTTGATCACTGAATAACATTTCATGGTGCTCATCTATTCAATTTTTAATGTTATTAATCTGATTAATATTTAATCATATTGCCATTTTTGTAGGTATGTTAAACAGTTATCTAAATCATTTGATGAGGATAACAATAATGTCGACAAAACCTATTTCTATGAATAAATTAAAATCAATTTTACAGTTAAAATATAGCAGTGGCCTTTCAAATAGAGTGATCGCTAAAAGTCTCTCTATTTCACCTGCCACCGTGTCAAAGTACCTTAAAAAGGCGACTGAATTAGGCATTAATACTTGGCCTTTACCTGATGAAAAACTAGAGGAAGCCTCCTTAGCATCTAAAGTTAAACCCAAGCAAGTTCGTAAAAAACATTACCCAACCCCCGATTGGATTAAAATTACTGAAGATCTAAAGCTGCACAAATATCTGACGCTATTGATCACTTGGGAGGAGCTTAAACAGGAAAATAATGGCCTGTATTATAGCTACAATCACTTTTGCCGATTATATAAATATTGGACGGGCACCCAGCGCCTATCAATGCGACAAACCCATCATGCTGGTGAGAAACTCTTTGTTGATTACTGTGGGCCAACCATTGACATTGTAAGCCCTACAACAGGTGAAGTACGTACTGCACAGATATTTGTGGCTGCGCTTGGTGCATCCAATTATACTTATTGTGAAGCCACTTGGTCACAAAAACTCGAAGATTGGGTAATGAGTCATGCCCGTTGTTTTGAGTTTCTTGGTGGGTTACCACAAGTGGTGATACCCGATAACTTAAAAAGTGCGGTCACACGAACTTGTCGATATGATCCTGATCTCAATCCAACCTATCATCAGCTAGCAACTCACTATGATATTGCTATTATCCCTGCACGACCTTATAAACCTAAAGACAAGTCCAAGGCTGAAGTGGCGGTTCAAATTGTTGAGCGCTGGATAATGGCGCGATTAAGAAAAGTAACGTTTCATAGCTTAAAAGCGTTAAATCAACAAATTAAAGAACTTCTCAATGAGATGAATAATAAAAAAATGAAGCAATACGATGCGTCTAGGCTTGAGCTATTCAACCGCTTAGATAAACCGGCATTAAAACCCTTACCTCAACAACCTTATCAATACACACTCATTAAAACAGTACGCGTCAGTATTGATTATCATGTTGAGATTGAAAAACATTATTACTCAGTTCCTTATCAGTTAGTGAAAAAGAAACTGAGAGCGATGGTGACCAATAATCAAGTCAGCCTATTTAATGACGATAAACTTGTCGCTTGCCACCCCAGAAGCTATCAGCTTGGCAGACATACAACCATGACTGAACATATGCCCGTCAAACATCAAAAACAGCAAGATTGGTCACCGATGCGATTTGAAAGCTGGGCGAATGACATTGGTTTTTCTACAGCAAGTTTAATTAAAACTTACCTGGCAAGGCGCGAATACCCCGAGCAAAGTTATCGTATTTGCATTGGTTTACTCTGTCTTTCAAAAAGCTATGGGAAAGAGCGCTTAGAAGCGGCATGTAGCCGAGCTATAGCGACGAATGTCACCTCATTAAAGTCAATTAGATTAATGCTTAATAAAGGATTAGACCAGCAACCCTTACCTCAAGAGCAAACCGATGAACTTGCCAACATCACACATGCCAATATTCGTGGAAACACCTATTACCAACACTAAGGAAAAATGATGGACACCATTAATCAACAACTGAATGAGTTAAAGCTCGCGGGTATAAAATCAGCGCTACAACGTCAACTAGAGCAACCCAATTTGTACAATGAGCAAAGCTTTGAGGAAAGGCTTAACTTGTTGCTTACCAGTGAAATTGATGCGCGAAATGAACGTAAAATATCGCGATTAATCAAACAGGCTAAATTTCGACTGGGTGCTTCAATTAGCGATTTAACAATAACAAAGGAAAGAAACATCGACCCTAGCGAAATTCGTAGTTTAGCTCAAGGTCACTGGGTTAAGCGACATCAAAACATACTCGTCACAGGTGCAACAGGCTGTGGTAAAACTTATTTAGCGTGTGCGCTGGGGCATGAGCATTGCCAGCAAGGGTTGAGCGTATTCTACGTGAGATTAAAAGAGCTACTTGAATCCTTATTCTTGGCACAAGCTGATGGCAGCTATAGAAAGCTTATTTTAAAGTTAGCAAAGTTCGACCTATTGATACTTGATGACTGGGGGCTTGAGCCAT
>JASMAS010000006.1 GCA_030754235.1 Litorilituus sp.
AAAGGTTTTACATTTTGCAAATCTAGTTCGCCAATGTGAAAAAAGAAATGGCATCAAGTTAATTAATTAGGCAGGAACTGGTTATGGCATCGTACAAAATTATATTCAAAGGCGAGATTTGTGAAAATTCAGATAGAGATAAGATAGATACTCTCTTGGCAAAGTTTTTTAAAATCCCAGTAGAGAAAGCAAGTCAGTTGTTCAATGGTAAAGAGTATTCACTTAAGAAGAGACTTGATGTTGATGATGCTATTGCAATGCAACAAAAGCTATTAGGTATTGGGGTTATTACACGGCTCATTAAAGAAGAAACGCTGGCAAGTGATATTACTTATCAACAAGCTGAGCCGCAGAGCCAGCATGTAGAACCCGATCCCAATAAAACTGATGAAAGCCAGCAGGCTGAGTTATCCGTATGGTGGCAAAAGAAATTCGTGTTAATTGAAAAGCTCGAAGTTGAAAGCTATAAGCCATCGTTTAAGGAAAAGTTCTTCGCACAGTTTAACCCTTTAGCGCTATTGCTTAATATCATTTACTACTTTATCAAAGGGATGTGGACAAAAGGTATTTTGCTTTGGTTCGGAATGACAGTTTACTGGGTATTACTGGAGATCATTGAAGAAAATGGCATCTTTATAAAGGAATCGTTATACGTTGTTCCACCATTTATGATCCCTATGTTGTTAGTTAACAGAGATTATTATTTGTTTAAGACCAAGGGTGAAATAACTTGGGGTTTTGTACCGCAGTTATTCATTAAACCTTTTGCTCAAAAGCTCATGGCACTGTTTTGTATTATTTCACTTGCGCTTGATATAACCTTCGCAATGCTACCCATAGATTTATATGATGGTGTTTGGCGTGCAAATAAAGATGGTGCCACCGTGAAAATTGAACTTTCTGCTTTTGAGCCGAGCATTAGTATCAATGGTACAAATTTTCCCGTGCTAGAAGTAATAACTGATGATACCGACTTAGCTACCTTAAAAGTACAAATGGTTGATGGTAGTTCAGTTAACTGGAAATTGAAAACAATTGAAGATAACAACGGCGAGTATTATATAGCAATGAAAACACATTCAGGCCGTCAAGATAGGCTGTCGTATGTCAAAGATATATATTGAAATTTAGTTTTCTCACTACAAAGTAGACTGAATTTTCGCCATAAGTAACTCAACTTTAAAAAATGAAATTGGTGTTGATTAGCAACTTAGGTTCATATCCTGTCTTGTGTCTGGGTAATTTCTGGGTAGATATGCGTCTACTACTGTCTAATAATAACTACCTACAGCTAACTTAGCCTTACCAACTTCAACATAACCAATAACATGAACACTCTAGGTCTTTAGGTCGGAAATCTAGGCAATTAGGGCTGTTTCTGGTCTTCTCCCTGTCTTTTGTACTACATAAGCCGTGCATTATGTGAAAAAAAGAACTAAAGCTAACCCGTACAGGTTAGCTTTTTAGTTTCTGCTTACAGATTAACAACCACTCCAATCATCAGCATCCCAAGCTTTACATTCTTTGCTATAAGTACCGTCAGCATTAAAGCGTGTTGTTTCATAGTTCCAACCATCAAAACCTGCCATCAATTTTTTATATTCAACACGTAGACCGTTTTCTTCAACCATTTTGGTTAAGGTAACAAAGCTAAAAGTTTCGTATAAAGCGGTGGTATCGCTAATATCATCGTCGTAGTGATAGTTCAAACCATCGATTTCAGCGTTAATAGCAGCAAAATCTAACTGATCTTTGTTTTGATGAAAGCGGTTAATATCGCTAAACATCATGAACTGCTCGGTTTCAGCATCGAAACGAATGATGTATTGTCCAATAGTTCCAAGGCGTTTGTCGTGATCACTCCAATCCATATTAAAAACGTACTTTTGATTATCTTCATTAGCACAGGTTGAAGTGATATTAGTCATTTCACGCTCATGGATAGCTGTACCACCTTTAGATTCATAGTAATTTAAATACTCGTTGGTGTTACAAGTTTCTTCTGATGTTGCTAGTTCTATCTTATCATCACCGACATTTTTCGCTGAGCCTCTACGGTTGTAAAAATCAACTTGAGAACCAATAGTTTCTAGATCATCACTAACACTGTGGGTTGTCGATTCAACCGTAGCGTGTGACGACCAGCCATTACTGTTGTCATTACCGTTGGCGGTATAGATATATTTCTTACGTACCCAACCATCACTCGTTTTTAGGTACTTAACATCAACGTAACTATTCGGATGACTTTGTTTAAGTTCACTTGCTTCTGCAAAACCTTTCTTCAAACCTTTAACAATTAACAATGCTAGTTCGTGCGTAGTACTGTCACCATTAGCAATGTAATCGGCAAAGATAGCGTCTTGGCTAATGTTGTAATGAGTAACAATATCTTTAAGTGTTTGCTCGATATGACGAGCAAGTTCATCAACCTTCTCATGATTATCACGAATAGCATCACAGGCCAGGTTAGGGTTATCTAAATCTTCATCTTTTAATAAAAACTCAGACTTAATTGACTCCCAAATAACTGTCGTTAATGGCGTAATATCGGTTGAATCCATCGCATTACCTACCATTGGTGGAAAGACCATTTGATAAGCTTCGGTTACTTGGCCTGTATCGCTATCAGTAGCACCAACGGGTACATCAACTACTAACGGTACATAAGACTGACAATCATATTGTGAGGCATCTAAATCTAGCGAGTATTCACCATTATCACCTGTTGTTGCCGATGGTTCATTGTTATCAAGTACAGTATTACCGTTTAAATCCAAAAATACCGTGGCACCTGTAACATAACCATCAATTACCTTTCCTGATATGGTTGCTGCGGGCGGTATAGGTTGAATTTCTACAGGTGCTTGACTGTCACTTCCTCCACCGCCACAAGCGGTTAAGGTCAAAAGACTTACGGCAATTAAAGAATGTTTCATTTCCATTTTTTACTACTCCATTAACGTTGAAAATATAATAAGCTGAACAGCTATAGAAGGTATAACAAGCTCAGCATAATAGATAAGTGATTAATATTTCTTAATTTCAATCAACTTTTAGAAGAAGAACCACCAAAGACCAATGACAAAACCAAATAAAGTCGTCTTAGGTGGTAACTTCAATAATGCTCCCACAGCAAATGCTACGATCACATAAACAATAAATCCCATTAGCAATGCAAACATAACTTACCCCACACACTTAACGAGAAATAACAAAAGAAAAGCCGCAGCTATAGCTGTTTTTGGGTTATCTACGGCTTTGATAAAGGCAAGAACAAGAGCGACAAATAAGCCAAAATAAATCAACGTATCCATTACTCATTAGCTTCAACTGGGGCTTCAATTTCTTCATCTTTAGCAATAACTATGCTGACAGTTAACAACCCTACAACACCAACAATTAATGCAAAAAGGTGACTTGGTTTGAATGAACCATCAAACATAAACCATATAGATACACCTATGAAACCTAATGATGGTAACCCACCAAGTAAAACCGCAGTATTGTAGAGCTTTCCATCAGTTGGTCTTTTAAATATTGCGACTAGAGTTGCAGCCATACCAATAGCAAAACAAAATCCAAAGAAGAAATACCCTAAGTTGCCTTTTCCAAGTTCAGTGATCGCTACAAAGCCGAAGTAGCCAGATAACACTAGTGCGCTTAATGCTGCTAAATACCTTTTTGTACTGTTTTTCATTATGAATATTCCTTTTTAGTTTTTTGCTCAGGTAAAAGAGCGAGTTATTGAAATTGTAACTACCTACCTCGACAGGTGGTGTCGAGTTGGTGTCAATAGTTGAAAGTAAATTGAAACGCTTGGTACGCCTTATCTGGCTGATAACAAAAGCGTTAGCGTGATGACTTGAACTGAGTAAATATTTATTTTTTCTCGACATGCCCTTGCAGGCGCAACAGATAAAATATGTGGATGCATACTCACGATACCCTTGCCAAACGACTAGGATTAATACTTACCCGATTAAACATGGGTGAGCGATTAGTGCTGGAAACTTTGTCTCAAGATTACGGCGTGTCGGTTCGTACATTACACCGTGATTTGAACGAAAGGTTAGGCTACTTGCCAATACAGCGTACTGGTTCAACCTACTACTTAAACCCTAGATACTTAGGCAGAAGCAGTAAATCAGACATTAAGCCTGTACTTGATATTTTGGGTTTGTCTAAGATATTTCCTGCCTACGATGCGCTATCATTCAGTAGACTATACATTTAACGTACAGCGCTGTTGGTGGAATATGTCAATTAAGTTGAGATTTTTACCATTTTTGGTTAGAATTAGGTAAGTTTTAAAGGAGTTTTCCATGCAAACAGAAAAACAAATGAAAGCTCATTTTGAGCGTATAAAGAAAGATAACTACCGCGAAAGTTTAAGACTTGAAGGTATCTCTGTACGAACTGGAAAAATTAAAAGTAAAATTGTTGCAGAAAAGGTAAGAGAGCTTCGAGCGCAATATGCGTGATAAATACGGGGTCGATCAAGATCCTAATTGCTACCCGAATACAGATACTTTAATAAACCTCCTTAATATCCAATCTGAATCAGAACTTGATGAAGCAGAACTAGAGCTTACCAGCTTTCGCTTAGAGCAGTTCACCCCAGACTTTAGTAGCCTAACCTTTGAATATCTCAAGCAAATCCACTTCTTCCTGTTTCAAGATATATATGCTTGGGCAGGGCAAGTAAGAACTGTCGATATTAGTAAAGGTGATACTCGATTTTGTACCACTTCCTATATAGAGCGTGAAGCAGAAAAGCAATTTGCAAAGTTAGCTAATCTGGATAACCTAAAAGGTTTAGATAAAGATGAATTTGTCGAACATTTAGCTGATTTCTTTTGTGAAATGAATATAGTTCACCCGTTTAGAGAAGGGAATGGTCGAGCTTTGAGATTGTTTTGTGAAGTATTAGCAATGCAGGCAGGCTATGAGTTAAGTTGGCAAGGTGTTAGTAAAGAAGCTTGGTTAGATGCAAATATTTATGGTTTTAACGTAAGTACAGAATTACTTATCGTGATTTTTGATCGTTGTTCGATGCCAATAGAATAGATATTAGTGAGAGTGAAATAATTCTAGATGGGTAGTATCTGGGAAGATAAGCGTATATTTAGGTCTATTAATGGCTAAAACTGA
>JASMAS010000007.1 GCA_030754235.1 Litorilituus sp.
GTCATTTTATTAAGTATTTTTACATTTGCTAAGGCTTCGCTCACTTGTGCGTTGAAGCAGCGAAGAGATAGTGTGTCACTGGTCAGTGTTTTGTACCTATACATGGCTGTTTCCGATAACGAACGTGCATGGTAACCATTATCGACTTTCCATTTCGCTAGTTTTCCTGTTTGTAATGCTATTACTGCTTTATTTCTGGGGTGACTATCTTCCCACGATATTGCATTTTTCCTCGGCGGAATAAGCGGTTTAATTTTCTTTTGCTTGAAAGCATCCTAGCATTCTCTTGTGTCATAAGCGCCATCTGCCGAGACTTTAGATATACTCCTACGTTGTGGAGCGAGTAGCGTTGGCAATACTTTAGCGTCGCCAATGTTAACGCGAGTGACTTTTGCAGCAATGACCTCATGAGTATCAACATCCACGGCTAAATGGAGTTTACGCCAAGTTCGACGCTTTTCAACTCCATGTTTCTTCACTTTCTATTCTCCCTCACCAAACAATTTTAGTCCTGTTGAATCAATTGCTATATGACGTGTAGCGCCTTTTGATTGAATATCATATTTGACATCAATCGTTTTGGCACGTTTGCTAATACTTGAGTAATTAGGGCTACGTAATGGGACGTCCATCAATGTAAAAATAGAATCAATGAAACCTTGTAAGGCTCTCAATGGTAAAGGAAAAACACCTTTTACAATGAGTGCGGTTTCAATAGCTACATCAGAGAATTCAAACCCTATCCCTCGATTACCGTGATGTTCACGGCAATGCCATGCCTTTTTAGCAGATTCATCAATCCAGAAAGTAATCGAGCCGCGTTGAGTTAGTGCCTGATTGTATTGTGGCCAATTAGTGATTTTGTTCTTTACTTTTCTCATCAGATGATTCTTGTAGTGTTATGTTCAATGATCTGAGCGCAAGAATTACTAAACGTTCAATTATTTAATCAACAACGCCTAATTAGCAGATAACAAAGTCATTAAATTATTTGGAACACACATAAATCACATAATCAACACATATATGAGTTCTATCCTACAGAAAATAAATAGGAGAAGTACTATGCAAAAACAATTAGCGGTTAAACTTGGGTTGATAGGGTTTATTGCTTCATTATTGATGATCCCCTTAGGAATGATTTCAGGAAAGATCACTGAAAGAGCCTCTTTTTTAAATGAAGCAAAACGCAGTGTAAGCAATAGCTGGACAGCGAGCCAAAATGTAATGGGGGCATTATTAGTCATTCCTTATGAAGTACATAGTGAAATAACTGTAACGGATAGTAAAACCAATGAGAGAAGGCAACAACTTAGCAAGACTTTGCATCATAAATTTATTTCACCCGAAAAACTTCGCATTAATACAGATATAACTAACAGCGTAAGACACAAAGGGATTTACACTGTTCCTGTATACACCGCAAACATTAATGTTGGTGGTAGCATTAATGTTCAAAAGTTATCTAATGAGCTAAAAAAGATAAAAGCATCAGGGGATAATGTTGTTATAACCACACCTTATTTTTCAATAACTCTTTCAGACCCACGAGGAATTAATAGCATTCCAGTCCTACAATGGCAAAAGCAAAAGCTTGCGTTTAACCCTGGAAGTAAGTTGAAAGAAAATACTAACGGATTACATGCTAATTTGCCTCATATTCATAAGCTAACTGATAATAAAAAATTAACAGATCTTAATTTTTCATATCAAATAGAGCTTAGAGGGATGGAACAACTCTCCTTTGTTCCTGTGGGTATTGAAACAAAAATTAATGCTGTTTCAACTTGGCCGCACCCGCAATTTATCGGATCGTTTTTACCGACGTCTAGCCAAATAACGAGTGAGGGGTATAAGGCTGATTGGAAAGTTACATCATTTGCTAGCAATATTATCGATAAAATTGAGCGTTGTGAAAGCGGAAAATGTGAGGCTTTATTTAAAGGAAACATTGGCATAAAGCATATTGAAACCGTTGATATTTACTTGCAGTCTGAACGTACTGTGAAATATGGAATGCTGTTTATCGGTTTAAGTTTTACCACATTCTTTATTTTTGAGATTTTAATGAAATTGCCAATACACCCTATTCAATACGCTTTAGTTGGCTTTGCTAATGCCATTTTTTATTTATTGCTTATTTCCTTATCTGAAAATATTTCATTTGGTGTGGCATACCTTGTTGCAAGTGTGAGTTGCTCTGGTTTATTACTATTTTATTTAAAACCAATATTAAAAGAAACTAAATATGCCTATTACTTCTCAACCGTTCTCGCGATTCTTTATGGTGTACTTTATATCATTATTAGCATGGAAGACTTAGCATTAATGATGGGATCATTCTTAACTTTTGTGGCTCTTGCTATTGTCATGTTCTCCACAAGAAAGATTAATTGGTATGAGGTAGGTGATGAGCTAACGGTTAAGACAAAAATAATTGATCAAAATACTCAGGAGTAATCTTTAATGAAGCAGACTATACCTGCACTATTTGGCTTTATTTTTATTGCTTGGTTGATCACCCAAGCCAATAAAGGGAGTAATAATGTTCTATTTACCATGGTTGGCTTCATTCCATTTGGAGATAAGTTAGGACACCTATTGTTATTTGGAATACTAAGTTTACTGACGATCATTGCTTTTAAATGTAGGAGCGTGAAAATATCAAACTACCAAGTACCTATAGGCGCGTTACTTGTTTTATTTTTTGCTATGCTAGAAGAATTAAGTCAATTGCTATTTATCAACAGAACTGTCGATTTATTGGATGCTTTGGCCAATATCATAGGAATTTCTATATCGATATTTATTTCGAGCAAATATAAAACCACATTGATGAAGACTTATTAGTTGCAATACTCCAATATCTATTTACTATTTAGTGCGATTAAAATTTATTTAATGTGAGACGTATTAGTGAGCCTCAAACATATTTTGGTGGTCGAAGATGAACCAAGTATTGCAGATAATATAACATATGCGCTTAAGCTTGATGGTTTTAAATCTACTTGGGTAGTATTGGGCCAAGAAGGAGTTGACGTAGTTCAGCAAGAAGAGGTGGATTTAGTCATTCTTGATGTTGGCTTACCTGATATCAGTGGCTTTGAAATATGCAAAAATATTCGAGAGTTTTCTGATGTTCCCATCATATTTTTAACCGCAAGAGGAGAAGAGATTGACAGGGTTGTAGGCTTAGAAATTGGTGCGGATGATTATGTTGTTAAACCTTTTAGCCCAAGAGAGCTTGTAGCTAGGGTTAAAGTGATATTAAGGCGTAGTAATAATCAAAGAGTATCCAAAACGATATCTAAAGCGTTTATGATTGATGAAGCAAAGCATCAGATTAAATATTGTAATACCCCTTTAGAATTAACAGCCTATGAATATGGCATATTAAAGGTGTTATTAAATCAACCAGAGCGTATCTATAGCCGGGAGCAACTTATGGAGCAGATATGGTCTTCACCACAAGAGCGTTTTGATCGCGTTATTGATACACATATCAAAACAATTCGCGCTAAACTTCGTGTTATTAATCATAATGATAACTCTATTACAACCCACCGTGGGATTGGATATAGTGTTAAGTTAAGATAAGAAAATTATTAATGAGTTTAAATCTTAGAATCTTTTTAGCGTATTTTTTAATCGTTGTTATGGCGAGTATTGTATTTTTAAATATGTTCATGTCTGAGCTAAAACCAGGCATGAGACAATCATCTGAAGATAGCTTGGTTGATACTGCTAACCTACTGGCTGAAATGGTTGCTCCTGAGTTTATTGTGTCTCCTTCTAACCTCCCTAACTTTGTTGCGGCGATAGACCGTTTTTTACGTCGAAAATATAAAGCTGACATTTTTACAGTGAATAAAATGTCCAGTGCCATTAGAATATATATAACAGATGAAAAGGGAATTGTTCGTTATGATTCTTCAGGTGCTGATATAGGAGCTGATTACTCACAGTGGAATGATGTTTACTTAACATTACAGGGTAAATACGGAGTAAGAAGCACTAAATCAGATCCTGACAATGAATTTAGTACTGTAATGCATATTGCGGCACCAATAAAGGAAGGCAGTAACATTGTGGGAGTACTTACCGTTGCCAAGCCCAATTTCACAGTTCAACCTTTTATTGATATGGCGTATAAGAAAATTGTTGAACGTGGTGTGTTACTCATTATTATTTCCTTAATCGTTGCTTTGTCCATCTCATATCTTTTAACCCGATCTATACGAAAACTTGTTCAGTATGCTGATGATATAAGTCGTGGGAAGAAAGCTGTTATTCCTAAAGTAGATGAAAGTGAATTATCAAATTTAGCCACGTCAATTGATAATATGAGAGTAGAGCTTGAAGGCAGGGATTATGTTGAAAAATATGTTTATGCACTCACGCATGAGCTAAAAAGCCCTATTGCGGCAATTAAAGGGGCAAGTGAGATCCTTACTCCCCAAATGCCACCTGAAGACCTACAAAGGTTTATTGGAAATATTCAAGTTGAAACTCATCGTATTGACGAGATGATTAATCGTTTACTGTCATTAGTGACGGTAGAAAAGCAAGATACACTTGATAAAATTGAAAAGGTGGATCTTGTCCAAGTTCTTGCACAAGTTAGTGGTACTAAACAAACCCAGTTATCCAAGTTAGCCATCGAGCTTACGGTAAAAACACCAAATGATGTGTGTGTAAATGGTGATGAATTTTTATTATCACAAGCAATTGATAACCTTTTGCAAAATGCGATTGATTTTAGTCACCAAGGCAGCACTATTACCGTTATGATCAAGGTAACTGATTGTGTTGAACTTTCTATTCAAGATCAAGGCTCTGGTATTCCTGGCTTCGCCATCGATAAAATATTTGAACGTTTTTACTCCCTAGCACGACCTAGCTCTCATAAAAAAAGTTCTGGGTTAGGCTTGTGTTTTGTAAAACAAATAGCGCAGTTGCATCGAGGGGATATTTTAATCGTTAACAATGAAGAAAAGGGTGTTAAAGCTAGCTTATTATTTCCCTCATAAGAGGCATTATGGTGAATGACTAAAAAAGACCAAGCACTTCAGTGAGTTTCATGGCGATTTTTGGTATGCCTATACCGTTTTCATGCCTACCTACCATTTGGTGCCTCTTGTCGCTTTATGACTTCAGAACTGCTTATGACTAACAAAGTAAATTAATTTTTTTGTAAAGAGTTGAGTCGGTTCAGTTAATACTTCTTTGTTTTTTTTAAGAGTTCAGTAAAATAGTGAGTCTTTAACAGTTGTTTATAGGTTAGTGATGAAACGCGTTGTTTTATATATTTCAGATAAATGTCCTCATTGCCGTGAAGCTCAAAAATACTTAGATGATAATGGCATTAAATACAGATTAACAAATGCGAAAATGCAGCGCGGTAGAAAAGAGCTTGATGCGATAGGCGCTCGCTCTGTACCCGCCCTTAAAATTGGTAATGAAGTAATGATTGGCTGGAGTCTAAAAAATTTTAAAAGGCTCTATGCCGCAGATTAAAAAACACAATGAGATAATTAAGCAAGCAATGGGCGCAAAGTGTTGGACTACGCTATGTTGAGCGTATAGCACTATATAGTGGGAGAAGTGCATCATATAATATATTTTCTACCCCATTAAATAAGAGCAAAAAAATAGCGCCAGAAGGCGCTATTTATAAGGGGTTCAGATTAGAACGGCATTTTCATACCCGGTGGTAATTGCATACCACCAGTTAATGCGCCCATTTTTTCTTTGTTTTGCTCTTCAACACGACGTACGGCATCGTTAACAGCTGCAGCTAATAAGTCTTCAATCATATCCTTATCATCTTCCATCAAGCTATCATCAAGCTCAACTTTGCGTACGCTATGACTACCTGTCATGGTTACTTTTACCATACCAGCTCCTGCTTCACCCACAACTTCCATATGGGCTAGCTCTTCTTGAGCTTTTTGCATTTTTGCTTGCATTTGTTGGGCTTGTTTCATTAAGTTGCCCATGCCACCTTTCATCATAATTGTTCTCCAAATAATAAATTCTATAAATTGGTTCTAAAAATCAGTTGTTCTCATTATACCAATAAGAGTAATCAACAAGAAAGCAATTCAGTTAAATCGCACTAATGGTTTGCTCATCTAAGCTTGCTTGAAATTGTTGTTGTAACCCCTGCACTATTTCATCATTAATTAGCACTTTTTTGGCATATTCATAACGCTTGTCGTTAATATTCACTTGGATTTGATATGGGTCGGCAATCGTTTCATCTACTACATTAATGGTTACGCTAATATTTTTTGATAAATATTGACTGATTGTTTGTTGAAGTTGCTGTTGGGCAATTTCGGTATATAAGTGCTTTGTAGCCTGATTTAAAGATAAAATCAAATGTTGCTCTGTTGAAGTTTCATCTATGGTTGCATGAATAGCCAGTTGCCTTAAACGCGCAGTCAAATCCATAGCATCAATCATATGTGC
Organism: Litorilituus sp.; assembly: GCA_030754235.1. Taxonomy (GTDB): domain Bacteria; phylum Pseudomonadota; class Gammaproteobacteria; order Enterobacterales; family Alteromonadaceae; genus Colwellia. The sequence continues at coordinate 6,475 of JASMAS010000007.1, forward strand.
CCACTGATCAACTTGATTGGCTTTTTTAATGACAGCAGGATCTATATTTTCAGCTTGATAAGGTTTTTCGGGGACTGGCAGTTCAATTTTTTTACTCGCCTGCTGCTTGTCACTTTCGGCATCAACAGACGGCAAACTCGTACTTACTTGATTGTCTTCTTGCTGACGCCCTATGGCGTCATTGGGCTTTTTTGCATGCTGCTCCAGCTGTTTCTTCCGGCTTCTCAGCATATTTCTGCCAGCTAGTGCTGCGCTGACTGGGCTTTCAAAATTAGGCGTTATTTCATTTTTTGGCGCTACAGCAACTTCAGGGGTCGCTTTACTTTCGCAAGATATTGGCGCTGTTGTTTTTTCTTCAACAGGCGCAGTTATTGCCTCACCCTTTTTTTGAACACTGGTATGTAGCTGAGCCGCTTGATTCTCTATCTCACTCATCTCTTGCACTAATTGCTGAGAAATTTCTGCTTCTGATGCTTTTAAGTGAGGACTGACTTCAATTGGCCCAGGCTCAGGCAAAACGGCCTGCTCTATATTTTTTTCTTGTACACGAGTATTGTCAACAGTTGAAGCGTTTTTTTTAGTGAATAAACTTTCATCAAATACTATATCATTATTTTTTTCGGCGCTATCAGCTGACGCTTCACTTGAGTCTTGCGTATCAATACGCTGCATGGGTTTGAATGCAAAAAGGCGAATTAACGTCATGTCAAAAGCGGCTTGTTCATCCGCCGCGTAAGGTAAATCTTTTCGGCCATTAACACATATTTGATAATATAATTGCACGTCTTCTGCAGACATGGCTTGACTGAATTTTTTCAATAATTGAGCATGCGTAGGAGATAAATCAAAGTGTTTCTCAACCATTTGTAGCATTGCTATTTGATGAAATAATTGAATAAGCTCTGCGAACAATCGACTATAACTAGGCGCATGGCTGGCTATATTGGCACTTAATGACATCAAGCCTTCACCATCTTTTTTTAACAGTGCAATAACAATTTTGTATACCCAGTCTTGATCAATGCCACCTAACATCTGCTGAATATTGGTTAAGCTGATCTGACCCTGTCCTTGTGAGATCGCTTGATCGGTTAAACTTAATGAATCACGCATACTGCCTCGAGCAGCTTTTGCCAGTAAAGTTAACGCACCGACTTCATGGTTGACTTGTTCATTCGCTAAAATTTCATCAAGTTTAGTTTCTATTTGCTTAACGGTAAGCGCTTTTAAATGAAACTGTAAACACCGAGATAATACCGTGACAGGCAGCTTTTGTGGGTCAGTAGTCGCTAAAATAAATTTAACGTGCTCAGGTGGCTCTTCAAGTGTTTTAAGCAACGCATTAAAACTGTGACGAGAGAGCATATGTACTTCATCAATAAGGTAAACTTTATAACGTCCACGAGTTGGCGCATATTGCACGTTATCTAAAATTTCACGGGTATCATCAACCTTAGTTTTGGACGCTGCATCAATTTCAAGTAAGTCAATAAAGCGACCTTGATCTATTTCTAAACAAGTATCACATTGCCCGCAAGGTTTTGAGGTAATACCTGTTTCACAATTTAAGCTTTTAGCAAAAATTCTTGCAATAGTGGTTTTACCAACACCTCGGGTGCCAGTAAAAAGGTATGCATGGTGTAAACGCTGTTGCATTAACGCATTCACTAACACGGTTACTACATGCTCTTGCCCCATTAACTCCTCAAAGTTTTTAGGGCGCCACTTTCTTGCTAGAACTTGATAGCTCATATTCAGCCTTATTCACCGTCGTATTGAACAAGTGAATATGGTTTTATATCCATGGCTTCAAGACGTTTAACACCACCTAAATCAGGTAAAGAAATAACAAAACCTGCATCATTAACTTGCGCACCTAAACTACGAATAAGTTTTGTTGTTGCTTCAATAGTACCACCTGTCGCTAATAAATCATCGATAATGAGTACTTTGTCATTTGAGGTTAAGGCATCCGCATGAAGTTCTAGGACATCTTCACCATATTCTAGTTGATATGCTTGGCTTATGGTCTTACGTGGTAACTTACCCGGTTTACGTACAGGGACAAACCCGACGCCTAAAGCTAATGCTAGCGGAGCACCAAATAAAAAGCCCCGAGCTTCTGTGCCAACCACTTTAGTAAAACCCTGGTTTTTATATTTATTGATTAATAAGTTCATGGTTAGCGAAAATGCTTTAGCATCATCTAATAAACTTGTTACATCGCGAAAGAGAATACCTGGGCTCGGATAATCTGGGATAGTTTTTATTGCCGCTTGTAATTGCGCAAATTGTTGTTCATTCATTTAAATATTCTATGACCAATTTTATTGAGCTAAAGAATAAAACAATTTGCTAAAGAATTATAGAGGCAGGTAGTTATTTATAGGGCAATTGATGAAGATTCATGCAAAATTAAGGATGACACGGCACTTAAAAAATCATATTGATCAAGCGGCTTATTTAATACTTTATCAAAAAGGGAATATTCTGGTAACTTTTCAACACTATCTTTTGCTTGAGTAGTGATAAACAAAATAGGTGTCGCAGTACACTGCTCAGTTTGTTTAATATTCTTGCTTAACAAAACACCATTCATTAACGGCATTAAGTGATCAATAACAAAAAGTTGATAGTTACCTAATTGGGCTTTTTCAAAGCCGTCTAAACCATTTGTTGCGGTATCGACATTATAGCCATGAGCCAATAATAATTGGCTCATATAATCTCGAACACTTGCTTTATCATCAACAACTAATACATTCATATACTTCATTACCTAAATTAATATAAGTCAAGTGAGATTTAAAATACAGCCCCTAACTTTTACGGGGCGTATTTTACCTTATTGAACTAGGAGAGAACAGTTTTTTTAATTGATTTAAGAATGGTTACACACGGCTAGCGCATTTTAATCCCAGATTCTAGCAAGGTTGAACGATAATCCTCATCTAGCCCTGCCATTTTCTTTTTTCTCGCCATACTGGCTGACTTGGTTGTATCTTGTTTAAATAGTGCCATCGCTATTTTTCGTATTATATTAAACACAAGTGGTCCTTGTTTTTTACGTATTATCGATTCATCTTCTCTAAAGGTCATATCTAGCATCCAATGCGCTTTTACGATCTTTTGTTGTAAATGAAGGTCTCGCTGTTTTTCCATCAATAGCGATGACATCGCATCCTGTGGTTTCAATAAGTGATGATATCCAAGATTGAAATGCACTTTCTATTTCATCTGCTTTTAACCGACAAATGACACGAGCAATAGTGTCATGCCTTGGAATTACTTCTTCGAAAGCGCCGTATTTTTTAACCAGTCAAGCTTTAGATGTCCAAAGTCTTCAATATCCTCCCATCCTTCTGCACCAGGCAATACAGCACTAATGGCTAGCAGGAGAATATCGAGTAATTTGTGTTTTTTACAGCATTCAATGCGAGGATCTGTTATTGAGTTAAAGTGTTTCAGAAAAGTATCGCTCATATT
>JASMAS010000008.1 GCA_030754235.1 Litorilituus sp.
GATTGCCCGGTAGAGCAAGACTGGTTGGCAAGGTGTAAATGAAAATCCCTGAATCAGGCTGGAATTGGCAAGAAATCCCTTAGGGTCTGTTGATCTTTCGAGTTTGATTTTGCAGCGATTTGTTGGGTATTTACACAAGGCAGAGGCTTTGTCATGTGGTTGTTCAGGACAATATACTACTCGCCGCGATTAAACCGCTTTTATCTCGAACAAAATTTAACCGCCAAAGAGACCCTAGTGTAGAGTGATTAATTCTCAGAAAAATACCTTTCTCACAAGGTAGTGAACCGTTTGAAAAACAGAAGCAAGATCTTCAGGATAAACAAGTCGTTGTCATGGGGGCTTGTATAAAAGTTAAAGATTTTCAAGGGCAGCCAGACTTAAGTGATATTTTATTTTTCCCGCAATGATAACCCTTAACGCTTTAACCAAGCAGTCACACTAACAAATGTAATTTCTTAGCTTATTGGTAAGCACCTGCAAGGCTGCAGGCAAGTTGTTATAGCAATCACATTGGACTTTTATTAAAAATTTCCATTTCTTAAAATTTTGACTATGCTTGTTTTATGAACAGTTTGGGGTGAGTACAAAAATTATAATAAATTTAGCAGGCTAAGTTTTTCGTCCACCATCTTTTTTTAAAGGTAAAAAATAAACCCTAATTGTTTATGCCAAGCAATAACATATATCTAGTATTGATCAACAAAAATAACAAAACAGGAGTATGGATGTAGTGGAATTAACTCGTCAAATTAACGAAATTTGGCCAATAGCTGCATACTTCATCATATTAGTCGCGATGCTGATTTTTATGATGCTGCTGTCCTATTTTCTTGGACCAAAAACGAAAGCAGCTGCCAAAGATACGCCTTATGAGTCAGGAATAATTTCTGTTGATAACAATAAAACTCGTTTTGGTAATCACTTCTTTTTGTATGCCATTTTCTTTGTCATTTTTGATTTAGAAACAATCTTTTTGTTTGCTTGGGTAATCGCTTTTGATGAAGTGGGTTGGTTAGGCTTTATCGAAGCAAGCATTTTTATTCTGATATTGTTGGTGGCCCTAATATATTTAGTGAGAGTAGGGGCTTTGGAGTTAAAACACCGCCATCAACCTCATCGCCTTCAACAATTTTATAAGCAAAGCAAGGAGCAATCGTAATGGAATGGTCTTTGACTAAAGCTCAGTTAGATAAAGAAATGTCACAAGCAAAAAGTGTTAGTGAGCAAGAGTTACGGCGAAGTGTTTTTATGGCAAAGCTTGATGATATGGTTAACTGGGGAAGAAAAAACTCAATTTGGCCGTTTAATTTTGGTTTGAGTTGTTGTTACGTAGAAATGGCAACAAGTTTTACCTCTCGTCACGATATTGCTCGTTTTGGTGCTGAAGTGATAAGAGCAACCCCCAGACAGGCTGACTTAATGGTTATTTCTGGTACTTGCTTTCGCAAAATGGCGCCTGTTATTCAACATTTATATGAACAATTGCTAGAGCCACGTTGGATAATTTCTATGGGATCTTGTGCTAATTCAGGTGGTATGTATGACATTTATTCTGTTGTACAAGGTGTTGACAAATTTATTCCTGTTGATGTTTATGTCCCCGGCTGTCCTCCTCGACCTGAAGCCTTACTTGAAGGGTTATTATTATTGCAAAACCAAATTCAGCATCAACCAAGGCCATTAAGTTGGGTCGTAGGAGAGCAGGCAACCATTGAAATTGCTAAGCCGTCATTGCGTGATATTAAGCATGAACACCGCATACAAGTAACTGATCTTGATTCACCTGATGGTTGTTAAGGATAATTGTATGGCAGCCACTGACAGTAAAAATAAACTAGATTTCTCAGCCAGTAAAGATTGGCAACAAACTAATGTTATTGACATATATGAAGAAATTATAGCATTAGTACCAAGTGCTGATCTTGTACCAGTGACAGCAATGGAAAATGTGGTTGATGAAATTCCCAGCTTTTGGCTAAACAAGTTTCAGCTATGCCAAGTGATGCAGGCACTGAAAAAGGAGTTATCTAAGCCGTTTGATATGTGCTTTGATTTAACAGCAATCGATGAAACTCACCGTGTTTATAAAGCAGCGCATGTAGGTGATTTTACCGTCAGTTATCACCTTAGATCACATAGTCGTAATCAAGATATCCGCTTAAAAGTAGCCCTTAATTCACAGGATAAAACACTCGATAGTGTGGCTAGTATTTGGCTTAACGCTAACTGGTATGAGCGTGAAGTATGGGATATGTTTGGTATTGAGTTTATCAGCCATCCTTATTTATGCCGAATACTTATGCCAAAGACTTGGCAAGGTCATCCGCTACTTAAAACTCACCCTGCACGTGCCACTGAAATGGCTCCTTTTACTTTACCGCCTGATCAGCAAGAAGCAGAACAACAAGCCTTAAAATTTGATCCTCAAGCGTGGGGGATGAAAAGGCAAAGTGGTGCGCAAGGGAAAGATAACGATTTTATGTTTTTAAATCTAGGCCCTAACCACCCTAGTGTTCATGGCGCTTTTCGTATTGTATTGCAAATGGACGGCGAAGAAATTGTTGATTGTGTCCCAGATATTGGCTATCACCATCGCGGTGCCGAAAAAATGGGGGAACGGCAATCATGGCATAGTTATATTCCTTATACTGATCGCATTGACTATTTAGGGGGGGTAATGAATAACTTTCCTTATGTCATGGCAGTAGAAAAGCTGGCAGGAATAACGGTACCCGATCGAGCCAAGGTTATCCGAATTATGACTGCGGAAATGTTTCGAATTTTATCTCACTTATTATTTTACGGCACGTTTGCTCAAGACATTGGCGCATTGTCGCCTATTTTTTATATGTTCATCGACCGCGAAAAGCTATTTGGCATTATTGAAGCTTTTACTGGCGCAAGAATGCACCCAAGTTGGTTTCGTATCGGTGGGGTTGCTCATGATCTCCCGCTAGGTTGGGAAAAATTGGTGAGAGAATACGTTGACTATTTACCTAAGCGTCTTGATGAATATGAAAAAATGGTGATGCAAAATGCATTATTAAAGAAACGTACCGTGGATGTTGGAGCCTACACAAGCAAAGAGGCATTGGCTTGGGGAGTTACAGGACCAGGACTTCGTGCCACGGGGTATGCTTGGGATATGCGAAAACAACGTCCTTATAGCGGTTATGAACAATTTGATTTTGAAGTGCCTCTTGGTCACAAAGGGGACTGCTATGACCGATGTCGGGTGCGTGTTGAAGAAATGCGACAAAGTATTCGTATCATTGAACAGTGCCTTAATAATATGCCTTCGGGGGCATATAAAGCAGAGCACCCACAAACGACACCGCCAGATAAATCACGCACAATGCAAGACATTGATACCTTAATTCCACATTTTGTCAATGTGAGTTGGGGGCCGGTTATACCTGTTGGTGAAGTCTCTGTTTTTGTTGAAGCAACCAAAGGCATTATGGGCTATCACCTAATCAGTGATGGTAACACTATGAGTTATCGAACCCGTATTCGTACCCCCAGTTTTGCGCACTTGCAAATGTTACCATTAATCAGTAAAGGGCAAATGGTGGCAGATTTAATCGCCACGCTGGGGAGCATTGATTACGTTATGGCAGATGTTGATAGGTAGCTTTATTCGCAAAGTTTAGTGGTACTTATTAAGTGTTTTTTTGAGAAATAGATCAGTAAGGTAAGTGAATCGTTATGCACAATAACAATAAAAATCTTAGCTCATCTCAAGTAATTGCAAGCGCTATGCTCAGCGATGAAAAAATCAATTTTCGTCAATACTTAACTTCGGCTGAAATGAAAGCCATTGAACACGAAGTGCTTATTATGGAAAATCGTGAAGCGGCAGGAATCGAAGCATTAAAGGTGGTCCAGCAGCATCGTGGTTGGATAAGTGATGATAGCCTAGTAGCCATTGCCCAATGCTTAAATATTTCTAGTGCGCAATTAGAAGGTGTTGCAACTTTTTATAACCTAATTTATCGGCAAAAAGTGGGTCGTTATGTGATTCATGTATGTAACAGTATCAGTTGTCACCTCAACGATTACGAAAATATTCTGCTAACCATCAGTTCTCATCTTGGTATTAGTTATGGACAAACTACAGAAGATGGTTTGTTCACCTTATTATCTAACGCTTGTTTAGGCAATTGTGATAAATCACCAGCCATGATGATAAACGATAAACATTATCATTCTCTCACCCCTGATTCCGTTATTGCTATTTTAAATGGTCTTAGTCTAAACGTAGGGCAATATTATGATTGATCCTAATTGGCTAACATCAGCATTAGCTCAGGCAAAAACTAAACCATTAACTCATCTAGTTAATCTGGAACAACCACTAAATATTGAAGATTATATTTGTGCCGGTGGTTATTGCGGTGCAAGAAAGGCAGTGACTGAGCTTACCCCTAAAGAGGTATTAGCACTGGTTAGTGATTCAGGTTTGAAAGGACGTGGTGGTGCTGGTTTTCCTACCGGAATGAAGTGGAGTTGTGTGCCGTCTTTACAAGATAAATCGCTTGCGATGAATGCTACAGGTAATAGTTACCTTATTTGTAATGGTGATGAAATGGAGCCAGGCACTTTTAAAGACAGATACTTACTAGAAGGCGTTCCCCACCAGCTAATTGAATCGATGATCATCGCCAGTTACACCCTAAGTGCTAATAAAGCATTTATTTTTTTAAGGGGCGAATATCACGTAGCCGCAAAACGGTTACAACAAGCTATTGATCAAGCTTATGAAAATAATTGGTTAGGGGAGCGAATTCAGGGCACAGGGTATCGGCTCGATTTATATATACATACTAGTGCTGGTCGGTATATTTGCGGGGAAGAAACGGCACTGATTAATGCGCTTGAAGGGAAACGTGCCAACCCCAGAGCCAAACCACCATTTCCTCAAGTGAGTGGTTTATTTGGCAAACCAACAGTGGTTAATAATGTTGAAACGTTAAGTAATTTACCACATATTTTAAAACACGGCGGCGAGTGGTTTAAAAACTTATCACCAAATAGTGACCCAGGTACTAAAATTTATGCTGCTTGTGGACAAGTGAAAAATCCAGGCTTATGGGAGCTGCCAATGGGGGTCACTATCCGAGAGCTCTTGTATGAGCATGCGGGAGGAATGAAATCAGGCATGCAATTAAAAGGACTATTGCCCGGCGGCGCTTCAACAGATTTTTTAGTGCCAGAACACCTTGATACCCCAATGGATTTTGACTCGATTGGTAAGGCAGGCAGCCGTTTAGGAACGGGTGGTTTAATTGTTTTAGGGGATAAACACTGCCCAGTGGCCATGGTTTTAAATTTATTACAATTTTTTGCTCAGGAGTCCTGTGGCTGGTGCACACCCTGTCGTGATGGTACGGCTTGGGCGGTAGAAATTTTAACTCGTATTGAGCACGGACAGGGGACTAGCAAAGATTTAACTCAACTTGCAGAACTGTGTGACTTTATGTGGTTAGGCAAAACTCATTGTGCTTTAGCTCCTGGTGCTGTTGAACCGTTAAAAAGTGCAATGCGTTATTTTAAAGACGATTTTGAGCAGCATATTAAACAGGGCTGTTGCACATATCATCAAAATAATTTGTTATCTGCTAAATACATATCAAAGGTGGCGAATAATGGCTGAGCATAATAAAACCACTAATACTAAAGAGGTTACTATATATATTGATAATATTCCTTATCAAGTATCAACAGATAACAATTTACTTGCCGGTGTGTTATCTAATAAGTTAAATCTGCCATATTTTTGCTGGCATCCTTCAATGGGGTCAGTAGGGGCTTGTCGGCAGTGTGCTGTTACTCAATATCAAGATGAGAAGGATACGCGTGGTCGTATGATAATGTCTTGTATGACAACCGTTGTAGAGGGGATGCGTATCGGCTTAACCGATCCAGCCTCAGCAAAATTTCGAGAGCAAGTGATTTCCGCTATGATGACGAATCATCCCCATGATTGTCCTGTGTGCGCTGAGGGTGGGGAATGTCATTTACAAGATATGACAATCATGACAGGTCATACAAGTCGTGGATACCAAGGAGAAAAGCGCACTTTTACTAATCAATATTTAGGGGAGTTAGTAGGCCATGAAATGAACCGCTGCATTACGTGTTATCGCTGTGTGCGTTTTTATAAAGATTATGCTGGTGGTAAAGACTTTGATGTATTTGGTAGTCGAAACCAAGTGTACTTTGGTCGTCAAAAAGAGGGAGCTTTGCACAGCCCCTTTAGTGGAAATTTGGTCGAGGTTTGTCCAACAGGAGTGTTTACCAATAAATTATTTTCAGCACATTTTACCCGAAAATGGGATTTACAATCGTCTCCTTCAATATGTGCGCATTGTTCGCTGGGGTGTAACACCAGTATCGGTGAACGTTATGGTTCTGTTAGGCGCGTAATGAATCGCTATAACCATGATCTTAATGGCTATTTTTTATGTGATCGCGGCCGCTTTGGTCTTGGGTTTGTTAATTCAAGTAAACGAATTACCACCATTAAGGGCATTAACAGCAAAGCAGGTGACCCCTTAACTGCTAGGTTAAATGAAAAGAGTTTAGCAAATGCACTCGCTGAACATAAAGCCGAACAGTATATTGGCATAGGCTCTGCTCGTGCTTCATTTGAGGCCAATAGACTACTCAAATACCTTGTTGGTAAAGAGAATTTTTCATTGGGCTATAATAATAATGAAATGCAACTTGCGCTAAGACATAAACAATTATTAACGCAATACCCTCAGCAAAGTTTAGCCGGTATGGAAAATGTAACACGACGAGGCCGTGGAAAAACTCAACATGATCTGGTTTTTATTATTGGAGAAAATATAGATCAAACAGCGCCAAGATTAGCATTAACTATTAAACAAGTGTTAAGAAACGCGGCGTTAGATAAAGCTGATGATATTGGTGTTAAACATTGGCAAGATGCTGCGGTGCGAACTTACGCAGGAGACAAATCTACGCCTTTATTTTCGTTACAAACACAACAAACTGAATTTGATGAGTTAGCTAACAGTGCTGTTGTGTTATCACCAGCACGGATAATATTCATCGTTCAATGTTTGACTAATATGCTTAAGGTTGATTTTTCTTATGAAATGGTCGTACCTATTCAAGGAACAACCGTAGATGAGGGGGAAAATAAACATCAAAGTGATTCAGGTGTTAAGTGTCTAGATTTAAGTGAAAACGAAACAAAATACTTGCTGTTACTCGCTAGTGCGTTATCGCAGGCAAACGCACCATTAATTGTTACCGGATTAAGTTTAAAAAGCGCGGCTTTATTGAAAGCAGTTGATAATCTAATGGCTTGTTTGAGTCAAAAATCGCATGGTATTATTCCGGAATTAACTGTGGTTGCTCCTGAGTGTAATAGTGTCGGTAACTTGCATTTTTTCACAGAGCATACTTTGTCTGTTGAACAAATATTAACACGCTTGGCCCAAACCCCCGCCAATAACGAGGGAAAAGTTAGTAAAGGAATAACTTTAATTCTGCTTGAGCAAGAGCTGTCACAGATTTCACAAGCCCAACGAGAGTTATTACGAAGCCAATGTGCAAGTATGATCGTACTTGATCATAGCCGAACAGCTTTGACGCAACTGGCGGATGTTGTTTTACCAAGTGCAGCAGTGAGTGAAAGTAGTGGTCACTTAGTTAACTATCAAGGCAGTTTACAGGCATTTTATCCTGCACATATCCCGGTTGAACCTATCATGCAAAATTGGCAGTACTTACTGCTACTAGCAAAATATTTATTTACTCACTTAAGTATTAACTTTTCTAGCTTAAAGCAGTTGCACCTATTCTTTGCAGAACGGGGTGAACCTTGGGCGTTACAGGTAATGACCTGTGAAAAAAATAGAGAGAAGCGGGGGAAGGTTGCTAGACAAACTCACAGGGCAAGTGGGCGTACAGCCATGACAGCAAATCAAAGTGTCCATGAAATAAAAAATTATTTAGAAGGAAAATATACCCAAGAAGAATGGTTAAGTTATTCAATGGAAGGCGCTTATGCAGGTAAAGGTGATGAGATGCCATACACGTGGTCGCCCGCTTGGAACTCCAACCAAGCAGTTTTTCAACACCAAAAAGAGGTGAATGGCGAGTTACAATTCAAGGCTTGTAATAATTTATTAAACTTAACCTTGTCAGCTTTTTTTGATGAGATGCCACAAGAATCGCTTGATGAAAAGCTCTGCGAACTATGGCCTATTGAGTATGATGAAAATAAACCGCAAGCCGATAAATCCTTAATACTTATTCAAAATTTGCCTTGGTATTTAGCAGAACAACAAGCCAAAATTTTACCTGAATTTATCATGATGTTTGCAGGTAATACCGTTGAATTGTCGGCTCAATTAGCAGAATGTTTTAACTGTAAAAACCATGATGTTTTAAAAATTAATCTGCCTCAAAAGGATATTTTTGCCAAGACGGTGATAAACCCTCAGTTGCCTGATAATCATTTACTGGTGAGTGTTTTTGAGTTATCAATAAAAGTGAATAACGTTTCCCTAACAAGCGAGCAAATCGCTAAAGCTGACCATGATGAAATTCTTAAATTTAAACAGATAGAGACATCTAGGTTTACCGAGGCTAGCAAAGAAAAAGCAGCTATTTTAGCGAGACTTAAAGCACAAGATCAAAACATTCCTATTTCTTTTATTGATAGAAAAGAGCAATAAAATGATTGAAATACTATTTAAGCTTTTAGAAATTCTTTTAATTATTGCATTGCTGATCCCTATCGCAGCCATGTTGGTGTGGGTAGAGCGTCGCATGATAGGTATTTGGCAAAATCGACTTGGTCCTAACCGTGTCGGCCCTTTGGGGATTTTGCAGTCGGTGGCAGATTTATTAAAGATTTTAGGAAAAGAAGATTGGGTGCCTCCTTTTAGTGAGCGCACAGTGTTTGTGCTTGCTCCTGTTATTGGTGCGGTGTGTGTGTTAATGAGCTTTGCTGTGATGCCATTTTCCCCAACGATTGGCGTGAGTGATTTAAATATAGGCTTGTTGTTTTTTTTAGCGATGGCCTCTCTGGCTGTATACAGTGTGGTTTTGGCTGGTTGGGCATCTAATTCTAAATATGCTCTGTTAGGGGGGATGCGAGCTGCGGCACAAACAGTAAGTTATGAAGTGTTTATGGGGCTTTCTGTGATGGGAGTGGTGTTATTAACTGGCTCGTTTAATTTACGCGAAATCGTATTGGCACAACAAGAGGGGTGGCTTATTGAAACACAATTTGTTGGTTTTATCATTTTTTTGATCGCTGGAATTGCTGAAAGTCACCGCTTACCCTTTGATTTACCTGAAGCTGAAACTGAACTTACCGCAGGTTTTCATACTGAATATTCAGGATTAAAGTTTGCTTTATTTTTTCTGGGGGAATATTTAGGAGTTACCTTAATCTCGGCGATGTCGGTAGTGTTGTTTTTTGGTGGCTGGTTAATGCCAGAACCACTAGCTTCTTGGTTGCCACCGCTTGTTTGGTTTATTTTAAAAGTGTTCTTTTTTGTTCTGTTTTTTATTTTATTAAGAACCTCTTTGCCACGCCCACGCTTTGATCAACTCCTAAGCTTTGGTTGGAAATATATGTTGCCATTGGCATTACTTAATTTACTTGTTACTGCTGCACTTAAGTTAGGAGGTGTTATTTATGCCTAGTTCAAATAATAAAAGTGGTGCCTTTGCGTTAGCATTGGATATGTTTTTTAGTCAATTAAGGACCATGGGTTTAGTGTTAAAACAAACGTTTGTTAAAGCAGATACGGTGGAATACCCAGAACAAAAACCTTATCTAGCGCCACGTTATCGTGGTCGTATCGTGTTAACCAGAGATCCTGATGGGGAAGAGCGTTGTGTTGGGTGTAATTTATGTGCAGCGGCTTGCCCTGTTGATTGCATTGCCTTACAACAAACCATTGATGATGATGGCCGTAAGCGAGCGGATTTTTTTCGTATCAATTTCTCTCGGTGTATTTTGTGTGGTTTTTGTGAAGAAGCCTGTCCCACATACGCGATTCAATTAACACCTGATGTAGAGCTTGCCGAATATGATCGGAAGAATTTAGTATATGAAAAACAGCATTTGCTGATTAAAGGTGTTGGTAAGTACCCTGATTACAGTTTTTATCGATATAGTGGGGTAGAGCTTGATATTAATGGACAGCATAAGGCTAAGGGTCAGGCGAAAAATGAAAAACCTCCCGTAGATATTAAGGGGTTAATGCCATGAATGTATTATCACCTTTACAATGGATGTTTTATTTAGCGGCTTTACTAGCCATTGTTGCTAGCCTAAAAGTGATTACGGGTAAAAATTCAGTGCATTCACTACTTTACCTAGTGGTTTCTTTGCTAGCGGTGGCTGTTTGTTTTTATTTGATGGGGGCTCCTTTTGCCGCAGGTTTAGAGGTGATTGTTTATGCAGGTGCTATTTTGGTGTTGTTTGTCTTCGCCATTATGATGTTTGGTTTAGGCAAAGATGAAACGCTAAATGCACCCAAAATAACTTCATTTAGGGTTTGGATAGGGCCAAGTGTGATTGCTGCCTTACTATTAGCTCAGCTCGTATATGTTATTGATAGCCCTGATATTCAAGATAAACTTACCTCTAATGTTATTAATGCTAAGCAAGTGGGAGCATTGCTCTATGGCCCGTATTTACTCGCGGTTGAAATTGCCTCATTTTTATTGCTTGCAGGCCTAATTGCAGGGTATCACTTTGCTAAACCTACTGGTTATCACGACAACAATAACTCAGGAGGTTGGTGATGAGTGTTATCCCTTTAGAGCATATTTTGATCTTAGCAAGTATTTTATTTGTTATTGGTTTTGTTGGCGTTATTGTTCGTAAAAATACTTTATATATATTGATGAGCTTAGAAGTAATGCTGAACGCCGTTGGTGTTGCTTTTATAGGGGCCGGTAGCGTATGGCAACAAGCGGATGGTCAAGTGATGTTTATACTTATTTTGACTCTAGCTGCTGCAGAGGTTGCCGTGGGTTTAGCGTTATTACTCCAAATGCAAACACGCTTTAAATCTCTTGATATTGATTTGCTTAGCAAGTTGAAAGGGTGATTTATGGATGAATCAATGACCACATTAATACTAACTTTATTACCTTTATACCCTTTAGTTAGCTTTTTACTGTTGATTAGTTTGGCTACACGTTTGAGCTGGACAGTAGCTGCGAGTATCAGTGTTGGTGCGATGGTATTAAGCGCACTATCGAGTATGTTGGTTATCAATCAACTGTCTGTTGATACGCCTATAATCACTAGTCAGTTATGGACATGGTTTACTTTATCTCCTAGTGAAGAGATTAATATTTCTTTTTATCTTGATGCCCTCTCTGCGGTGATGATTGGCGTAGTCACCGGGGTTGGGTTACTTATTCATATTTTTGCCGCCGCTTACATGAAAGAAGATGAAAACTTTACTCGTTTTATGGCCTATATGAACCTGTTTATTGTTGCCATGTTGCTGTTGGTGTTAGCAGATAACTTAGTGCTGCTTTATTTAGGTTGGGAAGGAGTAGGTCTGTGTAGTTTTTTATTGATTGGCTTTTGGTATCAAGAAAAAGCTAATGTTTTAGCGGCGAGAAAAGCGTTTATTGTCACCCGTGTTGGTGATACAGCAATGGCTATCGGCTTGTTTATGTTATTTAAAGAAACAGGTTTGCTAACGATTGCTGATATAAACCAAAGCGCGAATATTTCTTGGAATGTGGGTGATACTCAACCTTACTGGATTGCTTTATTACTATTAGGAGGAGCTGTAGGAAAATCGGCTCAATTGCCATTACAAACTTGGCTACCTGATGCCATGGCAGGCCCAACGCCCGTTAGCGCTTTAATCCATGCAGCCACTATGGTTACTGCAGGGGTGTATTTAATTGCGCGTATGCATGGTGTTTTTTTGTTAGCGCCCGAAGTGATGGGGTATGTAGCTTGGGTTGGTGCGTTAACTTTGCTGTTAGCAGGGGGAGCAGCATTAGTACAAACGGATATCAAACGTGTGTTGGCTTATTCAACCATGAGTCAAATTGGTTACATGATGTTGTCGTTAGGGGCAGGAGCATTTTCAGCGGGTGTTTTTCATTTAATGACCCATGCTTTTTTTAAAGCATTACTATTTTTAACGGCTGGAGCGATTATTTTAGCGCTTCATCATCAACAAAACCTTTATAAAATGGGAGGTTTACTTAAACGTCTGCCTTTTGAAGCATCATTATTCACTATTGGTTTAGTATGTTTGATGGCATTACCAGGCAGCTCAGGTTTTTTTTCTAAAGAAGCTATTATTGGTCAACTTTGGTCGTCTGAAACCGCAGGGCCTACACTTTGGTGGTGCGCTATTGCGGGGGCACTGTTAACAAGTATATATAGTTGTCGTTTGTTCTTTCTTGCTTTTTTAGGGAGTAGTCGCTTTTCAGTACCATTACAGTCTTCGTCGAGTAAGTTACTTCAATTATCACTGCTTGTGTTAGCTATTTTATCTGTTTTTGGTGGACTATTAGCGAACTTATTGGACATAAATTTAGCTCCCGTGTTTGCTAAAGCGGCAATTATTGATACCAGTACCCAACCAGACTGGTTACACACTGTGGCGATTGCAACGCCTTTTATTGGTATTGTTTACGCTTGGATTTATTACGCTAATTATCGAGTTTCAAACCACAAAACACTTGTTGAAAGTCACAGTGTTTTAACGCGATTTTGTCAACAAGGTTTAGGGTTTGATTGTCTTTATCATTATTTGCTAGTTAAACCCTACTGTCTTTTAGCTAAATTTAATCGTCGTGATATTTTCGATCAATTAATTATGCTAAATGCTTGGTATGTCACACTCTGTCATGACATTTTTGTAAGTAGCCAACACGGCAAGTTACGCTGGTATGCTGCTGCCATTGGCTTAGTGACCCTATTATTCTTATTAATATTAAATATTGACGGATTCGGCTCGGAGGCTAGTTTATGACGATAACCTTGGTGATGTGCTTTATATTTGTATCGGCTTGTATCGCTTGGTTTGCTGAAGGAATTAAAGAAAATAGTGGTCGGTATGTGGCTTTATTGTCGATGATAGCAATAAGTATTTATTTAGTTTTTGCGCTGTTATTAAGTGAATCCAGTGTTGATTATAGCCAGCTGCAGATCCTGACGCGCTTACCTTGGATAGCTCACTTTAATATTGAGTATGCGTTAGCGCTTGACTATTTAAGTATTATTTTAGTGTTTTTAACGCTTTTGTTAGCGGTTATTTGTATCTTAGTGTCATGGCATGAAATAAAAACAAAAGTTGGTTTTTACTATTTTAATTTACTTGCTTCTATTACTGGCATCATTGGTGTGTTTACCGCCATTGATATGTTTTTATTTTTCTTCTTTTGGGAGGTAATGTTACTCCCTATGACAGCATTGATTGCCATTTGGGGTCATGAAAATAGACACTTTGCTGCAATAAAGTTCTTTATTTTTACACAGGTGAGTAGCTTGTTAATGTTGGTTGCTATAATTGTTATGTCGGTATTGCACTTTCAACAAACAGGCCGGGTGAGTTTTTTTTATCAAGATTGGCTGGCATTAGATGTTCCTTTTAAAACCGCTTACTATTTGATGCTAGGATTTTTTATTGCTTTTGCTGTTAAATTGCCTAGCGTGCCTGTTCATTCATGGCTGCCTGATGCCCATACTCAAGCTCCTACTGCTGGCAGTGTTTTACTTGCTGGGGTGCTGCTTAAAACTGGTGCGTATGGGCTTATTCGTTTTGTATTACAATTATTTCCTGATGCCAGTAGTAACTTTGCTCCTTATGCTGCTGTATTAGGCGTAGTGAGTATTTTATATGGCGCAAAAATGGCGTTTGCTCAGCAAGATTTCAAACGTTTGGTTGCTTATAGCAGCATCAGTCATATGGGCTTTGTTATGTTGGCATTATTTTCATTTAATACTATTGCCTATCAAGGTGCGATTTTGACACTGGTAGCTCATGGTTTAAGTAGTGCGGCATTATTTTCTTTAGCAGGCATGATTTATAAGCGTATACATTCTCGTCATCTTCCCGATATGGGAGGGTTTTGGCAACATGCTCCACGCATGGGAGGATTTGCCTTGGCGTTTGCTGCTGCCGCATTTGGTCTACCCGGATTAGCTAATTTTGTTGCAGAATTTTTGTCTTTAGTTGGAACTTATCAAGTATACCCTATTCATACAATGCTAGCAGCGCTTGGGCTGATTGGCTCTGCGATATATGGCATGGTGTTATTTCAAAATAGTTTTCAGGGAAGTTTCCCATCGACAAAAATAGCGTCCTTTAAAGATTTATCGATACGTGAGTTTTTTGTTTGCTCATTATTGCTGTCTTTATTGATTGTCATTGGCTTTTATCCTGACTTAATACTGAATTTATTTAATCATTCACATATAGCATGGTTAACCGATGATGTGGCAGGAGCAGGATTATGACCTTAACTATGTTGTACAGTTTATTGCCAATATTAATTATTGCTTTTGGCTGTGTGTTGTCATTGTTGCTTATTGCTTGGCGACGTTCACAACACCTTATCTTATTTTTTACACTAGCTATTTTGACTAGTGCACTAATAGCAAGCCTATTAATGCAGTTTGATGTTAGCCAAGCAGTGCAAGTTACTTTGCTGTTAAAGGTAGATGGTTATGGACACTTTGCTTTTATATTAGTGTTGCTAGCGAGTATTGCTGTTAGCCTATTAAGCTCACGTTGGCTGCAAAATAGTATTGAAGTGCATGATGAATATTTTGTACTACTTCAACTTGTAGTGTTAGGTGCGGGCATTATTGTGATGAGTGATCACTTTGGGGCATTATTTTTAGGTTTTGAGTTGCTTAGCATTGCCCTTGTAGGTCTGGTTGGTTATTGTAAAGTCAGTCAATATAGTGTTGAAAGCTCATTTAAGTATCTTATTTTAAGTGCAACAGCGTCAAGCTTTATGCTTTTAGGGATTGCATTTATTTATAGTCAAACAGGAGTGCTTAGCTTTAATGTTATCAATGAACAGATAAGTTATGGTGTGTTTTATCAAGCAGGTTTGTTGCTTTTTCTTGTCGGTATAGCATTTAAGCTATCATTAGCGCCATTTCATTTTTGGACACCTGATGTATACCAGGGATCACCAACGCCTGTCACATTACTACTGGCTAGTGTCTCAAAAGTGGCCATGTTTGTTGTGTTGATGAAATGTTGGTTTAGCCAGCTAGCATTATTTGCTGTTGTTCCTAAAGGCGCTGGCATATTTTTTATCATGGGTTTACTAGCTGTACTCTCAATGTTAGTGGGAAATGTATTAGCGCTTAAACAACAGAATGTTAAACGCTTATTAGCCTATTCTTCTATTGCACATATGGGCTATTTATTAATTGTGCTTATGATTATTGCACCACAAAGCATTTCATTAGCATGGCAAAGCGCATTGTTTTATTTATCTGCTTACGTGCTAGCTACGGTATCAATATTTATGGCTTTACAATTAACGCAGAATAACGATGAGTTAATGGGTGAAATTAACGAGTGGCAAGGGTTATTTTGGCGTAGCAGAATGCTGGCTTTGCTGATCATTGTTGCTATTCTCAGTTTGGCTGGAATTCCTTTAACAATGGGCTTTATTGGAAAGTTTTATTTACTTAATTTAGCAGTGGAAGCCCAACAATGGTGGTTAATAGCAGCGTTAATTATCGGGAGCGGTATTGGGTTGTTTTATTACCTTCGTATTATTTTTGTCTTATTTTTAACAGAAAAAAATGTAAACGTTGAGCAAATAAAGTGGCTGAATAATATGAGTTTTTTTCATCGTACTACTATTTTTGTTTTGACCTTTATGGGTGTTTTTTTGGGCGTTTTCCCTGACTCTTTAGCGCTTGTATTAACCTTATTATAAAACCAATAGGGTAAATTTTTCTTGTTGTTTAAATTATTATCTGTATAATGCGCGCCTCGATGAAGGGATGTTGGTTTTTTCGACAAAATCAAAAATAAGGCTATAAGAGCCCATCGAAATGAGTAGGGGTTTTCCGCCCACTAGACTTGCCCAGCTAGTTACTTCTTACTAGCAAGAAATATAGCGTGACAGTACGCTATGCGCCTTAAGTCTTCCTGGTGGTTTCCTCGTATATGTACGCAGGTTTAAGACTTAGCAATTTAAAATTTAGCATAATTCAATGAGCTTTCTGTAACTTAGTTTACATAGGAAGCGGTTTTTTTGTCTAATTTTATGCCAGTTAATGCCTGCCTTGAGAAGATGACATTTAAATGACTGAACAAATTAATACTCAAAGCAACGATATTGTTGGCTTTGACTCTTTAGGCTTACCTGAAAATATCTTATCTGCTGTAACTGCTATTGGTTTCAACTCAGCTACTGCTATTCAGGCACAAACTATTCCTCACTTATTAACTGGTAAAGATGTTTTAGGTGAAGCGCAAACAGGTACAGGTAAAACAGCTGCTTTTGGCCTACCTGCACTAGCAAAAATAGACACTGCTGTTAAAAAACCGCAGTTGATGGTTTTGGCTCCAACACGTGAATTAGCAATGCAAGTTGCTGAAGCAATAGAATCTTTTGGTAAAAATATGAAAGGATTACGTGTTGCTACTTTATACGGTGGTCAATCATATGGCCCACAGTTTCAACAATTGGAGCGTGGTGCACAAGTTGTTGTGGGTACGCCTGGTCGTTTAATGGATCATCTACGTCGTAAGAGCTTAAAATTAGATGATTTAAAAGTATGTGTACTTGATGAAGCTGATGAAATGTTAAACATGGGCTTTTTAGAAGATATTCAATGGATTTTAGATCATTTACCAGAAAACACTCAAATGTGTTTGTTCTCTGCCACCATGCCACCAGCTATTCGTAAAATTGCCAATCGTTTCTTGAAAGAACCAGAACATGTAAAAATTGCGGCGGTTAAAAAAGCAAAAGCGAATATTAGCCAGTTTGCCTGGAAAGTTAGTGGTATTACTAAGATGACAGCATTAGAGCGTATTGCTGAAATTGCTGATTATGATGCCATGATTATTTTTGTTCGTACTAGAAATGACACTGTTGATGTTGCTGAAAAGTTAGAACGAGCAGGATACCCAGCTTTAGCTTTAAATGGAGATATGAATCAAGCACAACGTGAGCGTTGTATTGATCAAATGAAATCGGGAAAGTCTTCTATTTTAGTTGCTACTGACGTGGTTGCTCGTGGCTTAGATATTCCACGCATATCACTTGTTATTAATTACGACTTACCAGGTGATAATGAAGCCTATGTTCACCGTATTGGTCGTACTGGCCGTGCCGGTAGAGAAGGAACTTCTATTTCTTTTGTTCGCCCACGTGAAATGTACTCATTACGCCATTATGAACGTTTAACCTCTGGGAAGGTTGAAATGTACGAATTACCAAATATTCAAGAAATTGGTAAAAAACGTATTGAACGTGCTCGCGTAGAGATTGCAAGCATTGTCGCTGAAAAAGACCTAGCTAATATGCGTGAAATTGTTGAAGCGATGGCAAATGAATCTGAGCTTTCAATAGTAGATTTAGCTGCGGCTTTATTGTTCCAAAAACAATTAAAGCAACCTCTACAGCCAAAAGAAGATCCTAAGCCTCGTCGTGATGCGCGTGAAAGAAATAGTCGTGATAAAAACGAGCGTGGTAGAGATGGTCGTCGTGATGCACGCGGTGAAAGAACAGGTCAACGCAACTCTCGTGATGAAAGACCACGTAAAGTAAAAGTTAACCGTACAGATGTTGATTGGCAAACATACCGCCTAGAAGTAGGTAAAGAACACGGTGCTCGCCCTGGAGATATTGTTGGTGCTATTGCCAATGAAATCTCATTGGATAGCAGTTATATTGGTGCTATTAATTTGCATGATAAGCACAGCTTTGTGCAACTGCCTAAAGGCATTCCTGCTGACTTATTTAAGCAACTAAAAGGGGTACGTGTGCGTCGTCAACCTCTTGCTATTAGTGCTTCAAACGAAAAAGTAGTTAGCCAGCAGCAACAAAAACCTCGTCGTCGTAATGAGCGTTCAGCACGTCATAGCTAAAGACAATGTGCAAATAACCCAACTAAAAGGCGCTTTATAGCGCCTTTGTTGTTTTAAGTATCAGTAGATATAATTATATTACTTTTTTTTAGACATAATAAAACAATAATATTATTGCTTTTAATTGTGTGGGTGAGGAGAGTTAATTCATTGTATTTTGAATACTATTCTCAGTTTTTAGGTTGTTCTCATGGTACAAAATAGGTACAAAATAGGTACTAAATAAATGACTCACGAACTAATAACCGCTCAAAATTAATGAAATTTAGAAGAACTATGTTTAAGTCATTTTGTTTGTTCTAAGCTCGCTAATGTCACTCTAAGCTGACTAATTTATTAATGTAATTGTTATTAGAACAACTAGTTATTGAAATTAACATCTTGTGCTTGGCAATTTTTTTTCATACCAAATAGAGCACTTAGTTAATGAGTTTGCTATAAAATGAGCAATCACAAGATTGCAAGAAAACTAGTCACTCTACCAACATATCACAATTTAAATATCTCTAGTAAAAAGTATTAAGTGAGTGTCCAGTTCTTTGATATTTAGGCGTAAAGTAATTATTAAGTAGTACACCTAACGCATATAATCCTTAACTCTTTTAATAAACCTTGGCGTATGATTTGGTTATTTTATAACAGTTCATAGTAGTACAAGATAATCAGACACCTTACAGATAAAACTAGATACCCAATCTAATTCTCATTTTGGCAAATAAAATCAAACGATATTTAGGGTCTGTTGATCTTTGGCGATTAAATTTTGTTCGAGATAAAAGCGTTTTAATCGCGGCGAGTAGTGTGTAGCCTAGTCATTCTAAGCAAATACTACTCAACAAAGAGTTAAAGTGCTTTTAGCCGAATCCTTCGGATAGTGTTTGTTGGACATTTTTACGGCGTTATCGCTTTTTTATGTGAAACAACCACATGACAAAAGCTCTATCTTGTATAAATACCCAACAAATCGCTGCAAAATCAAGCTCGAAAGATCAACAGATCCTAACATGTTTACTTACTTTTGTTACTTAAGGTAGCCTCGATAAAAATGTTGAGTTATGTGGCTCGGGATAATCACTGTTTTCAGTCAATAATTAATATTTAAGATAATATATTTTATGATTATCATAAAATATATTTTGACAAACATTGAATGTCTATTTAATCTATCGGTATGAGTATACGTATTAATTTAGATATAGAACTAGCTAAGAAAAAGATGTCACTGAAAGAATTGTCGCATTCTGTCAATATTTCTATGACTAATTTATCTTTGTTAAAAAACGGAAAAGTAAAAGCTATTCGCTTTTCTACGCTTGAAGCCATTTGCCAGGTACTTAACTGTCAACCGGGCGATATTCTGGTGTATGAAAACCCTGAGAATAAGCAATGAAATGCTACATGATTATAAGGAATAATATATGAATTCGCAGACAAATTTATTTGCAGGCATTGCCGCGGCAATATTGGCTATTTTATTTCCGCTTTATTGGAGCACGATTTTTGGCTCCGTATATAGTGATTTTGACGTAACCTTTAAGCAAGATTTAATATCATTAGATGCAAAAGATGCACTATTCGTTTTGATAGGTGTTCTCGAGGCAGGCATCTACTTGTATTTAAGCAAATGTCTAGATGAGTACTTAAATACGACTACAGCACGTTATTTACTCAATATAATGGCTGGTTTGGTGGTGTTATTTCACCTTACAGTCTTAGTTGATATTTATTTGGCGATGCCGGGTGTAAACATACATACTGAGACTATTAATAGCATGATCTCAATGACCTTAGTTGTTACACTGATTAGCCTTGCATTATTTGCGATAATTGGCATTGTTTTTTCCATAATAGTATTAATCAATCAAGCTCTACCTGCAATGATAAAAACTTTTGTTCTCTTGCTTCTTATTATATGTATTTTGCAAATAACCGTGGTGTTGGCTTTTATGAATATCTTTTTATTTCCCGCTGCAATGATTGTTGTCTCTGTTTATTTTGTTAAAGAAAAGCAAGAAATAGAGGTGGTTTAAACTAATTGCAGCGTAACCAGTGTTATTTTTTATATATGTACATTAGCTACTTAAATGTAGCAACCTAAGTCGCTTCTTTAGATAAATAAAAGCGACTGTCTCTGTTAATTTCGGTACGGCCCCCGTTAATTTCCGTACGAATTTAAAACCCCGTATCGCAATGGCAGCACTGATGTGATCTTTGCGCCCAATAGCAACCATCGGGTTCAAGTCACCCCGGTAAAAGTGGCAAGAAGCCCTGTTCATCAGAACCGTCCGATAACAACTGGCACGACAAGCGTTCTGCAGAACAGCAACGAGCCATGATTTGGGAGCAGCGACACAAGCGAGTATTCACTATCGATATTGAGGTCTGTGAACACTGCGGTGCTCAGGTCAAAATGATTGGCAGTATCAGTCAGCAACTTTACCGATAAGACGATCAAAATAAGAGCGATTAGGGTTGGATGGGCTTGCTCGACAGCGAAATTTACGTCTTAAATGGTAAACGAATAAGGAAATTTCGGGTATGATGTTCCACTAGAAGAGCAAAAAGGCGGTTTATACTTCCTATACCTAGATTTTTTGTTTGGTATGGAGTGTGCGATTGAAAATTCCATGTTAAAACGTCACACTGTGCTCAGTTAACTAGTTCAGCCTCTATTTGGGGGCTTAAAGTGAAGCAGAAAGAAACTCTATGAGCACCATACTGGATTGTATTCGCACTGTCGGAAGAGGAGAGCGAGGCCGCAAGCCTTTAACACTAGAACAAGCATATCAAGTCATGGATGAATACCTAAATGGAAAAATAGGTGATGATCAAATGGCGATGCTGTTAATGCTGATAAGGGTTCAAAACGAAACTAAACAAGAGATAGCGGGCTTTGTTAAAGCATTTCAGTCTCGTGTTCCTAATATAGGTGCGGATGTTGATTGGCCTTGTTATGCAGGAAAGCGTAAAACCGCTGGTAAGCCATGGCATATACTCGCGGCTAAAATACTTGCTGATAATGGTTTTAAGATCTTGGTTCATGGTTATACCGACAAAATAACTGACCGTGAACATGCTCAAGATTATGTCGATGTGCTGGGAATAGCGCGTGCTGAGAATTCTACACAGGCCAGGAACCTCGTTCAATCTGATTCGATCTGTTACCTCTCTCTTGAGAAATTTGCTCCGCAAGTTGAAATTATGCTCAACTGGCGCAAGCGTTACGGCCTTCGTACTCCGATTAACACTGTGGTTAGAGCACTTAACCCAGGTGGTGGGAAAATTGGTATCAGAGGTAGTTTTCATCCTGGTTTCCAACAGTTGCATGCAGAAATTGAACATGTCGTGGACGAGCCTAATCATAGTGTTATTTCATTTAAAGGGCAGTCGGGTGAGTCAGAATACAACCCTAAAGTAAGCCAGAATGTGTGGCTAAGTACCCCAGAAGGTGTTGAATCATTCTACTGGGAAGCCGACATGATTGAAACTTTGCCTCAGCCAACTCGCTGTGTTTTTGAAACACCTAAAGATCACAGAGAAATGATGGCAAATACCATTGTGACGACCATGGCTTCTATTCTCTTTGCGAAAGAGCCAAATAGAGATAAGGCGATGGGACAAGCAACACAGTACTGGACGGAATATTGTCAATCTAACTGATTGTAGATTTTAAAAGATACAAAAATAGCTCTTAATGGGCTATTTTTTTTTGATCTGAGAGAAGAGATGGGCTTAGCGGAAGGTACTCATGTCACTGACAAGGGGGCCTTGGCGAGTCAATCGCAACTCAAACAAACGGTTACGAGCGCCACCAACCCGAGCAAACGCTGCTCTATCAGTTGGTTGAGCAGCACTACCTTTAATTCAAAGCGTTGTGATGAAAGAATGGTTATTCAGGAGAATGCGCTCCTGCATTTTCTCATAAGCTGTATCCGTATAGCGCCCTTGTAAGTCAAAGCAACGATGAAGTCATTTTAATTCCCACTGAACAATTTATTGAATAAACAATAAAAAGAACCTCAACGCTATTCCTGCTTAGTATGATAATTATTTTTACAAATAAAAGTATTTTTAGATGGCAGGTAGTTACGGTTAGCTGCCAAGTGCAAATTTAACGCTAATACATGTTAAATTAGTGCTTTAATTTTCAGAGTTCAGATAATTTTTCCTTAATCTTCAGATCTGCACTATTATTAACAATTAGAATTAAAAATTTACAAATTTTTTAATTCATAAAAAACCAATAACAAGGTTCTACTATTAATGAGCAGTATCATAAGCCCGCATTTACAAAAATTTGAAATACAAATATTAAGTTTGGTCCCTTATGCGAGCAACAATAGGTTAGAATATTTAATACAAAAGCTCTTACCTGAACAAAGTTATGGAAGGCGATTAGCTGTAAAAAATGAAATTAAGAAACTTGCTCAGCAATCAAAAAAATCTATAGATCTCCGCTTGTTTTTTACAGACACTCAAAAAGTTACTTACAATAAAGTGGTTCATCACCTTGATGAGGAAGGAAAAGAGTTCTTCAATCAAAAAATGCTGGAATACCATAATCTTTATACGGTAGCGGTTTACCATGAAGTCTATGAAGATGCGCAAAACAGAGCTAAAAAGAAAAATAATGCTGACGAAGACAATGATATTGAAAGTGAGTTCACCGAGTTTAAAGTAGATAAAACAGAACCCAAACCGTTAGTCAATAAAAACAGAATTAATCAAGAAATTAAAAAGCTTCATTCTTCATGCAAAGTGTTCATCAATCCTATCATGGGAATGACTTCTCAAGGGAAAAAAGAAGTTGGCATTACTGCAATCATAGAAAAAATGAATACCCAAAAAGTGATTGTTCAAACATCAAATGAAATAGACGACATAAAAGCAAACAAAGTATATTTGTGGCTGTATGACCATCATAAAGAAATAAACTTTACTGAAGAACTCGAACTAGGATTTGAAATTATTGATAGCCAACGTTCTACGGTCAACAATAAATTTGAATATTTGCTAAAATTTTCAAGCCCATTAACCGACTCTCAAATGCGCGCCTTATTTGGACACTATTTAAGGCAAAAGAGATTAGCAATTATCGGCCCTACTGAGCGTTTTATTACGCCTTTGTTTGATTCGATAACGTCAAAAGGTTATGAGCAGTTATACCTAAATAAAACTCATGATATACCGCTTCTTTGTTATAAAAAAGACCACGAGTGGCATGCCAAAATTGCGATGAAAACATCTGGCAATGATGAATTGTGGGATTTTTTTAGCGATTCTCTTAACACCCTTCATTTACCAGTGTTATTGGGGCATAAAGACATTCAGCAAGCATTAAATGAAAGAAAAACCGTAGATAGATACGCGTTAATTTTAAAGTCTAATTTCAAAGAAAGCATTACGTACGCCCTCATTTGGTATGACGAATTTGTCAACGACAATAAAGTTAAAAAAGTGTTTAGTCATTACTTCAAAAATAGTTTGTTTAAAGTCATCAAAATATCTTCATCATTTGTGAACGCTGAAGAAGATGCTTATGTTCCATCAGCTTTGCCGTGTCATGTTCACCCTAAAATGGCAGTGTTAAACAGAGCGACTCCTAAAGGTGCATCAGAGATGATCCGAGATTGTGATCACATGATCACTGTTTCTGATATCAGTAGTTTGTTTGAAACGATTTATCAACCAATAAACAGTGAAATCAACGAGATAGAAAGGCTTTTACCTAAACGTTATCAGCTCAGTGCTATTGACGAATTGTCTGAAACAGAAATTGTTACCGCAGAAGATGATGAATCTAGAAGTGAAGATCGTTTCATCTTGTCATTTTCAATGGCTATCACACGAAGCAATAATGGTGTCGTCAAGATCCCCGGAAAAACCAAGAATGTATCTGTACAAGGGTTATTGGTCAGCCTTGAGAAAGAAACAAAATTTAAGGCTGGCGAGGAAATTGAGATTGAATTATCGGTGCCTTTTATAGAGCAGGAACGAACCTATAAAAAACAGAAATACATGGTATTAGGTTATGATGATAAAGGTGCGGTTCGATTATTGATGAACTCCATTGAAAGTAAACATTTGGCTTGTCGAGCGATTAGAAAATACATTTTTCAGAATATAGATTACCTTGAAGCATGCGGAAAAAGAGGAAGTCGTATCTATGGCTTGCAAAAAGCAATGAGAAATATATATGCTCACAATCATTTCTCTATACCGTTTTATTTAAAAGCCACTAAACACCAACAATATATCAATGCGGCTAGTTTTAGTGGAAATTCAGCACTGAAACACCTCGTCTATAAAAATGACCACAGTGAAGAAATTATTCTGAACTTGTTGAGCAATAAAAAGTTTAGGGGTTCTTGTTTATCAATCATTGCGGTACTTGCTTCTCAAAACTTGCCTGCTCGCTCTTTTTATATCCTCGTATTACCCAAGGATAAAAATGAGAATGAAGACTATTCATTTTGGTATCGTGATTTATCGGTGCTAAAGAAATCGTCTCAGTTAAAACAGTATGCCAATAAGCTATTTGACCTTGGTCAACCCGCGATTCTAAAAGTTGAACTGAAAAAAAGTAACAAAGTGAGGAATATGTATTATCGAGACGAAATTAGCTATTTAAAAAGCTTGGACAAAGACTTAGCCAATGAGCTTGAATCCCAACTAGAAAATACTATTGGCATTGGAGAAGTCACCGACTTGACTGACATCGCAATCAAAATGATTGACAATCTTAGGTAATTTTCCTTACTCTTGGATGAGATCTTTCCCAAGGAGCCCATCCGGCAGTGGGTATTGAATTTCCCTTTTCAGCTGGCGTTGTTGATTAAATAATTGAACCTTTAGTAATTCTTGCGATCAGAACATTTAACATAACACTACAAGAATCATCTGATGGGAAAAGTAAAGAACAAAATC
>JASMAS010000009.1 GCA_030754235.1 Litorilituus sp.
CCGACATCAGTCGCTACTTTTGGTGTTTATCGAGGCAACGATAGGGTTATTTATTGGCGAGAAGTATTTAACTAATACATAAAATCGATAGAGTTAGCGGCTGTTGAACTTTTATGCTTAAAAAACCAACAAAGATCGACAACCGCTGAATTACTGAATAAAAATAGCCAAGAAAATTTTCTGAGCTTACTTGAATCGCACAAGTACTGCTTAAGTTATCACAAGCTTATAGGCTATAATACTGAAAAAATTTTGCGTTAACTTAATAGCTTTTGAATGAAAAACTTTGACCCTAACTACTTTTGCCAACAATTCCCATTGCTCACTGAAAATTTATCTAGCCAAGATAAGCCCATTATATATTTTGATAATGCCGCCACAACGCAAAAACCAATATGTGTTATTGACAGTTATAAAACTTATTATCATAACTTTAATGCTAATGTACACCGAGCTTCACATGCACTTAGTGCTAAAGCAACCACAGCCTTTGAAAAAGTAAGAGAAGACGTTAAGCGTTTTATTCATGCTAAATCATCAAAAGAAATTATTTGGACAAAAGGAAGTACTGAAAGTCTTAACCTGATTGCCTGCACACTTGGTGAGCAAATCGTTAATCGGGGTGATGAAATCATTGTTGCAGTTAGTGAACACCATGCCAATATAGTGCCTTGGCAATTATTGGCAAAGAAGAAAGGGGCGGTAATTAAAGTTTTAACGCTTGATGACAATGGCGTGGTAGATATTAATGCGTTTGAAAAGCTAATCAATACCAAGACAAAAATTGTTTGTTGTAGCCATATTTCAAATGTTATTGGAAAAATTAACCCGATAAAAGCAATCGTTGAAAAAGCCAAAGCTCTAGGTGCTATTAGTGTCATAGATGGTGCTCAGGCGATTGCCCATGTTCCTGTGAATGTACAAAGTATTGGCTGTGATTTTTATGTTTTTTCTGCTCATAAAATGTTTGGGCCGACAGGCGTGGGCGTTTTATATGGAAAACAAGCACTGCTTGAAGTGATGCCGCCATACCAAGCAGGTGGAGAAATGATCAAAACCGTCAGTTTTAATCAGGAAACTACCTTTAATACTTTGCCTTTTAAATTTGAAGCGGGCACACCAAATATTGCAGGGGTTGTTGCCTTTGGGCAAGCGATTAACTTTACTGAACAATATGATGTTAACCAGCTTCAACACTATGAAAAAAAGCTGGGACAATATTGTTATCAAGCATTGCGAAACATTCCTCAAATTCATTTTATTGTTCAACATGCACCTGATATTCCCTTGTTCTCTTTTACTGTTGATGGACATCATAACCATGATATTGCCAGCACACTTGATAGCTTGGGTATTGCCATAAGAAGTGGTCATCATTGCGCTATGCCATTAATGGAGTACTTAAATATATCTGGCTGTTTACGAGTATCACTTGCCACGTATAATTCCATAGAAGAAGTAGACTACTTCATTGCTTGTTTACAAAAAATTATTGCCAACACTGATAATCAAGTAGTTTATGGTCAACAAGAAAATACTGATAAAGAACAAAGCTTAGCGAGTGATAAACTGGTCACTCAGTTTGCTAACCTTGATGGTTGGCATAACCGACATAGAGAAATCATGTTGCTATCAAAGCAGTTAACACGTTTAGATAAAGCGGCACGAAATGATGATTCTCTTATTCGAGGCTGTGAAAGTTTGGCTTGGTTGCAAGCAAGCTGCGATAAACAAGGTATATACACCTTTGAAGCCGATAGCGATGCGAAAGTGATCCGAGGTTTACTGGTGATAGTGTTAGCGGCTTTTAATGGTAAAACGGCTCAAGAAATACAACACTTTGATATTGATGGCTATTTTGAAAGTTTAGGTTTAATAAGGCAGCTTAGCCCATCACGTAGTAATGGGCTACTCGCCATTGTTGAAAAAATAAAAAGCTTAGTTGTTAGTGTTGAGTAATTAACCACCACATCAAATAAAAAGCTAGCAACGAGTTACTTTTTTAACAGTTTATCTATTGCTCTGCCGACAGCAAAAAAAGCAAAGGTAGCCGTAACATGGGTGGTTGCACCAAAGCCGCCACTACAGTCTAAACGCATTGCTGAGTTACTGCCTTCTGTGGCATCGGGTTTCGCTAAACAAACATCTCCCACTTCATTTGGGTAACGTAACTGCTCAGTTGAGAAGACTGCATCAATGGCAAACTTTCGTTTACTGGCTTTTTTTATATCGGCTCGGGGGAAGTTAAATTCTCGTCTTAGTTGATTTTTTACTTTGGCCAGCAGTGGGTCTTGGTAAGTTTTGCTTAAATCCGTTATCGCTATTTTACTTGGGTCAACTTGCCCACCTGCACCGCCAATGGTGATTATTGGCTGTTTATTGCGTTTACAATAGGCAATTAGGCGGGTCTTAATATCAACAGCATCGATAGCGTCAATAACATAATCGTAGTTAGCCTGCATCAGTTCGCTTAAATTATCGCGAGTGACAAAATCTTCTATTATAGTGACGTTACACTCAGGGTTAATTTGCATAATGCGATTAGCCATAACCTCAACTTTACTCAGCCCAATAGTCTCAACAAGAGCGTGAATTTGCCGGTTTGTATTGGTGATGCAAATATCATCAAGGTCAATAAGGGTAATATGCCCGACACCATTACGTGCAAGCGCTTCAGCAGCCCATGACCCGACACCACCTATGCCAATCACACAAAAGTGAGCGTGTTGTAATAGCGTGGCACCGTGTTGACCATAAAGGCGGGCTATGCCACCAAATCTTAATGAATAATCTGACATGAAAGTAAGTGCCAATTAGAAATGATAAAAACAGCAAGTATTATAGCGATATAATGCTTGAGGTGAAAATGAACATAAATAAAATTTTTTGAAAAAGAAAAGTAATGCCTCTAATGATGAACTTTTAGTGTTTTTTACCGAGGTGGAAGTTACTCAACAACGCATCAAAAAGATCTTGTGATAGATAATTATTTGAGCGTTTAATTGTCTGATAACAAAATACTTGGCAGAAATGCTTACTAATCAAGCTGTGATCTGAATCAACTTTAGTTAATGTTTATTTTTTTTGTGAATGGTTAGTATAGGCTTAATAAATGTGGCTTGGAGGGTTTTAGGCTGATTTGTGAGCACAATTTGGAGGTTTTTGCATGCTTTTAACAACGAATAGATAGGTTTGATACGTTATTATTTAATAAAAACATCAAAAAAAGGTAGCAAATGCTACCTTTTTTAATCAATCAACTAAGAGCTAAATTTGGTTTATCTTTCCGATAAAGGTACAAATTTGCGGTTGATTTCGCCCGTGTACTTTTGGCGAGGACGACCAATTTTTTGACCTGGTTGAGATAACATTTCATCCCAATGAGCAATCCAGCCAACAGTTCTAGACATAGCAAATATAACGGTAAACATGCTTGTTGGAATGCCGATAGCTTTCAAGATAATACCAGAGTAGAAGTCTACATTTGGATAGAGCTTTTTCTCAATGAAATAGGGGTCTTCAAGTGCAACTTTTTCTAATGCCATAGCAACATCGAGAAGTGGATCATTAATACCAAGTTCTTTTAATACTTCATGACAAGTTTCACGCATTACCGTAGCTCGTGGGTCGAAGTTCTTATAAACACGGTGACCAAAGCCCATTAGTCGGAATGGGTCATTTTTATCTTTTGCTTTAGCAACAAATTCATCTACGCGATCAAGGCTACCAATCTCTTCAAGCATGGTTAAACATGCTTCGTTAGCCCCCCCATGGGCAGGACCCCAAAGAGAAGCTACACCAGCGGCAATACAAGCGTATGGGTTAGCACCAGAGGAGCCAGCTAAACGTACAGTTGATGTAGAAGCGTTTTGCTCATGATCAGCATGTAGGGTGAAGATTCTATCCATTGCGCTAGCAACAGTTGGGCTCACTTTATATTCTTCTGCCGGTACAGAGAACATCATGTGCAAGAAATTTTCTGCAAAAGTTAAGTCATTACGTGGGTATACAAAAGGTTGCCCCATACTGTACTTATAAGCCATTGCTGCGATAGTAGGCATTTTTGCAATTAAACGGTGAGCACTACGTTTGCGTTGATCTGCATCGTTAATGTCTAAATCACTGTGATAAAAAGAAGATAAAGCCCCCACAACACCACAAAGCATAGCCATTGGATGTGCATCAGGTAAAAAGCCGTGGAAAAAGTGAGCTAGCTTTTCATGAACCATAGTATGGTTAGTAATAATCCCTTTAAATTCATCATATTGAGACTTGGTTGGTGCGCTACCGTTTAGTAGAATATAGCAAACTTCTAAATAATCTGCTTCTTTAGCTAAGCTATCAATAGGGTAACCACGGTGTTGTAAAACACCTTTGCCACCATCAATAAAAGTGATTGATGATTCACAAGAAGCTGTTGCTAGGAAGCCTGGGTCGTAGGTGAAGTAGCCGTTGCTACCTAAGGTTCTAATATCAATGACATCAGTTCCTGCTGTGCCTTTGAGAATAGGCAGTTCGGTAACTTCTTTACCGTCAATACTTAAAGAGGCTTTAGATTCAGCCATAATGTTTTATCCCCTATACTTTAATTTGCAATTTATTGTTCTGATTAGCTGGTTAAAACTTGTAGATAAGAATAGCACTTATTTACCAAGTAAAATGGAAAAGTAATCAGTTTTCTTGAATATAAAACTGCCGACATTCTACCCTAAAA
This sequence comes from Litorilituus sp., assembly GCA_030754235.1. Taxonomy (GTDB): domain Bacteria; phylum Pseudomonadota; class Gammaproteobacteria; order Enterobacterales; family Alteromonadaceae; genus Colwellia. Next base: position 4,715 of record JASMAS010000009.1, read on the forward strand.
TTTAAATAAAATGTAATAGCGATTAGACTAAAGTTTGATGACGGTCATTAAATTGTTCAAAAATCGAACAAGAATAATTAATCAACTGGTAAACCAACGACAGGAAAATTGAATTTCTTATATATCACCTATATAATCAGACTGTTCTGTAATTGTTTTGATCATATATGTTTTATTTACTGGTTTAGAATGTTCTGTCTCTCGTATTAAAAACACTTTAGATGAAAGTTTTCAGCTTATGATACAAAAGTATTAATTATACGAAAGTTTTCATAGAATTTCTTAGCCAAAGTCAGTTAAATTCGTTAGTATATCGCGCGAAATGGTAAACTAGCTATTTGAATTACCTTATGTGATGAAATCATGTAAATGAAAATAACATTTACCTTTCGCTTCGGGAATTACTTAACTAATACGCTTAGGGGTATATGTTTAGAAAAATGCTTTTACTTTAAGCTGATACTAACACTGAGCATATTGACGGTAGTTCATGAGTAACAATAATAAAAGTTGAAGGCTTTCGAGCTCTTTAGGCAACAATTGTGAAAAAAAAACGTCCTGTAAATATAGATCTAACAACAATAAAGATGCATCCGGCAGCAAATGCCTCAATATTACACCGAGTTTCAGGTGTAATTATGGTTTTTGCCATAGGTATCTTATTGTTGACTCTTTCAACCTCTCTTTCTTCTGCTGAAGGATTTGCCACCATTCAAGGTTATCTTGACGGTATTTTCTTTAAGTTTATTATTTTCGGCTGCCTATCGGCATTAACTTTCCATGTACTTGCTGGTGTTCGCCACTTGTTTATGGATCTTGGGCATTTTGAAGAGCTCGACTCTGGCAATATGACTGCTAAGTTAATTTTTGTGCTTTGGTTGGCTATTTCAGTCGCAGTAGGAGTTTGGTTATGGTAAACGTCGTCGTATCAGCAGGCCGAAATGGTGTGCATGATTTTATTCTTCTAAGAGCTAGTGCAATTATACTTGTGCTATACACCTTATTCCTCGCTGCTTTTTTTATCGTAACACCAAGTGTTACCTATGATGTATGGCAAGCTTTCTTCGCTTGCATGAGCGTTAAAGTTGCCACCATGTTAGCGTTAATTGCGTTACTTGTGCACGCTAAAACGGGCGTTTGGCAAGTATTGTCAGATTACATCAAACCAGCACTTTTGCGTGGTGTATTGCAGTTTTTATTTTCAGTTTTGTTATTAGCCTACATTGTGTTTGGCTTCTCAATAGTGTGGGGTGTATAAGTGAGCGTTCCTATTCGTGAATTTGACGCCATAGTGATTGGCGCAGGCGGTGCAGGTATGCGTGCCGCATTAGCAATTTCGGAATCAGGTAAATCTTGTGCCTTGATTTCTAAAGTATTTCCAACTCGTTCTCATACTGTATCTGCCCAAGGTGGTATTACCGTTGCATTAGGTAATGCTCATGAAGACCATTGGGAACAACATATGTACGACACAGTTAAAGGTAGCGATTATATCGGTGACCAAGACGCTATTGAATACATGTGCAAGACTGGCCCTGAGTCAGTAATTGAATTAGAGAAAATGGGGTTACCTTTTTCTCGTTTTGAAGATGGACGCGTATATCAACGTCCTTTTGGTGGTCAATCTAAAAACTTTGGTGGTGAGCAAGCCGCACGTACAGCGGCAGCAGCTGATCGTACTGGTCATGCTTTACTGCATTGTTTGTACCAACAAAATGTAAAAAATAAAACTAACGTTTACTCTGAGTGGTATGCGTTAGACCTAGTGAAAAATAGTGATGGTCATGTGGTAGGTACCACGGCTATTTGTATTGAAACGGGTGAAGTTGTTTACTTTAAAGCCCGTGCTACAGTGCTGGCTACTGGTGGCGCTGGTCGTATTTTCGCTTCAACCACTAACGCTCACATTAATACTGGTGATGGTGTTGGTATGTCACTTCGTGCTGGTATTCAAATGCAAGACATGGAAATGTGGCAGTTCCACCCAACCGGGATTGCTGGCGCAGGTGTACTAGTGACTGAAGGTTGTCGTGGTGAAGGTGGTTATCTACTTAATAAAGATGGTGAGCGCTTTATGGAACGTTACGCACCTAATGCTAAAGATTTAGCTGGTCGTGATGTTGTAGCTCGTTCTATGATGACTGAAATTCGTGAAGGACGCGGTTGTGACGGTCCTTGGGGTCCACACATTAAACTGAAACTCGATCATCTAGGTAAAGAAACTCTAGAAAAACGTTTACCGGGTGTTTGCGACTTATCAAGAACATTTGCTCATGTTGATCCTGTTGAAGAACCTATTCCCGTCATTCCAACGTGTCACTATCAAATGGGTGGTGTACCTTGTAATGTTAATGGGCAAGCGCTCAATGTCGCAGCGGACGGTACGGAGACTATCGTTGAAGGTTTATTTGCCGTAGGTGAGATTGCTTGTGTATCAGTTCACGGTGCAAATCGCTTAGGTGGTAATTCATTACTTGATTTAGTGGTATTTGGTCGTTCTGCTGGTAACTTCTTAGGGACTTACTTAAACGAAACTGAAAATGGCCAAGAGGCGTCAGAGTCAGATTTAGAAGCTTCACTTGCGCGTACTAATCGTTGGGAATCATCGACTAAAGGTGAAGACCCTGTACAAATTCGTAAAGATCTTCAAAACTGCATGCAAATGAACTTCTCGGTTTTCCGTGAAGGTGAAGCCATGGCGCAAGGCATGAAAGAATTAACAGAAATTCGCGAACGCCTTAAAGATGCTAAGTTAGACGATAAGTCTTCTGAATTTAATACGCAGCGTATTGAATGTTTAGAATTAGATAACTTAATGGAAACAGCTTTCTGTAGTGCTAAAGCGGCAAATTTCCGTACTGAATCTCGAGGTGCTCATGCAAGGCAAGATTTTACAGAGCGTGATGATGAAAACTGGTTATGTCACTCAATCTACACACCTGAAAGTGAAGAAATGAGTAAACGTGACGTTAATATGAAACCAATTCATCGCGAAGCTTTCCCACCGAAAGCACGTGTTTACTAAGGAGAACAAACGATGAAACAGATTTTCTCAATTTACCGTTATAATCCTGATGTAGATGCAAAACCGTACATGAAAGATTATGAATTAGAAGTTCCTGAAGGATCTGATTTAATGGTACTTGATGCGCTTATTCTTCTTAAAGAACAAGACTCAAGCTTGTCATTCCGTCGCTCATGTCGTGAAGGTGTTTGTGGTAGTGATGGTCTAAACATGAATGGTAAAAATGGCTTAGCGTGTATAACACCATTATCAGAATTAAAGGCAAGTAAAATTGTTTTACGACCTTTACCAGGTTTACCGGTAGTACGTGACTTGATTATTGATATGACACAATTTTATGTGCAATATGAAAAAGTTAAGCCATACTTGATTAATGATGCTCAGCAACCAGCGCGCGAAAATTTACAGTCAATTGAAGAACGTGACAAATTAGATGGACTTTATGAATGTATTTTATGTGCTTGTTGTTCAACATCTTGTCCTTCTTTTTGGTGGAACCCTGATAAATTTATCGGCCCATCAGGTTTGTTACATGCTTATCGCTTTTTAATTGATAGTCGTGATACAGCCACAGAAGAACGTTTAGATGGTCTTCAAGATGCTTACAGCGTATTTCGTTGTCATGGTATTATGAACTGTGTTGATGTTTGTCCAAAAGGATTAAACCCAACTAAGGCCATTGGACATATCAAATCTATGTTATTGAGCCGCGCTGTATAATTGTTTAGCTTAGTCATAGTGTGATAATAGCTAATGTTATTATTTGGTTATTATAAAAATGAAAATATCTGAGTGTGTTATTTTAAGCACTCAGTTACTTTTAGTAATAGATTTATAAACAGGGTGATCCGTTTTATCTAATTCTGTGTGTTTGAGTTCTTTTCGCAAGATTTTATGAATTTTTTCAATACATAAATGAGATAAAATGATCATATATTTTTAGTTGCTTTACCTCAGCAAAGGAAAAAGGCAATGCCAGAAGGTGTAATGAAGGCTTGGTTAGAGTCTTCCCACTTAAACGGTGGTAACATCGTTTATATTGAAGAATTGTATGAATCATATCTAGATAACTCAGCCTCTGTATCTGCAGAATGGCGAGAAATCTTTTCACAACTTCCTAAAGTCGAAGGTAGTGAGGTGGAATACCGCCACAGCACTATACGAGATGAATTTAAAGTTTTAGCTAAGCAACAACAAAAACAAGTTGTTAATAGTGGTACAGATGCTAAACAAGTTAAAGTTTTACAACTTATCAATGCCTTTAGGGTGCGCGGACATCAAAATGCCAATTTAGACCCATTAGGGTTATGGCAACGTGATAATGTTCGTGATTTACAGCTGTCTCATCATGGCTTATCTGAAAATGACTTTGACAAAGAATACAATGTCGGTTCATTTGCAGTTGGGCAAGACGCAATGAAGTTAGGTGAATTATATAAAACGCTGAGAAAAACCTATTGTGGTTCTATTGGCGCTGAATATATGCACATCACTTCAACGGATGAAAAACGTTGGTTACAACACCGTTTTGAGTCTGTGCAATCACAACCCACTTTATCAACGGATGAAAAGTCTGATATTTTAAAAGGGCTTATTGCAGCAGATGGCTTAGAGAAATATCTTGGTGCTAAGTTTCCGGGCGCAAAACGCTTTTCATTAGAAGGTGGTGATTCTCTTGTTCCTATGCTTAAAGAGCTAATTACACGTGCAGGAGCTGCTGGAACGAAAGAAGTTGTGATTGGTATGGCTCACCGTGGCCGTTTAAATGTGCTTGTTAATGTCATGGGTAAAAACTCACAAAAATTATTTGATGAGTTCGGTGGTAAACACGATGACGCATTAGGTTCAGGTGATGTTAAATATCACCAAGGTTATTCGTCTGATTTTGTTACCCCCGGGGGTAACGTGCATTTGGCACTAGCATTTAACCCTTCGCATCTAGAAATTGTTAATCCAGTAGTTATTGGCTCGGTAAGAGCACGTTTAGATAGACGTGATTGTAACCAAGGTGATTTAGTGTTACCTATCACTATCCATGGTGATTCAGCAATTGCAGGTCAAGGTGTTGTACAAGAAACCTTTAATATGTCACAAGCTCGTGCCTTTAAAGTGGGTGGTACAGTAAGAATTGTGATCAATAATCAAGTCGGGTTTACTACCTCTAACCCAAGTGATACTCGCAGTGGTGAATACTGTACTGAAATTGCTAAAATGGTACAGGCACCTATCTTACATGTGAATGGTGATGACCCTGAAGCGGTGATATTAGCGACACAAATAGCGCTTGATTATCGAAATGAGTTTAAGCGTGATGTAGTGATTGATTTGGTTTGTTATCGCCGTCATGGACACAATGAAGCCGATGAGCCAAGTGCAACACAACCCGTTATGTATAAAACGGTTAAAAAACACGCGACACCTCGTCAGTTATATGCAGATAAGTTAATCGCTGAGGGTAGCTTAACTAAAAGTAGCATTGATGAGTTAACCGCTTATTATCGTAAACTGCTCGATGAAGGACAGTGTACGGTTGAGCAATGGCGACCTATGACAGAACATTCAGTTGATTGGTCTCCGTATCTTGGTCATGATTGGGATGATGATTACGATAAAGAAATCAGCTTGAGTAAATTAAAAGAACTTGCGGTAAAAGTATCGAGCTACCCAGAAGATCATCCTGTACATTCTCGAGTTAAAAAGATCTATGATGATCGCATGAAAATGGCTACAGGTGAAAAGTTACTAGACTGGGGTATGGCTGAAAACATTGCATATGCTTCAATTGTCGATGGTGGTGATCGTGTACGTATCACGGGTCAAGATGCTGGTCGAGGTACTTTTTTCCATCGTCACGCGGTATTACATAATCAAGATGATGCTAGCACTTATCTACCATTACAAAATATTCGTGAAGGCCAAGGCCCATTCGACGTGCATGACTCAGTATTGTCTGAAGTATCGGTATTAGCATTTGAATATGGTTACACCACTGCAGAGCCGGCAGGTTTAACTATTTGGGAAGCACAATTTGGTGATTTTGCGAACTGTGCACAAGTTGTATTTGACCAATTTATAAGTTCAGGTGAGCAAAAGTGGGGACGTTTATGCGGTCTAACTATGTTACTACCCCATGGCTATGAAGGTCAGGGGCCTGAACATTCATCTGCACGTTTAGAGCGTTTTTTACAGCTTTGTGCTGATCACAATATGCAAGTGTGTGTTCCATCAACACCGGCACAAGTATTTAATATGCTACGTCGTCAAGTTGTCCGTCCAATGCGTCGACCTCTTGTTGTTATGTCACCTAAATCATTATTACGCCATCCTTTAGCTGTTTCTTCTTTGGAAGAATTAGCAACGGGTGAGTTTAAAAGTGTCATTGGTGAAATTGATGATATCGATAAAAAAGCCGTTGAGCGCGTGGTTTTTTGTAGTGGCAAGGTTTACTACGAACTACTAGAACAACGCCGTAAAAATGAGCTTAATAATATTGCTATTATTCGCATTGAACAGTTATATCCATTCCCTGAACAAGATCTTAAAGTTTTGCTGAAAGATTATCAGCATGTTAAGCAATTTGTTTGGTGTCAGGAAGAACCACAAAACCAAGGGGCTTGGTATTGTTCTCAGCATCATTTTAGAGCGGTGATCCCCGAAGGTAATTATTTGTCATATGCTGGGCGTAATGCGTCTGCGGCACCAGCCGTTGGTTATATGTCAGTACATGTGAAAGAACAACAAGCGCTTGTCACTCAAGCGTTAACATTGGACTAACGTGAAAAGCACAATAAGCGCTTGTTTTTCAAGCGCTAATGTTAGATAAGATTAGATTAACTATTGAGTACACTTGCTGCTTAGTAAACCCTTAATAAATAGCTAGTAGCTCAGTGCAAAAAGTTTGTAAGGAATAAAATAAAATGACAACCGAAATCAAAGTTCCGGTACTACCAGAGTCAGTTGCTGATGCAACAGTTGCAACTTGGCATGTACAAGTTGGTGATAAGTTTAGTCGTGATCAAGTTCTTGTTGATATTGAAACCGACAAAGTAGTGTTAGAAGTACCCGCAACGGCTGATGGCGTATTAACCGATATCAGCCAAATTGAAGGGGCTACTGTACTAGGTGAGCAAGTTATTGGTACTTTCTCTGAAGGTGGCAAAGAAGCTCCTGTCGTTCCTGCAGAAGAAACGTCAGTAACCGTAGGTAGTGATGCTAAAATTATTGATATTTTAGTACCCGTATTACCAGAGTCTGTTGCAGATGCTACTGTAGCTTCATGGCATGTTGCAGAAGGGGACACAGTGACAGCAGATCAAAACTTAGTTGATATTGAAACCGACAAAGTTGTGTTAGAAGTTGTGGCTCAAGATAATGGTGTTATTGGCAAAATACTTCATGTTGAAGGCGATACTGTTTTAGGTCACCAAAAAATTGGCGAACTATCGGCAGGAGCAACAGCAACTTCGGCACCAGCGGCATCTAAATATGAAGCGGTAAGTGCGGATGAACTCGCTAGCCCTTCAGTACGTCGTTTAATGACGGAGAAGGGTCTATCAGCTAGCGAAGTTACTGGTACTGGTAAAGGCGGGCGTATTTCAAAAGAAGATGTTGAAGCGGCATTGCTAGCCAAGAGTACTCCAGCTGCACCAGCAAAATCAGCAGCGCCAGCCCCTGTTGTTCAAGATTTAGGTGAACGCAGTCAAAAACGTGTCCCTATGACACGTTTACGCAAAACTATCGCAACACGTTTATTAGAAGCGAAAAACTCAACGGCCATGTTAACGACATTTAATGAAGTTAATATGAAGCCAATCATGGATTTGCGTAAACAATATAAAGATGTTTTTGAAAAAACTCATGATACCCGTTTAGGCTTTATGTCTTTTTACGTAAAAGCCGTAACGGAAGCACTAAAACGCTACCCCGCAGTGAATGCGTCAATTGATGGTGACGATATTGTTTATCACAATTTCTTCGATATCTCTATTGCGGTATCTACCCCTAGAGGCTTAGTAACACCAGTGTTACGTGATGCTGACCAATTAAGTATGGCGGGAATTGAAAATGGAATCCGTGATTTAGCCATTAAAGGTCGAGACGGTAAGTTAGCCATGGCAGATATGCAAGGTGGCAACTTTACCATTACTAATGGCGGTGTTTTTGGTTCATTACTTTCAACGCCAATCCTTAACTTACCTCAAGCGGGTATTTTAGGAATGCACAAAATACAAGAACGTCCTATGGCAGTTGATGGTAACGTTGAAATTCTGCCGATGATGTACTTAGCCCTTTCTTACGATCACCGATTAATTGATGGTAAAGAATCTGTTGGTTTCTTAGTAACTATTAAAGAGCTATTAGAAGATCCAACACGTCTTCTTTTAGATGTTTAATAGCATTATTTGATCTTGATATTAAAAAGACGTTAAAAAATAGCAATAGACTATAGTATTAGCTCTAAAGACTATCGTAGTTAGAGCTAATGTACTATAATCTGGCAACTTTTCACCGATGTGACTTTGTTTTTTTTGTTAAATATAAGCGAATAAAACTAACTGCATCATCATTCACAGATAAATGGATAAAACACCATGAATTTGCATGAGTATCAAGCGAAACAATTATTCGCTGACTATGGTTTACCAGTTTCTGAAGGTTTCGCTTGCGATACCCCACAAGAAGCTGCAGAAGCTGCCGCCAAAATTGGCGGCGATATGTGGGTTGTTAAAACTCAAGTACACGCTGGTGGCCGTGGTAAGGCCGGCGGTGTTAAGCTAGTTAAAACAAAAGAAGAAATCAAAGAGTTCGCTCAAAACTGGTTAGGTAAGAACTTAGTTACTTATCAAACAGATGAAAATGGTCAACCAGTATCTAAAATTTTAGTAGAAAGCTGTACTGATATCGCCAACGAATTATACCTTGGTGCAGTCGTTGATCGCGCTTCTCAAAAAGTTGTTTTCATGGCTTCAACTGAAGGCGGCGTTGAAATTGAAACTGTTGCAGAAGAAACACCAGAATTAATTCACAAAGCTGAAATTGATCCATTAGTAGGTCCTCAAGCATACCAAGCACGTGAACTAGGCTTCAAGTTAGGTTTAAACCCAACTCAAATGAAGCAATTTGTTAAGATCTTTATGGGTCTTGCTAACATGTTCAATGATCATGATTTTGCTTTATTAGAAATCAACCCATTAGTGATTACTGATGAAGGTAATCTTCATTGCTTAGACGGTAAAATTGGTATTGATGGTAACGCTTTATACCGTCAACCAAAAATCCGTGAAATGCACGATCCATCACAAGAAGATGAGCGTGAAGCTCATGCGGCACAGTGGGAACTTAACTATGTTGCACTAGATGGTAACGTTGGCTGTATGGTTAATGGTGCTGGTCTTGCTATGGGTACTATGGATATCGTTAACTTACATGGTGGCAAGCCTGCTAACTTCTTAGATGTTGGTGGTGGTGCTACAAAAGAACGTGTTGCAGAAGCATTCAAAATTATTTTATCTGACGACAATGTTAAAGCTGTTTTAGTTAACATTTTTGGTGGTATTGTTCGTTGTGACATGATAGCAGAAGGTATCATTGGTGCTGTTAAAGAAGTTGGTGTGAGTGTACCTGTTGTTGTACGCCTTGAAGGAACTAACGCTGAAGCAGGTCGTGAAGTATTAGCTAACTCTGATGTTGACATCATTGCAGCTGAATCATTAACAGATGCTGCAACTAAAGTTGTCGCAGCTGCGGAGGGCAAATAATGTCTGTATTAATTAACAAAGATACTAAAGTTATCTGTCAAGGTTTCACTGGTGGTCAAGGTACTTTCCACTCAGAACAAGCAATCGATTACGGTACACAAATGGTTGGTGGCGTAAGCCCTGGTAAAGGTGGTCAAACCCACCTTGGTTTACCCGTATTTAACACAGTACGTGATGCCGTTGAAGCAACTGGCGCAACTGCAACAGTTATCTATGTTCCAGCACCTTTTTGTAAAGATGCTATCTTAGAAGCGATTGATGCTGGTATCGAAATTATCGTTACGATCACTGAAGGTATCCCAACGTTAGACATGATTGACGTAAAAGTTAAACTTGAAGAGTCTGGCGTTCGCATGATCGGTCCTAACTGTCCAGGTGTTATCACGCCGGGCGAAACTAAGATTGGTATTATGCCAGGCCACATTCACAAGCCGGGTAAAGTGGGTATTGTTTCTCGTTCAGGTACTTTAACGTATGAAGCAGTTAAGCAAACTACTGACGCAGGTTTTGGCCAATCTACTTGTGTAGGTATTGGTGGTGACCCCATTCCAGGTACTAACTTCATTGACGTTTTAGAAATGTTTCAAAACGATGACCAAACTGAAGCAATTGTAATGATTGGTGAAATTGGTGGTACTGCAGAAGAAGAAGCTGCTGAGTACATCAAAGCGAACGTAACTAAGCCTGTTGTTTCTTACATTGCTGGTGTTACTGCACCGGCTGGTAAGCGCATGGGGCACGCTGGTGCAATTATCGCTGGTGGTAAAGGTACGGCTGATGAGAAATTTGCTGCGCTTGAAGCGGCAGGTGTTAAGACGGTTCGCTCTCTTGCTGAAATCGGTTCTGCACTTAAAGAGAAAACGGGTTGGTAATCAATTTTTGATTACAAACTCAGTTTTTGTTAAAACCCGCATTATCTAACAGAGAGTGCGGGTTTTTTGTTAGTATTAAGCAAATGAAAATGCTATTTCAATACCATAAGTTAGTGAATAATTATCAATGAGGCTGAATGTTCAAAAACAAGACGCTTGATTGGGCAATGACTAGCGATTGTGATTGAACGCAACGATGTTATTGGAATATTTAGTCCATGTAGAATGGTCACATATTTAGTTGTAATTGGTATTATTGATATTTTGGCGATGGTAGTTGATTAAAACGTTATTTTACCAATTTTAATTCTTCTTTATAGCGTTGCCCATTTTGTACATAATGCTCAGCACCTCTGGCAATCAGAGCTTGTGCCTTTTTATCAAGCTGCTTCACTATTTTAGCCGGTGATCCCATCACCAAGCTACCATCAGGCACTTGCATATTCTCAGTGACTAGCGCATTAGCACCAATTAAACAATATTTACCAATATTGGCACCATTTAATATTACCGCATTCATGCCAATTAAACTGCCTTCACCGATAGTGCAACCGTGTAACATTACTTTATGGCCAACCGTGACATTGTTAGCAATTGTCATAGGATAACCACTATCAACATGTAATATGCTACCGTCTTGAATATTTGAGTTTTCGCCAATGGTAACTTTATCCATATCAGCTCGAATCACTACATTAAACCAAACACTAGCATTGTCTGCAATCTCTGTATTGCCAATAATAGTCGCTGTTGGCGCGATATAACTCGTGTCTGAAATGCGGGGCTTTTTTTCACCTAATTGATAAATCATAACATTGCCTTTCATAAAAAGGCCATTGTAATAGCATCGTCTATAATAAGTAAACTGCTTAAATAGCTAGACCTAAATGCATAATCAAGCGAAAATGCTTGTCTTTTTTAATAAATCCACAAAGCAATGGCTCTAACAATTAATTGTTTACTTGAAATACTAAACACAGCACCCGAAACAGTAGAATTTGAACAAGTTATGCAGGTGATTGCCGATAATTATCAATATAATCCAAGCGCATTTGTTAATGGCGAGGTGCAAAATCAAGCTGGTACGAATGAAGGTTCATGCAAAATTTTTACTTTTGCTAAATTACATCAATTATCTGAACAAACGACTTTACATTGTTTTGGTCGTTACTATCGTGAAGATGTACTACAAAATCCACAAGGAAATGATCACGGCAATATTCGTAATTTTATTAACCATGGTTGGTTGGGAATTAAATTTACTATAACAGCATTGACCATTTAACTCTTTACTTATGGCTGAAGTTAAATAGTACAAGTGAATAATTTTTAGTTGTTAATCAAACTTTTACTCTTATTTATTAGTGAATGAGGTCACTACTAAAACGCAGGTGTTTGCTGTTAGCACATAGAGTTTGATAATCATCATGGGTTAGACGTAATAATCGACGATGGTCACCCGCTTCTATGTAAACATAATTTAACTTATCTAACATTTCATCACATACCATTTGCATGTTAAATGCTTCACCTACCGGGGGAATAGCGCCATGATCACAATCCTTAAATATTTGATACACCTCACGCTCTTTGAGTAATTTATAACTGCCCATTAAATTGTCATTAATAGCCGAAATGCTAATTTTATTTGTTGCAGGTAATACTGCCATGAGTTTTCTGTCTTCATGATCCTTTAAAATCACCGCTTTTGCTATTTGATTTAAAGGAATTTTAGCCATGATAGCGCTGCCAAAAGAGCTTGCACTGTGTTTATGCTCAACAACTTGATACGTTATATTGAGCATAGATAAATATGAATCAAGCCGAGTAGAAATAGTCATAGTAAGCTCCACGTTATATTTGACCCAAGTAAAGTATAGTGCTTATTGTTTTTTTGACCAAGTTTTACTTCGTCCATCAACGATAATGATGCTTTCATAATTAAAATAAATAAGACAGGTCCGTTCACTTGATATCAATCAACAGGAACATTGTTAGGTACTGCTAACATAGGAATAAATTAGCGGGAGTTATATTTCAATGGAGCAACTTATGAGCCGATGCGGAAAATGCCAACAATTTACCCGAACACCTGAAAACCAACGTGATATTTGTGGTGCTTGGCAACAGCCTACCACGGCAACTCGGCAAGCTTGTGAATACTTTATGGTTAAAAAAACTCAACGCCCTTCAACTAGATAGTATTCTTGGGCTTGGGTGTGGAAGTACAGACCTTTTTTTTAGTAAAACATGCCTTTACTTTTCGAACAGTTGTTGATTATCAACCCAGCAGTTTATTGGAGCCATTCGGCCTATAGTCCATGTTGCATACTGATCATTGCCTTTTAAGGTATATTTAGCGTTGCTATATAAAAAGCCTGTAGCAGTGGCATGGCTTTTCAAAATAATAGGTTTTTTACTGAAACCATTAATAATGGCAATGTTATTCACAAGCTCTTTATTGGAACTTGTGTGAGTAAATGAAACTAATAAAATGGACTTTCCAGCGCAAGTGTACTCGACTAGACGGTTTTTTTCTTGGCTAGTAGTTATATTATCTAAATCGTTAGTACAAGCATTAATCAGTGTCAATACTAGCGCAGATAAGATTAATTTTTTCATATCAACGGTTCATCCCATATGTTTATTTTAAGTAACGAATGTATTAAGGGGGTTATTCTCTAACGCGGTCAACCATAATATCGATTTGATGTTTATTATTTTGCTGAGAAATTACAACTCTCATGCTTTGATTTTCTTGTAGGAAAAATAAAGTTAAACGCCCGCGCTTTCTTTCTTTTGAAACTACTTTTCCGTAATGTTTTTTATAAAATTCAATGATTTGTGCTTCTGTTGATTGGGTGAAGTAATTTAGCACAGCAGGAAAACCATCAGTGAAGTCAGCAAATACTTGGGCATTGTCAAGTTTAGGGATTTCTACAATAATATGAGGTACATTGTTTAAGGCAAAAACGTTACTACTAAAAAAAAAGGTTAGCATGCTAAACAGCAGCCTATACTGGTGAGGTGATTTTGATGTCATTATCTTACTTCCTGTAGTTATTTTTAACGTAATCAACTTGGTGAATTTACTATAGGCGAGTTTAGCCTATAGGGCCATATTCACGATGATAGTAACTCATCACGGTAGTGATCTACCCAAAGTGCTGTAGCACCACAAATAGCGACGGGCATAATAATGAGATTGATAATAGGAAGCATAGCAAAAATAGCAACACTAACACCAAAACTATAAGTTAACCCCTGATGTTGCTTTAAAGTTTGCTTCATCACGGAAAAAGAAATTTTATGGTTATCAAAGGGGTAGTCGTTATATTGAACGGCCATCATCCATGAAACAAATAAAAACCAAATTATTTGTCCTATGACCGGTAATATCCACATAATAAGAAAAAAACCAATAGCGCGCGGTAAGTAATAGGCAAGCTTAGCCCATTCACGTGCAAGAGTTCTAGGAATGTCTTTAATCACTTCAAGTGAGCTGCTTTTTAATGCGGGTTGTCCTAGTAAAATGTTTTCTATTTTTTCTGATAATAAACCATTAAAAGGCGCCGCTAACCAGTTAGCTGCCGTGCTAAATAGAAAAGAGAAAATCACTAAAATGGTTATTAATGCTAACGGCCAAAGCACAACACTTAGCCAACTTAACCACTCTGGAAGCCAAGCCATTAATGCCGACATATAATTGTTAAGTTCAATAAACATAAAGTAAAACGCAACGCTAAAGAGTATTAAATTTATGAGTAGTGGAATAAAAACAAAACGTCGAATGCCTTTTAAGGTGATAAGCTCAAAACCTTTAAAAAAATAACCCGAGCCACTGTTCGCTAGTGCCTGATTTGATTGTGAAAAACTTTTTTTAGCAGGTAGTTGCATAGTGAATTAAAAATTATTGATGTTAAGAAATATTATAGTGACTGCTTAAGGGCAATAACAGCACTAACTTGTTACAAAATATCATGGCTTTTGCCGGGAATGTTGAATTTATTGCTTGAATTTTTTGTTTAAACTAATCGAGGTAACAGTATTTAAATTGCTTAAAGGAGTGGGTATAGTGTTACTTTAAACATAGGATGCAGTGTGCGAATAATGTATCTAACTACATGATTATTATTAAATAATAAACCAAATTAAAAGGAGCTTTTTTTGAAACACAAAATACGATATCTACTCACCTCTTTATTATTAATCTTTAATACCTATCCAATCAACCAAGCAAATGCATTAGACGATACTGAAATAATCGAGATCACTGGTTATTTTGATGAGTACTATATAGCAATGTTAATTAATGGAGCTGATGTTAGATATAAGCATCTCAGTTATCTGCTCAACCACGCCTCTAACAGAATTGTTGATCCAGGACTCTCTGATAGCAGCGATAGTTGTAGCCCGGTAAAGGGTAACCCGATAATGGTTTCTACGGGAGATAAAGTAGAAAGCGAAGTCGACATAATCACGCAAGGGCAGTATCCACTGACCTTGAGCCGCCATTATTCCAGTGGCGCATCTGTAAGTAATTTTGATGGTTTAGGAATAAGTTGGACATTTAACGTCGAGCCCAAACTATATACAAGCGGTAGCTATCCGCAGGTTTATTACCACAATAAAAAAATTGCCTTTGAAAATGTAGATCAAAGCTATGACATTCCTGGGGTGGGTGTTCGCACTGTGGCATTTTCAAGTAATGGTCGTAATTACATCTATTCTGATCCCAC
>JASMAS010000010.1 GCA_030754235.1 Litorilituus sp.
CCCATACTTTATTTAATAGATCTACTTCTTTTAAGCAATAAACCTGCTAGTATTGTGAACAGTTAATTTTTTAACTTGTAGCTTATATAAATCGTACTAATTTATGAATGTAATTGGTGTTATTTTATTGAAGAAATTTGCTCTGATGAATATGTTTTTGACAGTATTTTATAAGTAGAATCTAGTACAGTGATAGAGATGTAGATGTATAACAATAAAAAACAACAAGGTTTTACCTTAATTGAGCTAGTAATAGTGATTGTTATTTTAGGTATTTTAGCGGTCATAGCAGCACCAAAATTCATTAATGTCAGTTCAGATGCACGTATAGCAACGTTGGAATTCTTAAAAGGAAGTATGCGATCCGCATCAAACTTAGTAAATTTAAAAGCGAAAATTGAAAATAAGACAGATTGCTTCCCCGATAAAACTATTGAGGTGGGAGGTGAATCTATTACTTTACGCTGCGGATATCCTTGCCCCCATCCAAGTGGTATCGCTAGAGCGGTTGACACCGATGAGAGCTTTACTTGGATCGGTGGTAATTGCGGTGGGCTACTGGGAGCAATAGACGTAAGAATAAACGACGCACCAGATCCTAGCAATTGCAAGATTCGCTACACTTCTGCTAGATCTCCGAATACTCCCCCAGGTTTTTTTCAAACAACCACTGGATGTTAACATAGTCAAGCACACTACAAATGTTGAGTTAATATTTCAGTGATACAAGAGTTAGTTTGATTATGCATACTAAGTCATTACCAATGACATT
Source organism: Litorilituus sp. (assembly GCA_030754235.1). Classification (GTDB taxonomy): domain Bacteria; phylum Pseudomonadota; class Gammaproteobacteria; order Enterobacterales; family Alteromonadaceae; genus Colwellia. The sequence continues at coordinate 773 of JASMAS010000010.1, forward strand.
AATAAATTGACCCGCTTAGAGTTTAACAGACATATATCGTTGATATTTATTTTAACAAGGAAGTAACCATTTTCTTCAATCCATGTCCCGCCTTTAAGCCTTTTCATTAGTGCTAAGTGCTTACTTAACTAATGTGCTTGGTATACCCCCACAAATCGAATATCGAATAAGGTTATCTAATTAAAAAGCCGACACATAATGTGCCGGCTTCAGCTTAGCTAAATAACTCGCATAAAAGTGTCGCTTTATGCTTACCGTTTACAAATTAGTTTGGTAATTGAGTAAAGCCCATATTGAACAAGGTAAAACCATAAATATCGGCGTATTGTTCAATGGTTTTTGATACCGGTGTACCTGCACCATGCCCAGCGTTGGTTTCAATACGGATCATCGTAGGTGCACTGCCCGCTTGTTTTGCTTGTAACTCAGCGGCAAACTTGAAGGAATGTGCAGGAACAACACGGTCATCATGATCGCCAGTTGTCACTAAAGTTGCAGGGTATTTCACGCCAGTTTTAACATTATGCACAGGTGAGTAACCTTGTAGGTAATTAAACATTTCCTCACTTTGCTCAGCCGTACCGTAGTCATACGCCCAACCAGCGCCAGCGGTGAAAGTGTGATACCTAAGCATATCTAATACGCCAACCGCAGGTAAGGCAACTTTCATTAAATCTGGGCGTTGAGTCATTACAGCACCCACTAGTAACCCACCATTTGAACCACCATTTACCGCTAAATAATCACTTGAGGTATAGTTTTTATTAATTAAAAACTCACCCGCACCAATAAAGTCATCAAATACATTTTGCTTGTGTAATTGAGTACCCGCTTTATGCCATTTTTTACCGTACTCGCCACCACCACGTAAATTAGCCACTGCATAAATACCGCCCTGCTCTAGCCACACGGCACGCGTGACGCTAAATCTAGGGGTTAAGCTGAGATTAAATCCTCCATAACCATATAAAATAGTTGGATTTTTACCATTACGTTCAATCCCTTTTTTATAAGTAATAATCATAGGGACTTTTGTACCATCTTTTGAGCTATAAAAGACTTGTTCAGAAACATAAGCATCACTGTCAAATTTAGCGCCTGATTTACGGTAAACTTCTGTTTTAGCATTTTTTACATCAAATGAAAAAATGGTTGACGGGGTTTTGTAATTGGTAAATGAATAGTACAAAGTAGTTTCATCTTTTTTACCACTTAATGAGCTGGCACTTCCCACACCTGGCAAAGCAATTTCACGAACCATTTTGCCTTGATAGTCATACTGATAAACTTTAGAGATAGCATCAACCATGTACTCTGTGAAAAAATACCCCCCCCCTGTCGATGCGGTTAGCACATTGTCAGTTTCAGCAATAAAATCCACCCAGTTCTCTGAGGTTGGATTAGCTGCATCAACAGTGACAATTTTTTTGTTTGGCGCATTTAAGTTAGTCACTAAAAATAGTTTGCTACCTTCATTTTCTATCACGTAAGTATCAGAATCAGTGTGTTCTAAAACCGTAACTAACGGCGCATCTTTCTTAGTTAAATCTTTAATAAACAAGCGATTACCCGAGGTAGAAATAGCGCCTGAAATCAGTAAGTAACGGTCATCTTCTGTCACTTGTCCACCAACATAACGATGCTTTTGCTCAGGGGTTGCGCCAAAAATAACTTTATCTTCTTTTTGGGCTGTTCCTAATTCATGATAATACAGTTTATGTTGATCGGTTTTCGCTGAAAGCTCACTGCCTTTTGGCTTGTCATAGCTCGAATAATAAAAACCATTGTTACCAAACCATGAAATGCCAGAGAATTTTACATCAATTAATGGCGCTTCCAGTACTTTTTTCGTTTCAACATCAATAATGATGATTTTTCGCCAGTCACTACCGCCTTCAGAAATAGCATAGGCTGCAATAGAGCCGTTTTTAGAGAAACTTAAACTGGCTAATGATGTAGTACCGTCTTCACTAAAGGTATTTGGATCTAAAAAGACTTCCGCTGCACCTTCGCCTTTTTGACGATAAACAACATATTGATTTTGCAGGCCATCATTTTTATAAAAGTAAGTGTATTTACCTTCTTTAAAAGGTGCACCTACTTTTTCATAATTCCAAAGCGTAGATAAACGCTCTTTTAATTGTTCACGATACGGAATTTGTTCTAAATAATTAAAAGTCAGCGTATTTTGGCTTTTTACCCATGCCGCAGTTTCCTCACTTCTGTCATCTTCTAACCAACGATAAGGATCTGCCACTTTATGATCAAAATACGTATCAACAATCTCACCTTGATGAGTAACAGGATAAGTGATTGTGTCGTTATCAGAACGACTATTACTACACGCTGCCAATGTGCTAGCAAGTACCCCAGACAGGAGTAAAATGGAAAATTTATTCATCAGTTACCTTCTCTTTACAAATAGTTATCCCTAGTGTAACAAACGTTGGTGTTCAGTGGCATCCCTTATACTGCAACAAAATATTTTTTAATGGCAGTTTTATTTTACATCTCGACAGAATAGAAAGCAGAGCAAACTACAAGCAATCTTAAGCCATTTAGACGTCTAGGCGTAAAAAAGCTAGAAAAGCATTTATAAAGCATGTAAAATTGCCTGCATTATTTTGTTCTCCACCTAAATGCTGAGGATGTATGTCTAGACATTTTTTTACTTCAGAGTCTGTTTCTGAAGGTCACCCAGATAAAATTGCCGATCAAATTTCTGATGCGGTATTAGATGCGATTATCGCCAAAGATAAATATGCCCGTGTTGCTTGTGAAACTATGGTAAAAACGGGTGTTGCAATTATTTCAGGTGAAGTAAGCACCGATGCTTGGGTTGATTTAGAAACCATCACTCGTAATGTCATTAGTGATATTGGCTATACCTCTTCTGATGTTGGCTTTGATGGTGAAACTTGCGGCATCATGAATTTAATTGGACAACAGTCACCTGAAATAGCCCAGGGTGTCGACCGCTCTAAGCCCGAAGATCAAGGCGCCGGTGACCAAGGGTTGATGTTTGGTTACGCCACTAATGAAACTGAAACTTTAATGCCAGCACCATTATACTATTCTCACCGTTTGGTTGAGCGTCAAGCACAAGCACGTCGCTCAGGTGTATTGCCTTGGTTACGCCCTGATGCAAAATCTCAGGTCACTTTTGTTTATGAAGATGACAAGCCGGTTGCTATTGATACCGTAGTACTTTCAACCCAGCATAATCCTGAAATCAAACAGGAAGATTTAGTCGATGCGGTAATGGAAAACATTATCAAGCACACGTTACCTGCTGAATTATTAACAGAAGAGACTAAATATTTTATCAATCCAACCGGGCGCTTTGTTATTGGCGGCCCAGTGGGTGATTGTGGCTTAACTGGCCGTAAAATTATTGTAGATACCTATGGCGGTATGGCTCGCCATGGTGGTGGTGCATTCTCAGGTAAAGATCCATCAAAAGTAGATAGAAGTGCCGCTTATGCGGGTCGCTATGTCGCAAAAAACATTGTTGCTGCTGGCCTTGCAGATAGATGTGAAATTCAAGTGTCTTACGCTATTGGCGTAGCAGAACCTACCTCGATTTCAGTCGATACATTCGGTACAGGTAAAATCAGTGAAGAAAGCTTAGTCGCTTTAGTGCGCAAACATTTTGACTTACGCCCATACGGCATCACTAAAATGTTAGATTTGCTTCACCCTATGTACCAACAAACTGCTGCATATGGTCACTTTGGACGAGAACCATTTGAAATGACCGTAGGTGATGACACTTTCACAGCCTTCAGTTGGGAAAAAACCGATAAAGCTGATGACTTAAGAAAAGCAGCAGGATTATAGTCACAGCCCAAAAGAACCCCTCGTGAGGCAAAACTAACAAAACCAGCATTGTAAAGTTCACTGCTGGTTTTTTATTGCCTGATCACTTTTTTATTTGTAACAAGATTGTATTTCGTATTAATAGCCCTTACCTTAACGGATAAGAAAAATTAACTTAAACAAACATAATGCGAATACCAAGAATTTATCAACAGAGCGATTTTGCTTTAAATACCATCATAAGATTATCTGATGATGCTTTTGGTCATATTGTTAGGGTTTTACGATTATCTTTAGGTGACACGGTTATACTATTTAATGGTAAAGAACCCCTACAGTACCATGCAAAGCTAATCGATATTTCTAAAAAGAAAGCTAGTGCAGAAATTATTAGCCAAGAAACGGTTAGCAATGAATCACCAGTGACTATTCACTTAGGGCAAGGTATTTCTCGTGGTGATCGCATGGATTATACTTTGCAAAAATCAGTGGAGCTTGGAGTCAATAAAATTACACCGCTTTTTACCGAGCGTTGTGGGGTAAAACTTTCAGCTGAACGATTAGCTAAAAAGCGCGAACAATGGCAAAAAATAGTGATAAGTGCTTGCGAGCAAAGTGGTCGTTGTATGGTGCCTGAAGTTACTGAGCCATGCTTTTTACAAGACTGGCTAGATGAACAAAGTAGTGATTTAAAGCTCAACTTACATCCCAAGGCCAAGCATTCAATTATGAGCTTGCCTTTTTCATTTAAAGAAAATAACCAACAGGTTAAATTACTTATAGGCCCCGAAGGTGGCCTAAGTGATGAAGAAATAAACTTGGCTAATCAAGCTGAGTTTCAAGATGTATTACTTGGCCCTAGAGTACTAAGAACAGAAACAGCCTCACTCACTGCGATAACAGCATTACAGTGTCGCTTTGGCGATTTAGCTTAACTTAATAATATATTTCAGTTAAGTGATCTAAAACATATTTATAACGGAATCAGCTATGACAACAGCAATAAAACTTGGCATCGTAATGGATCCTATTAGCGAAGTAAAAGTCACTAAAGACTCTTCGATGGCTATGATGCTTGAAGCGCAACAACGCGGCTATGAAATTTATTACATGCAAATGAAAGATTTATATCTTGATCGCGGCCAAGCACGCGCTAATACACAAAAGATCAAAGTCTTTGATGATACTGAGCACTGGTATGAGTTATCAAATCCACAAGATATAGCACTTAGTGAACTTGACGCTATTTTAATGCGTAAAGATCCTCCTTTTGATACGGAATTTATTTACGCCACTTATATGCTTGAACGTGCCGAGGTTGAAGGCACCTTAATTGTCAATAAACCGCAAAGTTTACGTGACTGTAACGAAAAGCTATTTACCGCTTGGTTTGCTGATTTAACACCCCGTACTTTAGTGACTAGAAACGATAAACAAATACGTGCTTTTCACAAAGAGTTACATGACATTATTATTAAACCACTTGATGGTATGGGTGGCTCATCTATTTTTCGTATTAAAGAAAATGATGCCAACGTTGGCGTTATTATAGAAACTTTAACTAACCATGGCCAGCAATACGCTATGGTACAAGAATATATGCCTGAAATTGTTGATGGCGATAAGCGCATCCTGGTGGTAAATGGTGAGCCAATGCCTTATTGCTTAGCACGTATTCCTGCCCAAGGAGAAACTCGTGGTAACTTAGCGGCTGGAGGGAGAGGTGTCGCAAGACCATTAAGCCCTACAGATAAACTTATTGCTGAAACGATTGCTCCTGAACTCAAAAAGCGTGGTTTGTACTTTGTTGGTTTAGATATTATTGGTGATAAAGTCACCGAAATAAATGTCACCAGTCCAACTTGTATCCGTGAAATAGAAGCAGCTTACCCTATCAATATCAGCGGAAAATTAATGGACGCCATTGAAGAGAATATTCAAAAGTAGGCTAAAATTACCTTTAGGGTCAACACATCCTAACGACTAGGAAAAAACTATGCAAAGTTTAGAGAATCAATTTTTAATTGCCATGCCTAGCATGGGAGATCCCTTCTTTAATAAAACAGTGACCTACATTTGTGAGCACAACGATGAAGGCGCTATGGGCTTAATTATCAATCTTCCCGTTAATATTTGCCTGAACGATTTATTGAAGCAAATAGATGATGAAGCTGACAGTGAAGCACAGGTAGGAATAGTCGATGACAATCATCTTGATAAGCAACAAAAAGAGAACAGCAGCTTGCTTGCCTCTCTTGAACAGCCTGTGCTTTCAGGCGGACCTATTTCTCAAAATAGAGGCTTTGTTCTACATAGTACTCAGCAAGGTTGGAAAAGCTCACTTGCTCTAAGTAAAGATATAATGATCACCACCTCTAAAGATATTTTATTAGCTTTAGGCACAAAGAATGCCCCAGAAAAATTTATGGTTACCCTTGGTTACGCGGGTTGGGGACCTGGACAACTTGAAGAAGAGTTAAAAGAGAACTCTTGGCTTACCATAGAAGCAAATAGTGATATTATTTTTAAAACACCTATAGAGCAACGCTGGCAAAAAGCAACGGAAATGTTCGGTATCGATGTTGCTCATTTATCTTCTGATGTAGGCCATGCTTAATGTCAAAAAAAAACAAGCAGAACATGGGACAGCGTACCATTATTGGTTTTGATTTTGGTAAAAAGTATATTGGGGTTGCTGTTGGCCAAGAAATTACTGGCAGCGCCACGCCTATAGGTTCAGTAAAGGCTAGAGATGGTATTCCAAATTGGGATTTATTAGCTAATTATTTAAAAGAATGGCAACCTGATATTATTGTTGTTGGCCTCCCTTTAAATATGGATGGTAGTGAACAGCAATTAACACGAGATGCAAAAAAGTTTGGTAACCGTATTGCTGGACGTTTTGGTATTAAGGTTGAGTTTCAAGATGAAAGGCTCACCACCGCAGATGCCAAAGAGCAGCTATTTTCCCGTGGCGGTTATCGAAACCTCAAAAAAGATAATATTGATGCTGAGTCGGCACGTCTTATCATCGAAAGCTATTTCGAACAAAGTGTTCAATAAGGGTAGCAAATAGGTTAATGAATGTACTTGCAATAATCAGGCGCTGAGCTCAAATGAATACACTGTCAATCATAACACCACTTATCATGGTGTCCTTACTTGGCTTTATCTGTACTAAAACCCGCTGGTTATCCAAAACCCAACTTAACACCTTAAGTCAATTTACTTTTTCCGTAAGTATTCCAGCATTCCTTTTTTACCAAATGGCAAAAGCTGACTTTAGTGAACAAGTCAGTCCTCAGCTATTTATTGCTTTTTACCTGCCGGTACTGACTTGTTACGCGATTACTTGGCTAATAAATTATTTTTTTTATCCAATTAATCGCCTGAAACAGCAGAGCATAACAAGTGACAATAAAAAAGCCTCATCTGCTGTTTTTGCCTTAAGTGCCAGCTACTCCAATACTATTATTGTCGGCTTACCAGTATTATTAGCGGCCTTAGGTGAACAAGTACTAGGGATAATATTTCTTATTGTCACTTTTCATAGTGCAATGCTTTTTACCTTAACCAGTGCTATGGCTGCCAGTGCAACGACAAACAAAAAGTCAGGGAAACTCAAAGGGCTTATTTTTATCAAAAAAACAATTAACAACCCCCTGATTATCAGTATATTAGCTGGATTATTGGTGAACTTGTCAGGAATAGCCCTACCAAATTTTGTATGGGATAGTTTAGCCCTTATTTCAAAACCAGCCATTAGCTTAGCATTATTTATTTTGGGCGCATCACTTGCTTTTTATCAAGTACGCAACACTTTTTTGTTTATCAGCATCGCTTGTGTGAGTAAGTTAATTTTATTACCAACATTAGTGCTTTTAACCAGTCAAACTATTTTTAACCTAGAGCCTTTTATCGTCACGGTTTTAGTGCTGTTAAGCGCTTGCCCTACAGGCGTAAATGCGTACTTAATTGCCAGCAGCCATCAACAACATCAACAAACAACAGCAGGTACTGTTGTCTTAAGCACCTTACTTAGCATAATTACCATACCGTTATGGTTGAGTTATATGCTCCAATAACAAGAGGATAGGGGCATGATTTAACACTCAATTTTTCGATAAAATCAAAAAATAGAGCTAATATCCCCAAAATACGAGGCTAAACCCTATCAAGCACTTGCTGTGCAATGTTAGATCATCAGCAATTTTATGAGTGTTAGCGCAACAAAGTCTTTTGGCTAATATTTAGTCTTAAAACCAACAAAAACTATTGTAATTGTAAATACTCCTATATACTCCCTCCATCAAATTACTCTACTCACAGGGACGTTGTATTATGCATAAACTTATTTCATCTCAAAAATTTTTATCTGTTTGTTTTTTCACAACCACACTTGCCTTATCTGGCTGCAAATCTACCTCAGAAAAATTTGTAGAAGATCAACAGCAAACTCAAGTGCAAAATGAACAATTTTTAATCGCAAAAAATGCGATTGAAAACCTACAACAAAGTATGCAAGAAGCAAAAGAGGCTAATATCCCTTATTTTGCTTTAGAGCTTTATAATGATGCAAAAGAAGAGCAAGACGATGCCAATGATAAATTTGATGATATTCGTTTTGCCCCACACAAAACTACGCAAAGCAAAACCAATAAAATCTTAGCTGACATTAAAAAAGCAAAACAATTTTTAGCAAAAGCCTCTCTAATTAAAGAATCTGCTGAAAAAATACTTGCAGAAAGTTTATCCCAACTAGAAACACTCAAGGGATTAAATGCTGATAAATTATTTTCAAAAGAATTTAACAAGTCACAAAACAAAGTTTCAGATTTAATTGAATTGATTGCTGAAGGGAAACAAGCTAAAGCGCAAGAGCAACAAGCCAAAGTATTACCTTTACTTAATGCCATAGAAATCAAAGCGGTTAAAAAAGTTGAATTAAGAGAGCTCAGACAGTTGTTGGCTACATTAAAGAGCGCAAAAATTAATAGAATCTCGCCAATTAGTTATCAAAAAACTCTCGGCCTAGCGCAAACAGCCGAATCTGTTATTGCTACAAACCCTAAAGATAAAGCAGCCATTAGAGACAGTGTTGCATTAGCTCTTTTTGAAGCTAAACATACCCAAAACATAACTATTGCCGTAAGAAACTTACGTGCATTAAACAAAAATGACTATGAGCAATATATTCTAGGTTTTGAAAATAAGCTTAATAGTGTCAGTCAGGCTTTAGAGGGGCTAAATTTAAGGGATCAAGTACTTTCAGAGCAAACAACCAGTTTAGTATCACAAGGTGAGTCATTAAACGCACAGTTAAAGCAACAGACAAACAAAATAGCCCAGTTAGAACAATCAATGATCAGTAAAGATGAATTAATATTGGCTGCTACTCAAGATAAAGACAGTTTTTCAACAATGATTCAAGCTAAGCTAACAGAAAAAAATACTCAACTTGAGCAACAAAAAAAACAATTAGCAAAATTAATGCAAAGCCAACTTTCTTTAGAGCAACAAATCACGGCAGCAAACAAGGAAGTAGCCCTCACTAAACAACAGCTAGAGCAAACAAAAAATCAACATAGTTTGGAATTAGCTAAAAGTGAACTTGCCTCTTCAACCAGTAATTTATCTATTGAAAAGAAACAACTAGAATTTGAAAAGCAAATACAAGCATTACAGACTGAATTAACAAAAGCGAAAGCAAGAAACTCTGCATTAAATCAAGAAACAAAAACACTCAATGCCAGCATAGCAAAATTAAAAACTGAAAAATCACAAGTTAAACAAGAACCTGCGCCAAGCATAGTGCCAAAAGATGCTGTTATTAAGCAAAAAGCAGCAGATCAATAGCACACAACTATAATGAATGCATATAATTAAACGTTCATCGGTTAAAAGTGATTACTCTCTTTTGAGTAATCACTTTTTATCTGTTCTACAATAGAGCAAAACAATATGGCAAATTATTATAATAGGACTTGAATCCCCCTGCAGCTTAAAATAAATTAATCATCTCATACAATTAAACACAACCTAACCGGATAAATTAAGCTTAGCCACTAGTTATGCTTGTACATTGTCTGACTGGGTAAACACTGTGGAATACCATGACGATTCAAAATCACTTTCCTTATGTAAATAACAAAATGTTTGCTGAAAATGTTGCCCTACATGACATTGCTGAGCAAGTAGGTACACCATTTTATTGTTATTCAAATACCGCGATAGCTGAGAATTTTCAACATTATCAACAAGCATTTTCAGATCAAGAGGTATTAATTTGTTATGCGATAAAAGCCAATAGCAATCAAGCTGTACTTACTACCTTAGCAAAATTAGGCTCCGGAGCTGATGTAGTGTCAGAAGGTGAAATTCGCCGTGCTCGTGCTGCTGGTATTTCAGCTGCAAAAATAGTTTATTCAGGTGTAGCTAAATCAGCATCTGAAATTGAATACGCATTAAGTGAAGGTATTTTCCAATTTAATGTTGAATCAGAGCCAGAGCTTAAACTCATTAGTCAAATTGCCACCCGTTTAGAGAAAGTGGCCGCCATTGCTTTTAGAATAAATCCTGATGTCTGTGCAAATACCCATGAAAAAATTTCAACTGGCAAAGCAGAAAATAAATTTGGCGTGCCTATTAGCCAAGCCAAAATAGCTTATAGACGCGCCGCAGAGTTACCCGGTATCAAAGTACAGGGCGTCGATGTCCATATTGGCTCACAATTAACTGAGCTTGCACCATTTGAAGAAGCCTATAAGCGCATTGCTCAACTAGTCACTGAACTCAAAGAAGACGGGCACGATATTCAGGTCATTGATATCGGTGGCGGTTTAGGCATAACCTATGATAATGAAGTCATTCCCCCTAAGACTCACTATGCTGCAATCGCGAAAACACAACTAGGCCATTTAAACTGTAAAATAGTGATTGAGCCAGGTCGTTCTTTATTAGGCAATGCTGGTATTTTAGTTTCCCGTGTGGTGTTTGTTAAAACAGGTGAAGAGCGGCAATTTTTAATTTTAGATGCGGGTATGAATGATTTAGTTCGCCCCAGTATGTACGAAGCACACCATGAAATTTTAGCCGTCAATAAAGCGAATGCCGCTATGAAAACCTACGATGTGGTCGGCCCAGTATGTGAAACTGGCGATACCTTTGCCAAAGCTCGTTCCGTTAATATATGCCAATCAGGTGATTTAATTGCCATTATGAGCAGTGGAGCATACGGAGCCGTAATGGCCTCTACCTACAATACTCGCATGTTAGCACCTGAAGTCATGGTCAAAGATAACGAATATGCAATTATTCGCCATCGCCCAAGCTATGAAGAAGTTATTAATGCTGACGCAGTGCCCAATTGGGTATAGCTAACACGCTTTCATTACTCAACTGGCTTTCTAATACCAATAATAAGAGCATTATTATGCTTTACATTTTATCGCGGCATCACATACGATAATAATCTTTAAAGACTCTTTGACCCTAGCAACTACTGCAGAGATAGTTTTTAGCATTTTAGTTCTTTACATGAACAAGATGAGACAAGCATTTAATTGAGGGAGGTGGTTATAGCACCTATTATAGATTCACATACAAGATTAGCTTTCATTAACTCACAAATACATTAGCCTTTACTAATTTAAACTTCAATAGTAATATAAAATTATATTAATTGTTACCGTATGGTTTTAACATGATTAGTGGTCAACAAAAATTAGCAGAAAATGCCCACCTGGTTGGTGCCATTTTAAAACAAGTGTCTAATCCAAACCGTTTAATGATTTTATGCTGTATTACCGATGATGAACTTACCGTAAGTGACTTAAATCAACAAGTAGCTTTATCACAATCAGCCTTATCACAACATTTAGCTAAACTTAGAGAGCATAATATTGTGGTAACTCGCCGTGAGTCACAAGCCATTTTTTATCGAATTGCAGACCCTAAAATAAAAACACTGCTTGGATTTTTACAAGAAAAATTTTGTAATAACCATTAAATTTTTATTTTTTAGTTTAGGCTCAAAGTCATGCCCAAAATGGTGTCTGTTGATTGCATCATGACCTTATCGTATAACTCATGTTTGGCTAGGCTATAAACCACGTCCCCCTATCGCCCTTTATCATTTATTTAGTTATTATAATACAACAACTTAGAGGCGATAAAAGTAAAAAAAACATTCTGTGTTTTTTTATCAGACTGGCTTAAGCAGAGTAAGACGTACTGATTACTGTTTTATTCGCTGTTAGAGATAGACAAAAAAGAGCCGTAACTACTTTAAGAACAGATTATATTTACGATGAATATAAAAAAACACTTTTGTTATACTTGTCATCTGGTTAGGATATAGGCCTACAATCACAGCAAAGGTGTTCATATATGTTCGGTTTGCCCAGTAAAGAAAAATTTGCAGCACTACAAAAAGAAAATTTACAACTCAAACAGCAAGTTTCATCATTAGAGTCAGAAATTGCTGAAGCCAATAATGAAAGTCATCAACTTGCCGAAGATATGGCAAGTAATACAGAACGTTACCGTCATCAAGAAGAAATTAATACTTTATGGTTAAGCTCTTCTAATTTAATAAATAATATTCGTGAAGACATTTCATCGTCTTCCAGTGAGCTTACTGCCCACCGCGATAAATTTCAGACATCAGAGGAACTTTTCTCTAAAATCCTCTCGATGTTGGCTTCAACTATAGTTGCAACATCAAAAATTAGTCATGATAGCCAAAGTGCATCAACTTCGGTTGATAATTTAAAATCAACCACCGCAGGCATTAATGACTTTGTAAATATTATCAAAGGTATCTCAGATCAAACGAACTTGTTGGCATTAAATGCGGCCATTGAGGCAGCTCGTGCTGGTGAGCAAGGTAGAGGTTTTGCCGTGGTTGCTGATGAAGTGAGAACTTTGGCCCAACGCTCAGCTGAAGCGTCTAATGAAATTTCAAACCTCATTGAACAAGTCAATCAACAAATGGAACATGTGATTGAAGGGATTCATGGAGTCGGTGAGAAAAGTATTGAAATAAGCCAGAGCACCTCAAATATTGAAAGTACAGCTGATAACATTGTTACTATGTCAAAAAGCATGTACTCAGTGATAAACAGCTCAACTGTTGATGCTTTTCTACAAGCAGTGAAACTGGATCATCTAGTCTGGAAGCAAGAGGTCTATCAAGCCATGCTAGGTATTTCTACTAAAAACATTGATGACTTTGAAGATCAACATCACTGCCAATTGGGTCAATGGTACTTCCAAGGCGAAGGAGCAGAGAAATATACAGACCATAGCGCCTTTAAGCAACTTGAAACACCTCATACAAAAGTTCATCAACATGGTATCAGCGCTTTAAAAGCAATGAAGGATGGCAATATGACGCAAGTAATCCAAGATTTAACCATCATGGAAAATGCGAGTGTCGAAGTTATTAACTTATTAACAACATTATCAAATCAAATTAAAAAGTAATCCCAACAAGTCGCTAAGCCTAAAATACTCACCTTTAAACTTAGCGACTCGGAGGACATCCCCAAAAATGACTTTTTTAAAAGACAACTAACAATAGTAAAAAGCCTTCCTCAATTTTAATATATTGAAAAATCAATACTGCAAAGGCATTAATCATAATGTCATCAAAAGTTGTTCACGCTAACAAAATACCTAATCGCTTTTATGGCTCAAAATAGTTTCAAAAGAGCAGTTGGTTTTTATTAAATTAAGATAAGCAAAATAATCAACAGTGATTTTTTGCTTAACCACCATATAAAAACACACAGACAGAATCAAAAAAAACATAACCAATTGATTTACATTATTAATAAAAAACTAACACACAATTATTGACACATTAAAATCAAACTCATTACACCAAGAGTAGCAAGTCTATAACCTTGCTAAGATTACGTTAGTTACATAGAATACATAACAATTTACATTAGCAATATTTCAGGCAGATTATGGCACTCCCAGATAAATTTATTTATTCCATGCATCGTGTAAGCAAGGTTGTACCACCTAAGCGCACTATTTTAAAAGATATTTCTCTCTCATTTTTCCCAGGCGCTAAAATTGGTGTACTTGGCTTAAATGGTGCAGGTAAGTCAACACTATTACGCATTATGGCGGGGGTTGATACTGAGTTTGAAGGAGAAGCTAACGCCCTTGCTGGCACGAACATAGGCTATCTACCTCAAGAGCCAGAATTAGATGAAAGCAAAACCGTTCGCGAAGTGGTTGAAGAAGCCGTATCAGAAGTCAAAAATGCGTTAAAACGCCTAGATGAAGTATATAATGAATACGCTGAAGAAGGGGCTGATTTTGATGCTCTCGCTAAAGAACAAGGGCAATTAGAAGATATTATTAACACCCAAGACGGTCATAACATTGACAATGTCCTTGAGCGTGCAGCTGACGCATTACGCTTACCACCATGGGAGCAAAAAATCTCAGTACTTAGTGGTGGTGAACGCCGACGTGTCGCTCTATGTCATTTATTATTACAAAAGCCTGACATGCTATTATTAGATGAGCCAACTAACCATTTAGATGCCGAGTCTGTTGCTTGGTTGGAACGTTTTTTACATGATTACTCAGGTACAGTTGTCGCTATTACCCATGATAGATACTTCCTTGATAATGTTGCGGGCTGGATTTTGGAACTAGATAGAGGTGAAGGTATTCCATGGGAAGGCAATTACTCTTCTTGGCTTGAACAAAAAGATGCACGTTTAACCCAAGAAAGTAAAAGTGAAAATGCTTTACAGAAAACTATCAAACAAGAGCTAGAGTGGGTTCGTTCAAACCCTAAAGCAAGACAAGCAAAAAGTAAGGCTCGCATGGCCCGCTTTGAAGAACTAAGTAGTCAAGAAAGCCAAAAACGTAATGAAACTAACGAGCTTTATATTCCACCAGGTCCACGCCTTGGCGATAAAGTGCTTGATGTTACTCACTTAACCAAATCATTCGATGGTAGAGTATTAATTGACGACTTAACCTTTAGTATTCCTAAAGGGGCAATTGTTGGTATTATCGGTGCAAATGGTGCGGGTAAATCAACCCTCTTTAAAATGATGTCGGGTACAGAACAGCAAGACTCTGGCACTATAGAGCTAGGTGAAACAGTACAATTGGCCAGTGTTGATCAATTCCGAAATGATATGGATGATAGCAATACTGTTTATCAAGAAATAAGTGAAGGACATGATATTTTAGCAATTGGTAATTATCAAATACCCAGTAGAGCTTATTGTTCTCGTTTTAACTTTAAAGGTAATGATCAGCAAAAATTCATTAAAGACCTCTCAGGGGGTGAACGTAATAGAGTTCATTTAGCCAAATTAGTGAAAACTGGCGGTAATCTATTACTACTTGATGAACCAACTAACGATTTAGATGTTGAAACATTGCGTGCGCTTGAAGAGGCCATATTAGAGTTTCCAGGTTGTGCCATGGTTATCTCCCATGACCGTTGGTTTTTAGATAGAATCGCAACGCATATTTTAGATTATCGTGATGAAGGGCAAATTAATTTCTTCGAAGGTAACTTCACCGAGTATGAAGCATGGTTGAAAAAAACCCTAGGAGCAGCGGCCATTGAACCTCATAGGATTAAATATAAAAAAATAGGCTAATTCCCCTCAACTCGGCTTAATAGATATTGATTTAGATAGATTTCATTTACAGTAAATTATCTCTAGAGTTAAAAAAAGTAAAAATCCATCATACCGAGTTGAGCTCAATAAAGTACTTAACGAAGAAAAGACAGCTAAAAAAGACTGTTTGGCTGTCTTTTCTTATACCAATTATAAAAAAACCAGACTATGCTAAAGGTATGTTTTATTAATGAATAACATCAATGGGCATATTTTGACAGAAAACAGACGACAATTTACTCGTATATTATTTTCAATTCAAGCAGAACTAATTATTGAGGATAAATCTTACCCTGTATCTATACATGATATTTCTCTCAATGGAGCCTTAGTTACAGCGGTGCAATCTGACCAGCCATTAAAAGGAAAGTTTGGCATTTTAAGTTTCTTTCTTTCAGATAATAAGTCTAAAGTAACAATGCATATTGCAGTAGTTCATGAACATGAAAATGAAACGGGCTTGCAATGCAATGCGATAGACATCGACAGTGTAACTATTCTTCGCCGTTTAATTGAACTTAATTTAGGTGATATTGCACAATTAAATAAAGAGCTTAGCCAACTCTCTTGCGTTCACTAATACACAAAATTATTTCAAATTATTTTTTAAGGAAACCTATGAACCACATTGTTATCTCTTGTATTGGCCCAGATCAAACGGGCTTAGTCGATTCACTTTCTAAAATTATCAATGAACATCAAGGCAACTGGCAAGTAAGTAGCTTACATCATTTATCAGGTTTTTTTGCTGGCGTTATTGAAGTGGCCGTTGACAAAAGTCATTGCCAAAAATTAATCACGGCACTGAAGAAAATTCCCGGATTAAGTTGTCAAATTGAAGTGGCTGAAACAGATAACTCACCAATAACAACTAACTTAGTGCTTGAATTAACAGCCAATGACAGACCGGGCATTATACAAGAAATATCTTCTGTTATTCATCAGCAAGGAGGAAATTTAATAAAACTTGTCAGTTCACAGTCAAGTGCCCCACATACAGGGCAATTAATGTTTAATGCTAAAGTTCAAGTAACAATGCATGAAGCTGAGCTAAATAACTTAATCAGCGCACTAGAGCATATTGCTGATGATTTAATGGTAGATATATCTCACTAGGGGCTATTATTCTTTCAAGATAGTGACAGCGAACTGTAGGGGATTCATTCAACACAGCGCCTTTAAAACCGGGGAGATTCCAAATCAAAAGGAGATGACGTTGTCAAAGGACCCAATAACGCTGTCCGAAATAACCACAGTACTCACCGTGACTTATAGTGTAATAGCCTCATCAAAATAAATAGCAAACTCACTGCCTTTTCCCCACTCACTGGTAATAACAAGTTCAGCTTTATGGTGTAAAAGTACATGCTTTACAATGGCTAAGCCTAAGCCTGATCCACCAGTATCGCGAGAGCGTGATTTATCAATACGATAGAAACGCTCTGTTAACCGGTTAACATGCTCAGCTTTAATACCGTCACCATTGTCTTTAACACTAAAAACCATTTTATCGCCATTGCGCAGCCAATTTACTTCAATAAGCCCATTAGCTGGCGTGTAAGCTATCGCGTTAGAGATTAAATTGGCGCATGCACTTTTTAACTCGGTTTCTATCCCATAAACCCCAAAATCATCAGCAATATTTGCGTAAATTTCATGTTGTTTTTCCTGATTTAACCACTTGGCATCTTCAAACAAGTTGTTAACCAATAATGGCATTTGAACTTGCTCCATATCAGCATCATCACGATTGTTTTCAACTTTTGATAAACTCAACAGTTGCTCAACCAAGCGCTCCATACGGCTCACCTGCCCTTCCATGGTGGCAAACACTTTTTGCCAATGAGGATCAAAAGCATGCTCAGTATCTTGGATCATTTCTACATAACCGCGTACAACCGTCAGTGGTGTTTTCAATTCGTGAGAAACATTCGCGACAAATTCTCTACGCATTCGCTTCAATCGATGATATTTCGCAATCGCACGAGCAATCAAAATTACCCGTTCATAACCAAAAGCCATAATTGATATTTCAAGTTGTAATTCATCATTTAATGGCGAAACCACACAAAGTGGCGTTTCAAAGTTATCTTGCTTTAAATATTCAGAAAACTCACACGCAGTTAACACTTCAGCAATAGGTTGTCCAATATTCTTAGGAAACCTAACGCCTAATAAGCGTTGTGCTTTTTTATTACCTGCTAAAATAGTTAGCTCAGGTGATAATACTAATGCGGCATCAGGTAGCGCTTCAATGCCTGAGTGAAAACGAAAATCCTGTTTAGTTAGGCTATTAGTCTCTTGTTTTTCTGCCACTGAAGTTACCATCTTTTAGCTTAATTGATTTAATATTGATTCTTCACCTGATCTACATGTTCTAATTGGCTTTTACTTTACCTGAAAAACGATAACCTGCACCACGCACGGTTTGAATGAATTCCTCATGACCCGCACCGGATATTGCCTTACGTAATCGTCTTATATGAACATCGACGGTTCTATCTTCAACATAAACATTGGTACCCCAAACATTATCAAGTAGCTGCTCTCTGGAGTATACACGCTCAGTATGCGTCATAAAAAAATGTAGTAATCTAAATTCTGTTGGTCCCAAGTCTACACTTTGATTATTAATGGTGACTAAGTGTGAAACAGGATCTAATTTCAAGCCGTGAAACTCTACTTTTTCAGCAAGTGATGTTGGCGAAACTCTACGCATTACCGCTTTGATACGAGCGATAAGCTCTTTAGGAGAGAAAGGCTTAGTCACATAATCATCAACACCGGCATCTAACCCTTTTACTTTATCATCTTCATCGGCACGTGCTGTTAACATAATGATAGGAATATTACGGGTAAATTCATCTTGCTTCAAAGATTGCGCAAGTTTCACCCCTGTTCCACCAGGCAGCATCCAATCTAGCAGAATCAAATCAGGAAAAGGTTCAACAATATTCTCCTTAGCCTCTTTAATGTCGCTCGCCTCAACTGAATTAAAGCCATTTTGCTCTAACACAAACGTGATCATTTCCCTAATTGGTGTTTCATCTTCAACAACTAAAATGTATCCACTCATAGATGTACCTTAGGTTACTATTTAAATATTTAAACAATTATTGTGTATGGTTAATATGACATTATGATGACAATTAGCTCTTTTTTTATTGTCCTATTTTTTAGGCTAATAAAATCTAAAAAAGCCGCTAAGCGGCTTTTCATTAGCGTTCAAATCAACTAGAAGTTAAATTGAATACCTGCAGCTAAATAGTCTTCATCATTGGCTGTATCCATATCAAAGCTGGTATAATAAGCATACACTTTGGTGCTTTTAGCCAGTTTATAATCTACGCCTGCCGTAATGCCACTACGATCATCTCCCTCTTTATGGTCAGCCATTTGGTACTGGCCTTTTACTGTTGTGGCACCTACGTTATATTTAGCAGACACCATAACACCGTTCATTTTAGCACCCGTTTCAATATTCTCTTGGTTTTGTATCATTAAACCTAAAGTAACGCCAGAAACCTTACCTTGTACAGTGGCTCGCACTGTATCGTAATAACCACTTCCAGCTCCGCCGTCTTTTGATTTACCTTTTACTTCAGAGTCATAAGCCACAGATGCAAAGATTGTAGACTTTTTCAGCTTTTTATCACCATAAAATGCAGCAACAGATAAAGAGTCTTTTCCATTAACTTGATCTTCTGCTTGGTAAGTAGCACCTAATTGAAATCCAGAAAACGAAGGCGATTTATACGTTAAAGTATCGCTAAGACGATTCTCGCCTACCCATAAATATTTGATATCGCCATTTAAATCACTGAAAAGATCTGTTTTACCTTGTGATTGCTTAAGCATAGTGTCATTTTTACCTAATAACACTTCACCAAAAGTACCTTTTAAACCAACATATTGGTTACGTGCCTTCCAAACATCACCATCACCGTCAAAATCGACTTCAAACTCAGCTTTATAAACAACTTCCAAGTTTTCATTGAGCTCATAGCTCCCCTTTAAACCAATGCGAGAAGCATTACTTTTTACTTCAGAAAAATGGCCTTCGCCTTCATCAGAAGATTGAATTGATAAATTAGCTCGACCATAAATATCAATGCTAGGTATTTCAGTTGCCATTACTGACACAGGTAAAGCTGAAAATGCTGCCAATGCTAGTGAAGATTTTACGAATTTCATGTTTTTGCCCTATTATAAAGTTTATTGATAAATGATTGTATATGGTACAGCTTAGTAAATTAGGTAACCCTAAATATTTGTCTCCATGTTATTATTGATTTATTACAATAATATGACATTTTATAGGAATATTACAAAATGGCTAAACGCCGAAAGTAAAACTCCTGCTATGATAGGTTAAGTCAATATATTGCGATACAAATAATAAACGACAAAAATGCTAACCACCTTGAAAAAAAATAGCTAAAATAATAAAAATAGTGAACAATCATAGAAATTAGCAGTTTTTCTACACTCAACGTTTATTTATTTATATGAAAATAACCAGCATCTCGCGAAAACTATTAACCAGAGTACTATCCGTATATTTTATTTTAACGGTGAGCGTTACGGGTATTCAAATTGTTGCTGAATATTTTAACACTAAAAATCATATCAATAGTGAGCTACTAACCCTTGAAAATACCATAAGCGGTAGTCTTACCCGCGCAGTTTGGGAGTTGAACACTCAACAAGCAATTGATATTTCAAATGGTTTAGTCGCTCTTCCCATGATAAAAGGGATCACAGTTACCGATGAAGCCAACAACATCATCACCCAGTTAGGTGAAACGATACCACCAGAAAAATTAACAGTAACTAACAAGGATAAGTTAAATAATGAAGTCCAAGTTATCAGTTCAAGCAGTGGTGGTTTATTTGGTCATTCTTTCCCACTTATTTTTGAATTTTCGGGCCGAACAACCTCTGTTGGCCGAGTAACCTTACTCTCTAGTAATGCCGTTATTTTTAGCCGAATTGAAGTAGGTATTTATTTTCTTCTGGGTAATGCTATTATTAAAACCGCATTTTTATTTTTTTTATTCACTTTAGCTTTTTATAAGTTACTCACCTCTCCCTTAGAACAACTCACTGAACAAATAAAGCATATTGATCTAGATGATCCCGAAGCTTCAAAACTCCATTCGTTAAATTATGAAAAAAATGAACTCAATATTTTAGAAGATGCATACAATAACTTAATTGATGAGTTAACAGACTTTAAAAACAAATTGGCAATGTCAGAGCAAGAAACGAATGAAGCAAATGAGCAGTTGGATGAGCAAAATATACGGTTAGAATTAGAAGTGGCTAAAAAAACCTCTTCATTAAGTAGCACTATGCTGAAAATGGAAATTCAGCAAAAAGAACTTTTAATGCAACAACAAACACTCAAAGAAGAAAATATTAGACGCAGTAAAACTGAAAAAACATTATTGGCAACTAATCAAGAATTAAAAAATTCTATTATTGAACTCAATAAAGCTAAAGTTTGCTTATTAGACGCTGAAAAAATGGCCTCATTAGGTACATTATCAGCAGAAGTTTCTCATGAAATTAATACGCCTATCGGTATTAGTATCACCGCAGCAAGCTATTTGTCAGACACGCTTGCTCATTTAAAGCAAAATTTAGATGATAATAAGGTTTCTAAAAAAGCAATTGAAAGCTTTATCGATAAGGCCAATCAAAGTACAGAGTTATTAACCAGTAATTTAATGAGAGCTTCAGACTTAATTACTAGCTTTAAACATGTAGCAGTAGATCAAATCAGCGACAAAGTCAGACTAGTTGATATCCCTAATTATATTGATGAAATAATTCAATCTCTTCACCCCAAGCTAAAACAGACAAGTCACTGTGTAAGAGTGCACTGTAAAAAAGGTTTAGAAATATACACTCACCCCGGTGCCATCGCCCAAATTATTATTAATTTGATCATTAATTCCATTATTCATGGTTTTGAAAAAGTGAACCGCGGTGAAATAAATATTGATATTAAACTCAAGCAAAATAACCTTTATCTCAATTATCAAGATAATGGGCAAGGCATGTCTGAAGAAAGTCTTATCAAACTTTTTGATCCCTTTTATACCACCAAATCAGAAAGTGGCGGTACCGGCTTAGGCACACACATTATTAATAATTTAGTAGTAGATACACTTAACGGCACTATTGAAGCAGAGAGTTTAGAAGGTCAAGGGCTTAAATATCACATCATAATTCCTGATATGCGCAACTAATCCTCTATTTTTTTCAAGCTTATTTTCAGGTACTATGCCTGTTCAACACTGGCATTATGCCAACGTATCAAAACCTTTAGCCTAGGATCCTATTTATGTGGTTTAAGAACCTATATTTTTTCGCTTTTACACGCCCATTTGAACATTCAGAATCAGAATTAGAAAAGCATTTAGCGGAGCACCTTTTCACTCCTTGTGCTTCAACAGAGCTTGCTCACTTTGGCTGGGTAAATGCCTTAGGCAAACATGGCCATTCAACCGTTCACTGTGCTAATGGAAACTTCCTACTCTGCGCCCGCAAAGAAGAGAAAATTTTACCCGCTCCTGTGATTAAGGAGATGGTAGAAGAAAAAATCAATCTACTAGAACAAGAACAAGGCCGCGGTGCTACTAAAAAAGAAAAAGAACAATTCAAAGAAGATATTATTTTTGAACTACTGCCTCGTGCATTTTCACGCATATCTGACACTCATGCTTATATTAGTCCTAAAGACAACATTATTGTTATCAATGCCAGTGCTCGTGGAAAAGCAGAAGACTTATTAGCACTGCTAAGAAAAGTACTTGGCACATTGCCAGTAACCAGTTTAGAACCTGACATTCAAGCCGATGAAACTATGACAGACTGGCTAATTAATAAAAGTTTAGGGGCTAAATTTCAACTCGGCATGGAAGCAGAATTTAATGCTATGGGTGACGATGGCGCCATTATTCGTGTTAAAAATCAAGATTTAGAAAGCGAAGAAATTAAATCACACTTGGATGCAGATAAATATATGGTCAAAGTAGCGTTGGAGTGGGATGAATCACTCTCTTTTATGCTTTGTGATGATTTATCCGTAAAACGGCTTAAATTTTTTGAGGTGATCGAAGATCAAAATGAAGATATTGATAATGATGATGTGGTTGCAAAACTCGATGCTGATTTCGCTTTAATGGCTGGAGAATTAAATCGATTCATTCACGATTTACTGGCTGAGTTTTCTTTAAAAACAACCGACAGCCTAGAACAAGATTAACGAAACAAAATAAAAATTCAACGCATTACTACTTATTGGAGTAAAAATGACAATTATTAAAATGGCAGATTTAAATCTAGCCGATAAGCGCGTGTTAATTCGCGAAGACTTAAATGTACCTGTACAAAATGGACAGATCACTTCAGATGCTCGGCTAAAGGCAGCATTACCTACCATAAAGCAAGCATTAGAAGCGGGGGCGAAAGTGATGGTGATGTCACATCTTGGCCGTCCAACTGAAGGGGAACATAATCCAGAATACTCCCTTAAACCTGTCGCCGACTACTTAGCAGGAGCTATCAATTACCCAGTGCGTTTAGTAAAAGATTATCTTGAGGGCGTTGAAATTGCCACTGGCGAGCTTGTTATTCTAGAAAATGTGCGTTTCAATCAAGGCGAAAAGAATAATGAGGATGTATTAGCGCAACAACTTGCCAAGCTATGTGACGTATTTGTGATGGATGCTTTTGGTACAGCTCATCGCGCTCAAGCGAGCACACACGGCGTAGCCAAATTTGCCCCTGTTGCCTGTGCAGGCCCTTTACTTGTTGGCGAATTAGAAGCCCTTGGCAAAGCACTAGACAACCCTGCTCGTCCATTAGTTGCCATTGTTGGTGGCTCAAAAGTTTCAACAAAACTGACCGTGTTAGAGTCATTATCTAACATAGTTGATCAGCTTATCGTGGGTGGTGGCATAGCTAACACCTTCATCAGTGCTGCTCAACATGAAGTCGGAAAATCTTTATACGAAGCAAATTTAGTGGCTGAAGCTAAACGCTTAACACTTCAAGCCCAAGCGAATAAGGGTGAGATTCCTATACCAAGTGATGTTGTTGTGGCCCGTGAGTTTTCTCCTACAGCCACAGCCACACTAAAAAATGTCAATGACGTAAGTGATGACGATATGATTTTCGATATCGGCCCTGATTCAGCAGAAAAGCTTGCCCAAATAATTAAAAATGCCGGTACTATTGTTTGGAATGGCCCTGTAGGTGTATTTGAATTTGATCAATTCGGTAAAGGCACTGAAACTATTGCCAATGCTATTGCAAACTCAAGTGCTTTTTCAATTGCTGGGGGGGGTGACACCTTAGCCGCTGTAGATAAGTATAATATTAAAGATAAAGTATCATACATCTCAACAGGTGGCGGAGCTTTCTTAGAGTTTCTAGAAGGTAAAAAATTACCTGCCGTGGACATTTTAGAGCAAAGAGCAACAGAACATTAGCCAGTTGCAAGTTGCGATAAAAACATAAACTGTGTGATTTTTCTCGCAACACTCAGCTTCCCCCCAAAAAACCTAAAGGAGATCATTATGTCTCAAGCATTAATGCTAGAAAAAATAACGAATGATAATGGATTTATTGCCGCACTAGATCAAAGCGGTGGCAGTACTCCTAAAGCACTTGCTTTATATGGTATAGAAAATAGTCAATTTAGTAACGACAAACAAATGTATGATTTAGTTCATCAAATGCGTACTCGTATTGTCACTAATGCGGCTTTTTCTGGACAAAAAATCTTAGGTGCAATTTTATTTGAAAATACCTTAGACCGAAAATTTGAGAGCATCCCCTCAGCACACTACCTTTGGCAACAAAAGCAGATAGTCCCCTTTTTAAAAGTCGATAAAGGCCTATGTGAAGAGCACAATGGCGTACAATTAATGAAAGAGATACCAGGGTTAGACTCACTGCTTGATAAAGCGGTCAGCCAAGGTGTTTTTGGTACTAAAATGCGCTCTGTGATCAAAGTAGCTAACCAACAAGGTATAAATGATATTGTGAGCCAGCAATTTGAAGTGGCTAAGCAAATACTCATCAAAGGACTAGTACCAATAATTGAGCCAGAAATTGATATAAATAGCGTGGAAAAATCAGCGGCTGAAGTCATGCTAAAATCAGCCCTTCTTAACGAGCTAAATAAATTATCTACCAAGCAAAAAGTCATGTTAAAACTCACTCTACCTGATATAGATAATTTTTATACCGACTGTATTAATCACAGTAACATCATAAAAGTCATTGCTCTATCAGGGGGTTACACCAGAGAAGCTGCCAATAAAAAAGTAGCTGTAAATCATAGTATGATTGCAAGCTTTTCTCGAGCCCTAACCGAGGGGCTAAGTGTCAAACAAACAGACGACGAGTTTATTGTATCGTTACGCGCTGCAATTAACAGCATTTACGAAGCGTCAAAGACTTAATACCCCCTATTGATTAGCCATTGATATTCCGCTTTCTCTCATCTGTGGTTAACTTTCATACGTAATGACAAAAACCTCCTAAATACTCGGTGTTTTAGGAGGTTTTTTTAGTAAGTTTAATACAAAAACTTAATTTTAAAACTCAAACAATCAAAACGACAACTTTTACTGCCTGAATAGCGTAAACCCTGTTACAATTACGTTATTAACACTAAAAGTTTTCACACTTATCCACAAAATTTAATTGGCTAATTTAGGAGTAACCAATGGCTTTAATTTCAATGCGCCAAATGCTTGATCATGCAGCAGAGTTTGAATATGGCATTCCCGCATTTAATGTAAATAACTTAGAGCAAGTACGCGCAATTATGTTGGCAGCAAATGACACCGACAGTCCTGTAATAATGCAGGCTTCCGCTGGTGCTAGAAGCTACGCTGGTGCGCCTTTTTTACGCCATCTAATTTTAGCGGCAATTGAAGAATTCCCACATATTCCTGTAGTAATGCATCAAGATCACGGTACATCACCAAGTGTTTGTCAACGCTCAATCCAACTAGGATTCTCCTCGGTAATGATGGATGGTTCACTAGGCGAAGATGGTAAAACACCCAGTAGTTACGAATATAATGTTGAGGTAACTAAACGCACCGTTGAAATGGCTCATGCCTGTGGCGTTTCAGTTGAAGGTGAGCTAGGCTGCTTAGGTTCATTAGAAACAGGTATGGCAGGTGAAGAAGACGGCATTGGAGCTGAAGGCGTTTTAACAAAAGAACAAATGCTAACCGATCCTGAAGAGGCGGCTGATTTTGTCAATAAAACTCAAGTCGATGCCCTAGCAATAGCCTGTGGTACCTCCCATGGCGCTTATAAATTTACTCGCCCACCCACAGGCGATATATTGGCGATTGATCGCATTAAAGCAATCCACAATCGCATTCCTAATACGCATTTAGTGATGCATGGTTCATCATCTGTACCACAAGAGTGGTTAGCAGTAATTAATGAGTTTGGCGGTAAAATCCCTGAAACTTATGGTGTACCTGTTGAGCAGATTCAAGAAGGCATCAAAAATGGTGTTAGAAAAGTAAATATCGATACTGATTTACGTCTTGCAGCTACCGGTGCGGTTCGTCGATTTTTAGCACAAAATCCAAGTGAGTTTGATCCAAGAAAATTCCTTAAAGTGTCAACAACTGCAATGTATGATATTTGTAAGGCACGTTATGAAGCCTTCAACACGGTAGGTAACGCTAGTAAAATAAAGCCTATCGGCCTTGATCAAATGTTTGACCTGTATCAAGCGGGACAACTTAAAGCATTAATTAAATAACTTGCTGCTTCAGGCTATTAAATAAATAGGCATGACACCTCCTTGAGTCATGCCTATTTATTCAAAAAATCAGCCAAAGTCCATTTTGATGAAGCTATCAAATATTAATTCCTTCCAAAAAAACAAACTTTCTTTATAATACACGCCTTAGAATTTTGAGTTACCCTAGCCGTGTAATTCTGGTTTATACCATGTTGTATAAGTAAGTGAATATCTACACTGATGAGAGCAATAGTAGAACAAGCAAAACTTTTAAACATAAAGTTTATCTTCATTAATACAATTTCCTAGTTTTCTAGTTGTTCGTACACTTACTTTTAAATCCAAATAATTATTTTTATTTAGCCTCTTAACTTAAACTGAAGGCTTCTTAAACTATTTTGTACTATCATATTGAGAATGAAATGCTTCGTTTAATCACCTTTGGTTCTTTTTATCTTTTGGCAATCAGCGCTAATGCACAAGGAAGTTATGCTCAACAAGGGAGCAGCCAACAGAGATTGAGCACAATAGCAACAGCTGAAGATGTTTTATCTAGTTTAAAGCAAGCTGAGCAAGTTGCCCCTGTTGCCTTAAAACCCATGTTAACGGGATCGGCAGAGCTGGGCTTTTTATATAAAACAGGTAATAGCAACAGTGGTGACTTTAAAAGTGGCTTAGATCTTAATTTTGAACACGGCCAATGGCGAAGTTTATTGAATGTTGATTTATTAATAAAGAAATCAGATGTACAAGATAGTACAGGCAAAAGCCACTTTAAAACTACCGATCAAAAATGGGGTTTTAGTTCACAAACTAACTACAGCTTAGCTAGTGGTGAAAAAAACTATATTTATGGCAATATTTGGTTCGAAGAAAGTGAGTTTAATAGCTTTATTAACCAAAGCTCTATTTCATCCGGTTGGGGGCGACACTGGTATAAAACTAATCAGGCCTCTCTTTGGGCTGATATTGGCCCCGGTTATAAGCGTGACATATTAAAAGCGACTACAACATCCCCTTTAAAAACTGAAGATTCATGGATAATTCAACTACAAGCATTATATGTTAGAAAATTAGGTTCTCACGTTGAGTTCAAACAAATATTAACTGCGAAACATGCAGTAAGAGCTCGCGATAACAGCATTTATAAGGCTGAAACAACGGTCACCACAAAACTTATTTCAACATTACAATTAAAGTTTACTTTTACCATAGATTACAATACGGAAGTTGAAGAAAATAGAGAGAACTTAGATACTCAAACAGCTGCCACCCTAGTCTATAGTTTTTAACTATCTGTTCATTCACGCTGTTTAACATTCAATAAACTGCTGATATAATTTTATCTCTTTACTTAAACTAGGCACCTTACAAGGAAAAATTATGGAACGTAAACTTGCACTAGCCTCCTTATGTATTATCCCGTTTTTTTCATTTACTACAGTAGCAGAGGAAAGCAAAGTAAAATCTCCTTACACTGCATCAACCGAATTAGGTTTTTTATACAAAACAGGCAACACGAAAAGCATTGATGTTAAAGCGGGTTTTAACCTTAAATATGAATTAGAAAAATGGCGCTCAACTTTAGCCTTCAATATCTTAGCGAAGAAAATTGAAGAAGAAGATGATAAGGGTAAAAAAAGTTTTGAAACCACTGACAATAAGTGGGACATTCTTGCACAAACGAACTATACCATTGGTGAAGAAGACAAAAATTACCTATACGGTAACCTTGCACACGAGCAAGATAAATTTAGTGGCTTCGAGTCTCAAAGCTCACTCTCTGCGGGGTGGGGTAGAAACTGGTATACAACTGAAACCTCTTCTTTTTTTGCTGATATCGGTCCAGGTGTAAAATACGATGTGACTCGTGCAACCAATAAAAGCAGCACTAACCTTATCATTCAGGCACAAGCGCTTTACACTCATCAATTTAATGAACATGTTGAATTTAAACAATATATAGTCGCAAGACAAGCAACACAGTCGGGCGAAAATAGTGTTTATAAGTCTGAAACATCTGTAACAGCACAACTTATTGACTCACTACAGTTAAAGTTTGCCTTGCGGGTAGATTACGATACTGAAGTACAAGCTGGTTTTGAAAATACCAACACCGAAACATCCATGACACTGATTTATAATTTTTAATACCTTTTTATCCTGTTTAGATATTTCATCCCCTTAACTGCTTAAAGGGTTTAAAACAAAAAAGGCTAGAGTGTAATGCACTCTAGCCTTGGTATTTTTATCACGTTTCTATTATTCTAACTAAGGGCTGATCTTTCCTATTTGAATTTCGTTCAAATCACATGCTTTTTGATCGTTCCGCTAGCAATGTAGCATAGCCGTTCTGTGTAGATTCCTCGCAACAAAGAGCAAAAAGCATTTAAACGAATCCGACGAACAATTAGCTAAATTGGTTTGACGTATTTTTCGCGCCACCTGCCTTAAGAGCATTTTCACCAGCAAAGTATTCTTTGTGATCATCACCCATATCAGAACCAGACATGTTTTGATGTTTAACACAGGCAATGCCTTGACGAATTTCTTGACGCTGTACACCTTTAACATAGCCAAGCATTCCTGCTTCACCAAAGTACTCTTTAGCTAGGTTATCTACAGACAAGGCAGTTGTGTGATAAGTCGGTAGTGTGATCAAATGATGGAATACATTCGCTTCGCGTGACGTGTCAGCTTGGAAAGTACGCGTACGTTCATCAGCTTCAGCTGATAATTCTGAATCATCATATTTAGCATTCATCAAATCCGCGCGTTCATATGCCGAAACATCTTTACCCGCTTCAAGCCAAGCGTCATATGCTTGTTGACGGAAATTTAACGTCCAGTTAAATGAAGGGCTGTTGTTATACACAAGTTTCGCATTTGGATGAACTTTACGTACATCGTCCATCATACCTTTAATTTCATGTACTGTAGGCACAGCGGTTTCAATCCATAGAAGGTCAGCACCAGCATTGATAGCACCAATACAATCAAATACACAACGTTCATGACCAGTACCTTGACGGAATTGGTATAAACCTGAAGGTAAACGCTTAGGACGAACCAATTTGCCATCACGGTTGAAACATACGTCGCCTTCAGCCATATCAGCTACATCAATTTCTTCTACATCTAAATAAGAGTTATAGATGTCTCCTTCATCACCTGGCTCTTTAACTACAGCGATTTCTTTGGTAAGACCTGCACCTTCAGAGTCAGTACGTGCAACGATAATACCGTTATCGATACCTAGCTCTAGGAAAGCATGACGTAATGCGCGAATCTTAGCATGGAAGTCAGAGTGAGGAACCGTTACTTTACCATCTTGGTGACCACATTGTTTTTCATCTGCAACTTGGTTTTCAATTTGAAGCGCACAAGCACCCGCTTCAATCATTTGCTTAGCCATAAGATACGTTGCTTCTGCGTTACCAAAACCAGCATCAATATCAGCAATAATTGGCACAACATGAGTTTCATAGTTATCAATGGCATCTTGAATTTCTGCCGCTTTGGCGTTGTCATCTGCTGCCCTTGCAGCATCTAACTCACGGAAAAGACCACCTAATTCACGTGCATCTGCTTGACGAAGGAAAGTATATAGCTCTTCTACTAAAGCAGCTACAGAAGTTTTCTCGTGCATAGATTGATCAGGAAGAGGACCAAATTCACTACGTAATGCGGCAACCATCCAACCAGACAAGTAAAGATATTTACGTTTAGTAGTATTAAAATGTTTCTTAATAGAGATTAATTTTTGCTGACCAACAAAACCATGCCAACAACCTAATGATTGCGTGTACTTAGTTTTATCTGCATCGAAAGTTTCCATATCAGCATGCATAATATCGGCTGTATATTGCGCTATTTCTAGACCTGTCTTAAATTTATTTTGAGCACGCATACGTGCTATAGACTCAGGATTAATTGCTCCCCAAGAATCACCTGCTTTTTCTTTAATTGCTTTAACTGCGTCAATTGCACTTTGATAATTAGACATAACATTCTCCAATAGGTCTTATTTAACATTAATCTAGGTTGTATAGTTAATTGGTGTAACTCATTTAGTAAGCCGCCACACCGGACAACAAAAATAATAATTCAACTCAACGGTATTTACGAAATATATAATTACTATTGCCAATATTCATAGAATTAATAATAGAATAAAAACTCTAAGTCCACTATATTTTTATCCTTTTATATCAATCAACTACTAACAAAACACAAGCTTCAATAAAAAATCAAGGCTAAAAGCCACTATAAAATTCTTTGAAGATTCTCCAAATTCAGCTAATATACATTTAAATTATAGTTTACAGAAGAATCATTAAGCTTATGAATATTTCTAAAATTGATTTGAATTTACTTATTTATCTAGATGTACTGCTTAGAGAAAAAAACGTAACGCGTGCTGCTAGTCAGCTGAACATTACCCAACCAGCAATGAGTAATGGCTTGAAACGCTTACGAACACTATTTAATGATCCTATTCTAGTGCGTACTTCTGACGGTATGGTTCCCACCGAAAGAGCAAGAACATTAGCACCCTCAATAAGAAAAATATTGCTTGAACTTGAAGAAGCCTTACAAGGTGAAGAAGAGTTTAACGAGCAAAACAGTACACGCGTATTTCGTATTATGGCCAGTGATTATGCTGCGTCAACATTACTACCTAAGCTATTAATCTTACTAAATAAAGTAGCACCAAATATCACCATAGACATTATGACACCCAGTGATGTCACCTTCCATGATGTTGAAGCAGGTAAAATAGATATGGCTATTAACCGCTTTGATGAATTACCGCAATCATTCCATCAAAAATCAGTTTGGCGCGACTCATTTTCTTGTCTTTTAAGTGCTGACAATCCTGTTGTTGCTAAATTTAACCTTAATTCATATCTAGCAGCAAAACATGTGTGGGTGTCCAAAACAGGTTTTGGTGTGGGTGTGGGGATGAACCCTGGCGATGTTCAAAAACTTGGTTGGGTAGATGAGTCACTTGCTAGACTGGGTAAAAAAAGAGATATAAAAGTATTTACCCGTAACTATCATGTAGCAATGCAGTTAGCATTTGAGGATAACCTAATTGCAACGTTACCTACCAAAGCAGCCATGCTTCATAAAAACGATGCCAACTATATTATTGTCAAACCCCCTTTTGAAATTCCAGAGATGGAATTAAAAATGATTTGGAGCCCATTACTGCATCATGATGCGAGTCATATTTGGTTTAGACAACTGGTGATTGAAGCTGCTAGACAGATTCAAGCTCACTAATCAAGTGAGCTTTCATCCGATAACTAATGCTGTTTATACGGGTTTAGCGATAGCATTTTGTTTAGGAGTAGGGAAGCTCCTTAGTGACTACTTGCCTGGCCTACCCGCGAGTTTATATGGCATGCTTTTATATTGCCTCTTATTGCAGTTGACTATTCTTAATCCAAAAAAAATATCACAAACTAATCAGTGGATTATAAAGCATATGGGCATTTGTTTTGTACCTGCAGCCGTTGGTGTAATCAACCACTATGAGTTGATCAAACATCATGGTATTTCGTTGGTGCTATTAATATTTATCACCACCTTTGTATTGCTGACTTGTGTTGGTTTGATGGCTGAGCGTTACTTAGCCCCGAAAAGCAAAGATAAGACGTAAACATGCTTACTGATTGGTTTACCTCGCTTAATGCACAGCCTAGCAGCATTTATAGTACCTTGGTGCTTTCGTTGCTAACATTAATACTGTATCAAAGCGCATCTTGGCTACAACAACGCTGTCAGTTTATTTGGCTCAACCCAATGATAATTGCTATTTTACTGATAATACCTTTTTTATTGTTTACTCAAATAGATTATCAATCCTACCGACAGTCAACACAATTTATTCATCACTTACTTGAGCCTGCCACAGTGGCTTTAGGTTTCCCGTTATATCAGCAATTACGAACTATTAAATACCATTGGCGAGCATTAATTTCCCTATTAACCTTGAGTGTCATTATTGTTATCACGATCAGTTTTTTATCGGCAATGTTGCTTATACATCAACAAGAGATTGCGATTGCTTTATCATTAAAGTCGGTCACAACACCTATCGGCATAGCATTAACAGAACAGTTATCTGGTGATAGCTCGATTACCCCTTTCGCTATTACTATCGCTGGATTTTCCGGGGCACTGCTCGGTCCTCGCTGGCTTAAATTGATTAATGTTCACAGTAAAATAGCAACGGGGCTCGCTATTGGGTCGGCTAGCCATGTCATTGGTAGTATTATACTAACGCGTAAAGATCCAAGTATAGGTGCATATAGTTCCGTTGCATTAATTATATCAGCAGTATTAACAGCAATGATAATCCCCTTACTTATTCCTATTTTGATGCTTTTTTTCAAATAACTTGAAGATAAAGTATAAACAAAAAAACATAAAAACATAACAAGCATTCACACAATAAATAATAGTTATAATTAAAGGTCTATTGCCTGTTCTTACTTATATTATTAGGATAACCACAATAAATTTTTACTTGCTATGTAAACTTCCTAGCTCGCTTTCAGGTAGGTCGCATACATAGTTCATAAGTCGAACAAGACTAAAGAGGCAAATATGAGCAATAGAACCCAGTTAGAAGGCTTACAAGTTAACCAAAATCTTTACAATTTCATAGAACAAAAAGCATTACCTGAAACAGGAATAAGCTCTAGTCATTTTTGGAAAAGTTTTGCTGGGATCATTAACGATTTATCTGATGAAAACGCAAGGTTATTAGCTAAACGTGAATTATTGCAAACACAAATAGATAGCTGGCATCAAAACAACTTAGGCGATAAATTTAATTTTGTTAACTATAAGCAGTTTTTAACAGACATTGGTTACCTTACTCCCATTGTTGATGACTTCACCATTAGTACTAAAGGCGTTGATGCTGAGTTAGCCACTATTGCGGGACCACAGCTTGTTGTACCTATTATGAACGCCCGTTTTGCATTGAATGCTGTCAATGCCCGTTGGGGAAGCTTATATGATGCACTATACGGAACCGATGCTATTAGTACTGATGGCGGTGCAGAAAAAACCGCAAACTACAATCCTGTTCGCGGTGCTAAAGTTGTTGCTTTTGCCAAAGACTTCTTAGATCAAGCCATTCCGCTAAAAAATGCTAGCCATCAAAACGCGGTGGCTTATCATTTAAATGAACAGCAGTTGATGGTCAGCCTAGCAAATGGTCAACAAACCACGTTAATTGATAGCAATGCTTTTATCGGTTTTACCGGTAGTATTAGTGCGCCGAACACTTTAGCTTTTAAACATAATGGCTTACACCTAGAGCTTATGTTTGACAGTACAAGTGATATTGCTCAATCAGACCCTTCAGGACTGAGTGATGTTCTACTAGAGTCTGCCTTAACAACTATCATGGATTGTGAAGATTCTGTTGCCGCTGTTGACGGTGAAGACAAAGAACTTGCTTATAGCAACTGGCTTGGCTTGATGCAAGGTAGCCTTAGCGAAGAAATCAATAAAGGTGGCAGAACATTTACTCGTAAAATGAACAGCGATAAACGCTATCAATCATTATCTGGTGACAGCATTACGCTTAAAGGTCGTAGTTTAATGTTTGTTCGTAATGTTGGTCATCTAATGACCAACAATGCCATTATTGATAGCCAAAATAGAGAAGTACCTGAAGGCATCATGGATGCAATGATCACTTCTTTAATTGCCTTACATGATATAAAAGGTAATAACGAATTAAATAATAGTAACCAAGCCTCTATTTATATTGTTAAGCCTAAAATGCATGGACCTGAAGAAGTAAAATTTGCGGATACATTATTTTCTCGTGTAGAAGATGCTTTATCACTTCCACGTAACACCATAAAAATGGGTATTATGGATGAAGAAAGGCGTACTAGTGTCAATCTTAAAAACTGTATTCACGCCGCCAAAGCACGTGTAGTTTTCATTAATACTGGCTTTTTAGATAGAACTGGTGATGAAATTCATACCTCAATGGCTGCAGGTCCAATGGCACGAAAAGCTGACATAAAGCTTACTCCATGGATAGGTGCTTATGAAAATAACAATGTTGATATTGGATTATCTTGTGGCTTTAGCCAGAAAGCTCAAATTGGTAAAGGCATGTGGCCTATTCCAGACCAAATGGCTAACATGATTGCCACGAAGATCAATCACGTTGAAGCTGGTGCGAATACCGCCTGGGTACCTTCACCGACGGCGGCCACTTTACATGCACTGCACTACCATCGTGTTGATGTTTTTGAACTTCAACAAACATTGAAAAAGCGTAAACATGCAAACTTAGACGATATTTTAACTATTCCTTTAGCGGCAGATCCACATTGGAGCAAGGAAGAAATATCACAAGAGCTAGATAACAATTCACAAGGCATTTTAGGTTATGTTGTTCGTTGGATAGACCAAGGTGTTGGCTGCTCAAAAGTCCCTGACATCAACAATGTAGGTTTAATGGAAGACAGAGCAACACTACGTATTTCAAGCCAACATATGGCTAATTGGCTTTACCACGGTATTTGTACTCGAGAGCAAGTTCAAACAAGTCTTGAGAAAATGGCAAAAATTGTTGATGGTCAAAATGCATCAGATCCAAGCTACGAGCCAATGAGTACAGATTTTACTAACAGCATTGCTTTTAAAGCTGCATCAGCATTAGTATTTTGTGGTGTTGATCAACCTAGTGGTTATACTGAGCCATTACTACATCAGTTTAGGTTAGATAAAAAAGCCACATTAGCAGCAAAATAACTTTTTTACTTTAAACAAATAAAGCCTAAAAGATAAACTATCTTTTGGGCTTTATTTATTGATGGTAAATAAATGTTACCTGACAATATTTATCTGAGTAACTACCTTAACCTCTTATCGCAGATAACAAACAACTTAACTCAAATCTGTAGTGCTTGTGTTTATAAATATTTATAGTAAAAATGTAAATTAAGGTGTTTACAACAGACCCAAAAGATAATAAAACTTAATATATTGTGCGCAAAAAGGAGTGTTATAATGAAACGATACGCATCATTTTCATGCTTAGCCCTAATCGCTTTTATTTTATCTTTTGATATTACTCACGCAGAAGCTGTACTCATTAAACCTGCGTTATACCATAACAACACAAAAAGTCTCTACATCTACAGTGACAACAGTGCAGGCCTTTTATATAGACGTTCGGTAAGTCAATTTAAACCAATCATCGTAAACTTAACTGCGAACAATCAAACCATTGACGATAGAAAAGAAAACCTAATTAGTCAGCATAACTCTTTTTTTGAATTTACTATGATTTTCCATGACAGAATACATCAATTCATCACTATATTTACGCGCGACAATGATACTCAAGCGATAAATAACAATATTTAATTAAATCAACAATAAGTCTGTTTTTTAAAAATGTTAACCTAAAGACACGTTATTTTAAAACTTGAGTGCTTGGCCTTGTTGATTCATATTTAACAAAAAGCGAAAAGGCTGTCGGCCATTTACTACACAAAACACCACTATAATTTCATTGACGCCTTTTTTATCTTGGTGATAGGGAATAAAAGATTCAGATAGGAAATACGTTCATTATAGCCATGTTTAATTAAAAGCTGCAAAATCATAGCGATGCATTCACAGCAATTAAACACGAGTATAGCATCAGCTAAAACCGAGCATACAAGCTGCCCAGTTTTAAGATGCATGAATCTTTACTCACCTTGGAGCTTAACTAGTTAAACTGACAACTTAAACTTTAATACGCGATGAGCGAGATCTTTTGATAACCCTTGTAATTGTTCAGATGAAACCGAGATAGAATCAGATAGCTGTGCGGTTTTTTTCGCAATTTGTGTAATTGAAATGACATTATTGTTAATTTCTAAAGCAACAGTGCTTTGTTCTTCTGCAGCTGTTGCTATTTGCATATTCATACTATTGACTAAGCCACTTGAATGTTTGATGTCAAGTAATGCTTGCTCAACATGATTAGAATGCTCAACACTTGTTTTAGCTTGTGTTATACCAAGTTGCATCGCGTTAACGGCATCATTGGCCAGTGTTTGTAAGCGACTAACAACTTTCTCAATCTCTTGTGTTGATTCGGCTGAGCTTTTGGCTAAAGTTCTTACTTCATCAGCAACCACGGCAAACCCGCGACCTTGATCTCCCGCTCTAGCCGCTTCTATAGCAGCATTCAATGCTAATAAATTAGTTTGATCTGCTATTGCTCTGATATCATTTAGCATTTCTCCTATATTACCGCTTTCTATGCTTAATTGTTTGATGATGTCGTCTGATTTATTAATTTCTTGAACTAAACTTTCAAAGCTTTTTAAATTTTGTTGAACTAAAACACTTCCCTTATTTGATGTTTCATCGGCTGTAGTTGAAGCATGAGCTGCTTGCGCCGCATTGTTAGCAACTTCTGAAGCAGAAGCTGTTACCTGAGCCATTGCCGTAACAACATTTTCTGTATCATTTAACTGTTGCTTAACTCCTTGATCTGTTTGTTGAGTTGTGTGGCTCAAATCTTTAGCCGCATCGGCTAATTGAACTGCAGTGTATTTGACTTGCGACATCAATTGTTCAAATTCATGCATCATTTCATTGTAAATACAGGCCATTAATGCGACTTCGTCTTTGCCCGCTAACTGTGCTCTGAGTAATAAGTCTTTATTTTTTGAGGCTGTAATCATAGTGTGTGTTAGCTGGCTAATTCTACTTGAAATACCTATTGCAATGTAACTAACAGCTAATAAAGTAATCACAATTAATAGACCTCCAACCAAGAGGTTAATTTGTTTTTTTGACTCTATATATTGTTGCACACTTGAGCCTAACGACAGTTGCAATTCTTTGAGCATAAGTTCACTTTGATGAATTTCCTTTCGCATACTACCTAAAATACCTTGCTTACTAGATAACCCAAACACTTGCTCTGCCTCAACAAGCTGTAAAAATTTAGTTCTATACTGTGCTAAACTCTCTAAGGCCATATTTTGAATATTATCAGCTAAATTAGATGAGCTGATTTCAGTTTTTAATTGATTAATCTGTAGGTTAAATTTATCAATATACTTAAGGTTTTTTCTAAGCATAAAGTCTTTTTCATGCCTTCGAAGCATTAAAATACTCCGCATTAAGGTACGAGAAAAAATCGTGATCTCACCAGAGCTCTCTATTTTGTTAATTAAAGATTCTATTTTATGAACCTCAGCCCTTAAATCACCATATAGCCCATCTTTTTCATGCAAGCCGATCAATTTTTGCTGTTCGGTTAATTCAATAAACTTGAGTTTGTACTTAAGTAAAATTTGTTTATAGCGCAGCAGTTTTTTTGACGAAATAGCTTCTTGTTGCAAACTGGAATTCAAATTGTCGATCAAAGCAAGTACGCTATTTATCTCTGTATTGAATTTGCCAATATATTTAGCATCTTTCCTAGCGATAAAGTCTTTTTCATGACGTCTAAGCATTAACATATGGGATTCTAACTTGGCACTGTCAATTGAAATGTTATTTAAATGAGATAGGGTGTTAATACTCAAATAATTAAAAGTGATTAAAAATAAAATGGAAAGCGCAGCGATAGCTGCCAGTAAGCTAAGCTTCCATGTGATATTAATACGATGCATGATACTTCCTTATATAGTGATAATTCAAGCAATTGATATATATGTGGTTTTAGTTATTTTTTGTTCTCATAAAACGATGATAGCTTTTGACACTTGTAAAGGTTAAATCGCTTGCATGAAAAGACCATTAAGCGACATGAAACAGGTGAATACTTTGCTGCGTAATTTTGCCTGTTGGCAATAGTTATGTGTACAGCCGAAGTAATAAAGCAGATTAAGCTAAAAACGATTCCCCCTATAAAACGTTAAATTAAAATTTGCATTAGAAAACTTGAAATTGTTTTTACTGTGCGAGGTTTATAACTTTTTTTTTCAAATGAAGTCTAGCACCAACATAAATCAGTAACGGCATTTTATAAAAAATTTGTTTTGAATTCCTTACAGTAAAAAATATACGCAACCAGCCTTGCTCATCGGTGACGCAGTTCAAGTTCAAGTTTAACTTAATCAATATTCAAACGGCTTGAGACG
The DNA here is from genome assembly GCA_030754235.1 of Litorilituus sp. GTDB lineage: Bacteria > Pseudomonadota > Gammaproteobacteria > Enterobacterales > Alteromonadaceae > Colwellia. Next base: position 39,199 of record JASMAS010000010.1, read on the forward strand.
CTGACAGTAAAATTGTACGACTCTATTACGCTGCAATTTAAAGCGCAGCACATCAACAAAGACCATGTTGGTGGTAATTTAGTTTTTTTGCTGTGGCAGCACTTTTTGTTGTAAGCCTAATAAGGCTTAAGGGGGGCCGTTTTTGTTTCTATTTTGTTTTATGCTTGTTGCAAATGCTCGGCATAAAGTGCCTCACTATAGAGCGATCGGCAATAACTTTACTGCCCAGATAAGTGACATAATTGTTCCAAGTTCAACAAAGTAAAGGCGCTGGCATACGCGATATATAGAGTGGTGGTTTGTTTATCAACCTGCTTATTTATTGTTTTTTTTTTAATAAAACAGAGTAAATAATTTACTATAACTTAGGAGTAAATTGAACAACGATCATGCTTTTTCCCGATATTTCAATTACTTTGTCATTATTTGAAATTTTAGCAAGATGGCAAGCTTTGAGTGTTAACTGATCATTGCCTGTTTTAATTTTAGTCGTAACAGACACGCTATAGATGAAAGTCAGCATATTAATTGTATTGGTAAGATTAAGGGTTTGTTGATTTTTATAGCTATTCACTTGAGCCTGATAGGTGGTGTTATTCGACATCACATTAAAATCTTTAATTATACCATCAGCTAACTTACCGTAAGTTGTTCTACCTCCGTCAAAATTTGCGATATCAAGTAAGTTAGTAAGTTGATCTAAGCGCTTATTATCATGTAGTAAATTAATTCCATTTCCTTCAATTAATACTAAATTTCGCTCATAACCATTAAAGTTAGAAAACTTCCCATCGTTTGCAACTGTGGCAATACTTAAACGCCAGTCGAAGTTATTTAAGTTGCCGCCGTCACTAATCGCGAGTTCTGTGGTATGGCCTAAGCCATTTTTCCATGGAATAGTTTTAAAAGATGTTGGAGATATCTCTGTAAGCACGGGATAGCCTTAATAGTAATGTTTAAAAAAGGTGATTTTAGCTGAAGTTACAACGCTAGCAAATGCTTTTTGAAAGTATATTAACCAATAATATTCAGTATTTTTCCTAAAAAAATATCGATTAAAGCATGTTAATATAATAAATCACACGTTAGAATCGACAATATTTTTAGCTTAAGTAACATATATTGCTAACTAAAATTCATACTTATCGGAGAGACTTAACAAGAGATTTAACAAGGACACTCTCTTATAAATCCCTATAAAACAAGGCAGTAATAGGGTTGGTGAGTTACGCTAACAATTTATCGCAACAACTAACATTACTTCGTCGTTTTAACCCTTTATGCTCGCAATAATCCGTTAGTACATCACTATGACCTACCGCGCCATGAAAGAGCTTTCTGAAATCTTTAGCTAGCGTTACCCAATTTTCAGGGTTAATGTTCAGACGTGTGAGCAATGTGGGTTGGTTTGCTTCAATATACCCTGCTTTATCTTCTCTAATACAGCGCCCTGTTAGTTCAATTAACTCAAGGTAGTCTGTTAGCTCAAACGGTAAACCTTTTGGCATGGCTTGGCGTGGGTTGCCGACAAAAGGCAATAACGCTTTAGGTTGTTTGCCTTTTATCGCCGCGATTACTCGCTGCTTTACACTGGTGAACCCTGAGTTTTCTGGTGTGTTGGCTATATTGGCTCTTACAGGGTTTAAATCAACATAGGCCATGCACGCAGCAAGGGCGGCTTCATCTAATAACGCTTGTGACTTAAAGCGACCTTCCCAAAAATGGCCAGTGCAGTTATCTTCTTGATTCGCTTGTGTGGCAATACTTTGGTTAAGCAAGCGCATAAACCAGCTGATATCCATTAAGCGATTGCGGTACACTTCAACGGTTTCCATTAGCGACGTCATTAAATACTCGGGAATTTCTTCAGATTGGGAATATTGCTGCGTTAACAAAGTACCTTTAAATAACTGATGCCAGCGTTCAATTACATCTTTTGTTGACCAAGCTTTTGCCGATTCTTCATCGATAAATAGCACCGTATGGGTGTGATTACTCATCACTGCATAGGCACAAACATCAATGGCAAACACTTGACTTAAACTCAGTAGCTTGTCTTCTACCCAGCCTCGCCTGTGGTCAAAGTTTTGCCCGGTATTTTTATCTTCGCCACATAAAAAAGCACGGCGAACACAACGCGAAACACAGTGGTAATAAGGGGTGTCAGCTAAGCTAATTAACTGCTTTCTTGCGGTAGTCATGAAAAACCTCTTAGCTACTTTCATATACAGGTCATTTATTAACC
>JASMAS010000011.1 GCA_030754235.1 Litorilituus sp.
ATAAATTGTCATTCAGTAACGATCCTAAACCAACAATTACTTTACCTGATGGTACGGTCTTGGATATTCATTATGGTTACCCTAGGTTAAGTACGTCAGATTGGAATAAAGTTTTAGATATAGATAGTAATAATTTTAGAATGTCTAATACGGCTAATGCTGTACTTGTTATTTATCCAGCTGAATTGGGGTTAGTTTTTTCAGATACCCAAGATTGTATTGTTACATACCGGCAAGCAACTGCTACTAGTAAACCAATCATTACTGTTAACCCATGTGTATAATTAGGGTAATTGCAGAGGTGACGAGGTATGTCGATTAAGTTATGAGAAATGGCTTTACACTTATTGAACTAACTTTAATTATTATAATGCTAGGAATATTAGCAGTGGCTGTAGTGCCCAAAATGCTGACTTCTAGTGGCTTTGAAGAGTATACATATCAAGATGAAATGATAACCAAACTTAGAGCTATTCAGCTAAGAATCATGCAGCAGAGACCTAATGATGCCTGCCAAACCATTAAGTTAACCTCATCCAGTTTGGGCTTGTTGGCCACCACCTCTGGTAGCAATACCTGCGAAGCAAACTTTGCTGGAGATACAACAACGGTCACTATTAATAACTCACACGATGTAAGTTTTAGTAATAGTGAAAATTTAACCCTCTTTACTTTTTCTTCTTTAGGCAGGCCATTAGGCTGTATAACAACAACTCCTTGTGAAATTACTTTTACCATAACGGGTGAAAGCATTTTAAAGGTGCTAGTTAATCGTGAGGGCTATATCTATGCTCTCTAACGCGTTGTTTTTTCGAAACCTTGAAAAAGGGTTTACTTTACTTGAAACCGTGATAGGTATTGTTGTCTTGGCTATTTCTTTTTCAGTTCTTACGTCATTAATTTATCCTTTTACAGAGCAAAGTGCAGAACAAATTCATCAAGTTAACGCCGCAAAATTAGCGCAATCAATGATGAATGAAATTCAAAATAAAGCCTTTGATGAAAACTCTGATATGGCTGGAGGAATAATTCGTTGCGGTGAGTCGTTAGCGCCATCATGCTCAAATAGTATGGGACCAGAAAGCGGAGAAGCGAGAGAAACCTTTAATGATGTTGATGATTATCATGGTTTAACTTATTACGCAGGAGAAATAGAAAACTCTCAAGGGCAGCTGCTTAACCCATACGCGAGCTATGAAATGAGCATAACGGTTTGTAATGACTCGGATTATAATGGTATCTGTGATGCTAACACTAACACAGCTAAAAAAATTAGTATCCAGATAACTTCGCCAACGGGTTTTACATTAGACTTTTCCACTTATAGGGTTAATTTTTAATGAAAGTCTTAGCTAAAAAAGCCATTTTAGGTTTTACCTTGATTGAAATAATTGTGGTAATTGTGCTTTTAGGTGTACTCTCAACGGCGATAAGTAGCTTTATTAAATTTGGTACACAAATTTACTCAGAAACCACTGGAAAAGCCCAATTGGTCTCATCTGCTCGTTTTGCTATCGAACGCTTAAATCGAGAGGTTAGAGGCTCGTTGCCTAATAGTCTAAGGTTAACTGATTCAGACCAGTGTATAGAGTTTGCACCTATCCTTGAAAGTACAACCTATACAGATATACCTGTTGCACCTGAGCCGACAACAAATATTATCAAAGTGATAAGATTTGATGAAACTTTTGATAGTAACTGGAGTGCGGTTGTTTATCCATTAAACCCTAGTGATGTATATGGTAACAGCAAGATTCATGCTGTTGATGCAATTGATACAACAGGCGATGAGTGGCAGATAACTTTAGAAAATAGTGTAGTTTTTGCAGAAGACTCTCCAACCCAAAGGGTGTATTTTATTGATGGAAGTACTAAATATTGTGTGCAAAATAACGCTTTGTTTAGAAATGGCATATTAATGGCTCAAGATATTTACAACACTACTCCATTTGAAATTCTACCGGCAACCTTAAGGCGTAATGCTATGGTGCAGATAAATCTACGTTTTGAGAAATATAACGAGCAAATCACTTTTAATAACGAAATACAGGTGATAAATGTTCCCTAAGTCAATGACTATATTTAAAAAAATAAATAAGCAGCAGGGCAGCGCGCTAGTGCAAGCTATTTTTATTATTACGGTAATGGCTTTATTAGGGGCTACTTTAGTCAGGGTGTTTAGCTCAAATGCAGAAGCAATTGCTTATGAGGTTATTGGTACTAGAGCACTCCATACCGCTCAAGCGGGCATGCAAAGAAAAATGGCTGAACTTTTTCCACTTGCTCCAAATGTTGGTGTTTGTTCGGGCAGTGCTGATGATTATGACTTTTCGACAATTCAAGGTTTACAAAATTGCACGGCGAATGTTACCTGTACA
>JASMAS010000012.1 GCA_030754235.1 Litorilituus sp.
TTACTCTTGAATTCGTCTAATTTTACTACGTACTCTCGACATATTAGAGTCTTGTGTATAACGTCCTTTTTGTACATGGCGAATTTGAAAAACACCCTCAATATCAAGCGGTATTCCTTCACTATTGATTAACCATTTAAAGGCGGTGTCTTCATAGGTTTTTCGCCAACGGTTGTCTTGTGTTTGAAACATGCGCAGCTTTTCACAATAACCGATAGCACGAGCAACATCACCATGAACAATTTGAAAAGCACCTTTGGCTTTGTCACGAGCATGTAAACTGAAACCATCGGTTTCAATATCAACTAATTGTGGTTCGCTGTCTTGGCGTAGCATAGGATCGTCTTGCGCCAACATTTCTGTGGTGCGCTCTTGTCTTGGGTAATAAAGACTTTCCTGTTTACCTTGTAATTGTTCAGCTAAAGAGTCTAAACAATTCTGATGAAAAATAATGTCGCAATCGGTAAACCATAACCAATCCGCTTTAGTTGAGCGGGCAGCCATGTTTCTTCCTATCCCGCGTCTAAAAAGTTTTCCTTTAGAAAGTACTTGAAAGTTCCAAGTGACATTTTTAACGTTTTTTTGGCTGAAAAAATCAACCACGGCTTGGCTTTTTTCATCTTCTTTAGCATAAAAAACAGTGACGGTTAGGGCACATTTCGTTGGTGGGTTATTAACAAATGAGCTAAGTTGGTAGGTGAGCATATTAGCGTAACCCCAACAGTGGCTTACAATCTCTAAATTGAAAAAGCCATTAACGGCTTTTCGCTGTGTTCTTTGTGGGAGCGCTTCTCTAAACCATGAACGGGGGAGAATTCGTTTCATGCACAGCCTAAAAAATTGAATGGCGTACGTGTTATACCAACGTGGGGCATAGGTTTTTGTTATTATCATATGCGAGTAGGTTAAATAATTAGCGAAGCGCCCAGTATACCATATTTTTTTAGGGTTTAAATTAAAGAGCAATAACTTTTTAGTTCACTATCATGTAAATAAGAGTGACTACTAGCGCTTGTATTTTCCTTTTTTTATCACGCATTAACCGAGGTGATTTGCTAAACGGTCGGTCTCAAATATACGTGAAGTGATGGCCTCGATATGCAGTTTATCTTCTTTTTTGTTCAGTTCACCATCAATATGGTTAGTCGTATTCGCTAGCGTTTTTTGCCAATCAGTTGGGATACAGTAAACTTCGGTAATAAAGTGAATAAATTTTTGTCGGAGTACTTCATTGAATTGCCATGTAGGTAAACTGGATAAAGCTTCAAGTAACTCTCTTTCGCTACTGGCTGATAACACAAGTTGTTTAATATTGTAACAAGCATTACCTAAGGTAAGCACCTTTTTACCTAGCAGTAATGATTCTAACCCTACAGTAGAATTAATGGTTATCACCGCTTGGGCATTTTCAATAAGTTCTTGAGTATTGTTTTCATTAGCGAATAAGCAATCTTTGTCTACGTTATATAAGTGACGAAAGTTACCAGGCCAAGATGGGTGCTCTTTAAATACTAAATAAGGAAATTTAGTTTGGCCTTGCTGTAACAAGTGATTACGTGCATTACGAACTAGGTGAAAAAGTTGTTCCATTGACTTTACCCAAGGGGAGTGCAAAACAACTTGACTATCTGCGGGCACTTGAAATGGGATAAAGATATAAGGAAAATTAAGAGAGTTAAGTTGCTGATCAGTGGGTTTTCTTTTTCTGTGCGGGTCACGCGTGAGCAGTTGTACGTCTTGACTTCTTAATGATTGTTTTTGTTTCTGTTTGTTATCAATAGCTTTGCTATCAATAGCATCATTTGAGCTAGGGATGTAATTTAGGTAAAAATCTGGGCTGCGCGGTAAGCTGTTATGTGCATTAACACCGTTATAGTCAGCTGTTGTAGTATTGGGTAACAAGCCATTTTCAAAGAATAATATTCTTTTTTTAGCATGCTCAGCTGCTTTGACCATAGTTAAATAGGGTTGTTTTTGTCCATTCCATATTGCCACAGCTTCACAGCTTAGCTTATTAAAAATATGATAGTAATGAAAAAATCTAGCAGACTCGGTACGATAAGCGATTAAGCAATAAAGCCGCCAACACCATGAGTATTTGGCCAGCGCAGGGTAGTTTATTCTCTGACGACGAAGATGTGCTGCTAATAATTGATCACCATCAAACGGAACGGCTCTAAAGAAACCGAATATTAACGATAGCGTTGGGTAAACAGGAAATATAACTTGAGCTGAATTTTTCATCGTTTTGGCAATTAACTGATAATAGCGATATCGTTTACTTGAGTTGGCGACAAAAATTATTTTGTTCATAATCGTGCTTGAGGGGATTTATATGATGAAAAATTGACGGTATAGGTTACTGTGGCTTTATTGTTGAGGCAAGTAACTTTTCAACCTCAGCAATAAGCAATGTTAATGCGCCTATATTTTCTTTAATCACTTGGCAGGCGTTATTACCAAGTTTGATTTGATATGGCTTATCACTTAATAATCGGATAACACTGGCTGCTAACTCTTTAGTATTATTGGCAATTAACACTGCCTCGCTGTTTTCCAATAACGCATAAACCTCCCTAAAATTAAAGGTATGTGGTCCACTTATGACGGGTGCAGAAAATGCGGCTGGTTCTAAAGGGTTATGGCCTCCGTGTTCAATTAAACTACCACCAACAAATGCAACGTCGGCAATACCCCAAAAGGTCAAAAGCTCCCCCATAGAGTCGCCAAGTACTACTTGAGTTGTTTTACTCGGAGAAATGGCATCGCTGCGTTTAACCATGGTTAATTTCTCATTGATTATGTGCTCTTCTACGGTGTGAAAATATTCAGGGTGACGAGGAACAATAACTAATAGTGTGTCAGGGATGGCGGCAAGCACGCTTTTAAAAGCATGTAGAATAGCTGTTATTTCATCTAAGTGAATGCTACCAACCACCCAAACAGGTCTGCTTGGAGCCCATAACTGCTTTATTTTATGGCTGGCTTGTTTCAGTTCTTGATTTAACACGATGTCAAATTTTACATTGCCTACTACCGCTAATTGCTGTTCAGTTAGGCCTAATTGCAAAAATCTTTGTCCATCTTCCTTGTTTTGAACCGCTACCTTATTGATATGAGTCATCATATCATGGCTTACTTTAGCTACTTTTAAGTATCCTTTTAATGATTGCTGCGATAAGCGTGCATTTGCTATTAGTACCTTCGTTTTATTAAGATGAGCATAATGTAATAAGTTAGGCCATAACTCCGTTTCCATTATAATTAAAAATTGTGGCTTAATTTTAGCGATAAAACGTTTCATTGCACCAGGCGTGTCAAAAGGTAGATAGGTGTAAAAAACACTATCGCCAAAGGCTAACTTAATTTGTTCTAAGCCTGTTGGTGTTGTTGCTGTAACGGTTATGGGAAGCTTGGAATGTTTTTGTTGTAATGCCTTAATCAGCGGGATGGCGGCAATAGTTTCTCCTATAGAACAACAGTGGAAACAAAGACCATGTTCAATACCTTTAGGCGCCTTAAAAAAACCTAAGCGTTGAAACCACTGCTTTCGATATTCTGGTGATTTACGCCCTTTACGCCAAATGCGTAAGAACATAAAAGGCAACCATAAATAGATAATAACACAATATAAAATACGATTAATTCTAAAATTAGTTATTGCCAATTTTCTGCCACCCAAGTTGAAGGAAGAACTTTTCGATACCATTTACCACTGCGACCAATGATGGCATCAGGTGGGTTAGGTTTACCATGAAAGACAATGATTTTAGCCCCCGCTGGTTTTTTTGGAGGGGTAAACCATGCAGACAAGCCTTTTTGTACACAGTTATATTTAAAACTTTTGCACCAACTTTCTGGCCAGTAAGTCAATTGTGCCTTACTGGCCATGTACTGAGATAAATATTCTTGTTCATTCCTTACATTTTTACGGATTTTATGATGGTTTTTTCTAAAGTTAGTTAGAATGTCTTCATGTTGATTGAGGGTAAAACGGTAAACCGATGAGTTGCCAGTAACGTCTTTCTTAACCCAATCTTTAATGATAGGAAACTGCGCATCATGATCAAAAAAGCAGTCGATGTTATCAACAATAACAATATCTAAGTCTAAAAATAGTGCTTCGCCTTCGAGATCATACAAAGGGGCTGTGAATGTTACTAATTTGTCCCAGCCTCGCTCAGGGCCATCAGGAATATTTAATTGAGGAATGGGGTACGACTCTATACCAGCGGATAAGCCAGTGCTGTCATCTGTTAAACAAATAAATCGAAATTGACGACGCATATGCCGGCATACCATGGAATATAGAGTGTTAACATAATCGGGGCCGTATTTGTCACCCCATTTCATACAGATGATATTTGCTATTGGCACGGATTACTTCCTTATATATTTATTCATATTGTTTGTGACAAAAAAAGTTAAGTTGTTGCTATGTGTTTTATCATAGCGCTTAAAGGGTAATGAACTCATCGTTACCCTGGCTAAGAATTAAAAGTGGTATTCCCAACTTGCTTTTAAGCTGCCATCAATGTCAGTTTCATTATTGCGTGTTATTTTACTGCGAAAAAGAGTCGCTTCAATATTTAGTAAGCCTTTCATCACCGGAAAGCGATATCCTCCTTCAATTTGGAGCCTTTTTTGTGCAAATTCACTCACTGGGTGAGCAAAGCTGCGACCGCCCCTATCACTGTCGTCTTTATTAATATGAAGGAGCTTTAGCTTAGCATACCAACTGGTGTCGTTAGATTGAACTTGATTAAGCCCTACAGTTAATACTTCACTGTCACTGTCGTACGTACTGCCCATGGAACGGCGATAACGGCGATAACCGTCAATGAAAACACCGTGTTCATAGGCACAATTACCTCTAACGCCAATATGACCACCTATTGTACAATCGACAAAGGTATTGACATACTCAATAAAAAACTGACCTAATTTCTCACCATCACCAAACGATGTTTCTAAGCCTAGTTGATACATTATATTGGCAGGCAAACCACCCGCTTCATCTTCGCCAATCACTTCGCCATAAAGAGCTAGGTTTTGTTCAAAGAGTGATGTTGACCAATGAATATCCATGCCGCCAAGTTGATTGCCTGGTTCGGTTTCTTTAGTTATCTCGCCATCAATCTCGGTATTATCATTGCCGCGTAGCATATTCCAAAAAGTTCTGAAATTCGTTTTTCTGCCGTTGCCACCCCACTGTGCTGCCCGGCTAAAACCAATTTCTAAAGAGTCAATCGGTTTAAAATTAACTCTCGCGCCCCAGATGCGAATGTTCTCAGTTTGATTATTATGCTCTTGAACCCCAAAATGGGTTGTCATGCTTATTGGTCCAAGCCAATTCAATACAGGAAAGTCAATCGCTTCATTAGTATGGCGGGTAAATTTTAGCGCAGGTACAGCAATGGCGTTGTTGCTTAGAATCAGAGTGCTGTCTTGACCTGGTCCCCACCACTGAGACTGCTGACCTAAACTCACTACCCAGTTACCAACAAATGTAGCTAAATAACTACCTTCAAAATTAAGGTTTTTATTATTTGCAGCATTATTGGTGTAATTAACACTGGTTTTAAATGCCCAATTATCGCCAATATTTTCATAAAAGACATTGAGTTCGCCTTTAGCTTGATAACGTTCACCCACTGATTGGAAATCATCATTGTTAGAAGTAGCTTTGATCTTCAAACCTTTAGTTGAGGGTTTCTTTGAGTATTTAAGGGCGTGCTTTACATACTGTAATGCAAATTTTAAATGCTGGGGAGTATTTTTATACTTGGCTGCATTTAAATCAGAAACAATATTTTTATACATCAGTGGATAAGTATTAATTGGTGTTTTAATAATGCCGCCATGTGCTAAGGCTTTAATACTGGCCTTAAGGTAAGGATCATCGGTGCCAACCCAAGGCGTTGCAAAAGCTGACGGTATGAATAAGCCAAGTAATAATGTAGTAAAGAGTAAAATGCGAAAAAAGTTAGGTAAATAACCTTTTTTTGCAAGGCTAAAAAGATTAACGCGAGAAAAAAATAAGAAAGCTTTGATGTTCATAGAAATAGTCATAGTTTTATTGCAAATGATACAGGAGCTGCGCAAAAATTACTATACTCCTAAGGTGGTTAAATGAGTGGTGATAGATTGTTAGTAACGCGCTAAATCGAGGCATTTATAATTAGTTTTTACTTGATTATACATTGGACTCTACCTTTTTCTTAGACCCTTAAAAAGAAAGAGGTGGAGCGCTAAGGACAAATAACACTACTAAGTTTGGAATATAACATGTAAAGGTCATTAATAGGATCCGTTAGCTAAAATTTGTTAAAGTAATACAAGGTTCAACTTCAGAATATGCCGCGTGAAATGACCAGTCGCTATTGCAGATTAAGAGAATGTTGGTGTTGTATTACCTCTTTGTATAGCGTTAACTCCAGCTGTCCATTGAGCTACGACGACGAGTAAAAAATTTAGGTAAGATTAGCCCTAAAAATAAGCCTACCCCTAACACCATCGCGCCATTAAAAAACCATTGCGTTTTAATTTTAGTGTCTTGGTCTCTTACTTTGCTTTTTGTTTGTTTAAATTGTTGTTTTATTGAATTAAATTTATTTTGTAGAGCAAGTTTTTCTTGATTTAATTGCTCTAGGTTGTTGGTTAGTTCATTTATTTTGCCATCAAGCTGTGTTGTTAAGCCATTTCTTGACGCTATTTTGCCATTTAGTTCAGCAACAACAAAGCGAAGTCCAGGTTTACTGGTGACATATTTTGATTCGACCCAAGTAACACGTTTTTTTTCATCAATAATTTCACTGTAATTATTCTCAACTTTTCCCGTAATTACTATTTGAGCTCCAGCATTAATAGTGCCTAAAATACGGTAATTAGTACTAGGGCCTGCATGCATATATATAAACAAGTCATCAGAGATATAGCCTTGTTTGTTTTCTAATGGATTTTCTTGAGCTTGCAGAGAAAATACAGTAGAAAAAATGATGAAAAAACCTAGGGCACTTTGCTTAATTGCTTGCCTTAGGGAAAGAGCTAGAATATTCATACTAAAACCATACCATTGGGTAAAAAATCATTAGAAAACAAATATTATGTGTTTGACGCCGTTATATCAAGTTTTTGATAGTAATATAAAATTGGGTATCAGTCTTAACAAGGTGTATCCTGTGCATGTTTAAAAAATAATGAAGAGTGATGAAAAAGTTAATGAGTGCAGAAATAGAACTTAAGTACCTGTTACCAGAAAATAACAACAAAAATGATCAAGTCGCCGATAAAATTAGCGCTATGTTATCGGCAAATAAAGTAGATTTTATATTTGCTCACAAACAATTGTGTAATGATTATTTTGATACACCAACCCTTGAATTAAGAAAAATGGATGTTGGCTTACGGATCAGAACAGTAGAAAATAACTATGAGCAAACGATCAAAACCTCAGGTACCGTTGTTGATGGTTTGCATCAACGGCCTGAATTTAATGTAAATATTCCCACTAAGCAACTTGAATTATCCTTGTTTCCCGTACATGTTTGGCCAGAAGGCGTTGACTTATCGTCTTTGCATCAAAAGTTACGGGTGATTTTTTCAACTCATTTTACTCGTAAAACATGGTTGATTAAGCAGGGTGAAAATGTGATTGAATTAGCATTAGATAATGGTGATATCTGTGTTGATAACTACCATCGCTCCTTTATCATTAGCGAAATCGAAATTGAATTAGTTAGAGGTAAGCAGCAAGCCCTTTTTGAATTGGCTACGCAATTAAAGAATATTATTAATATAACACCAGGAAATTTGAGTAAAGCGGCACGAGGCTATCGTTTGTATTACGAAAAATTAAACAAATGAAAAGCCAGAAGGATGAGGCAATGATCTAAAAAGTAAAAAAGCCAATAACAGCTAGTGATTGGCTTTGTTGTTTTTGTTCAATAATCTTTGCGATTATGTTCAGCTACTCATTAAAGAGCAACTATATTCTCAGCTTGTGGGCCTTTCTGACCATCAGTTACTTTGAATTCAACTTTTTGGCCTTCAGTGAGGGTTCTAAAACCATCACCAACAATCGCGTTAAAGTGTGCAAAAACGTCAGGGCCGTTTTGTTGTTCGATGAAACCGAAGCCTTTTGCTTCGTTAAACCATTTTACTGTACCAGTAGTTGTAGACATATTTGTATCCTAAATTTTATGAGTAAGTGTGCTTATTGCTATCTTAGATCAAGCTTAAATAGTAAAAGCGGGTTTGCTAAAAAGTGTTGCTATTACTTATAAAACAGGACGTGACAACTCAGAAATAAGAATTATCAGCGAAATGGTGTACAACAATATAAAAACGAACTTTAAGCGGGTGGAATTATAAAGGTGTGCCTGTTGTTGTCAATACTTACTTACTCCTGTGTTGGTCAAAAAGCAAACACAATCATCTTGTGTGTTTACTTTACATATGCTCAATTTATTTATAATGGACAAAAAAACAAAAAAATTTCAATGACTGACATCGCGTAATTTTAAAAAAATTCTTTACGAAATATTTCGGAGTGATGTTTTTGTTGATTTGCCTGTAAACCACGGTAATTGTAGGGATGTAGCTGAATAAGTTTTTTTTACTTTTTAATAGCTGTTGTCGTAGTTAACATTTTTTTAATATATTTTACTTTAACACACAGTGTTTTTAATGTTTCTTCACAATATCATTTACTTGTAAAGTGAGACAGAGTGATCTATAAATGGTTGGCTTCTGTGATTATTATCACGGTTTTTGCTACGTATTTACTTGCCGTAGAATGCAAGAGATGCGAATAACTATAAAAAATCACAAGCTGTTTATAATACTTTTAAACAGCTTGTTGGTTAATAAATTAAAATAAAGAAGGAAATAACATGTCTAATACATTTCGTGCTACCACGTTAGCCCTTGCAGTGGGCGTAGCGTTGGGCACTGCACCCTCGTATGCTGCAGGTGCTGAAGATTCAGCAAAAGAAGAACAGGTAGAAAAAATCATCGTTGTTGGTTCTCGTGGTGCGCCGCGTTCAGTCAACGATTCACCAGTACCTGTTGATTTAATTGGTAGTGAAGAACTAGATCGTGCTGGTAATACTAATATGCTTGAATTACTTAAAGGCACCATACCCTCGTTCAACGTTCATGAAAACCCCATCTCAGATGCTGCGAGTTTGGTTAAGCCTGCTAACTTACGAGGCTTGTCTTCAGATAGTACCTTAATTCTTGTAAATGGTAAGCGTCGTCACCGTGCCTCGGTTATTGCAATGTTAGGCGGTGGTATAAATGATGGTGCTCAGGGTCCTGATATTGGTGTTATTCCAAGTGCTGCATTAAAGCAAGTGGAAGTACTTCGTGATGGTGCTGCCGCGCAATACGGCTCAGACGCAATAGCAGGCGTGATGAACTTTGTTCTCAAAGATGATGCTGATGGCGGCACGTTAACCGCACGTTACGGTTCATATTACGAAGGAGATGGTGATACGGTTGAAGTGGCTGGTAATATTGGTTTGCCGTTAACAGATGATGGTTTTGCTAACTTAACTTTTCAGTATAAAACCTCTGACGCCACTAGCCGCAGCGTACAGCGTCCAGATGCAGCAGGCTTTATTGCTGCGGGTAATAATGATGTCTCAAGTTTAGCGCAAATTTGGGGTTCACCAGAAGTTAATGACGATATCACTATTTTTGGTAACTTTGGTTTAGATTTAGGCAACGACAAAGAAGCTTATATGTTTGCTAACTACTCAGAGCGTGATGTGCGTGGTGGTTTCTATTTCCGTAATCCGCATACACGTGGTGGTGTGTATTCAGGTGACGGTGGTGGCTCATTATTAATTGCTGATATTGCTCAAGCTGGAGGAGCAGCAAGAACATGTCAAGCCGTACCAATTACAAGTGGTAACGTGTTAACTCAGCAAGACTATATTGATAACGTTGCTAATAACGATAATTGTTTTTCTTTTAACGAAATGTTGCCTGGTGGTTTTACGCCTAACTTTGGTGGCAATATCGTAGATACCGCGGTAACTTTTGGTACGCGTGGTGAGCTCGATAACAATGTAGTATACGACGTGAGTGCTTCTGTAGGCCGTAACCAATCAAGTTATGTGATTTACGACACGTTAAATGCTTCTTTAGGCCCTGAAACGCCGCGCGATTTTGAACCGGGTAAGCACACCCAGCTAGAAAAAAGCTTTAATGTCGATTTTAGTAAAGATATTGACGTTGACTCTATTGATGCATTATTAATTGCTGGTGGTTATGAGTGGCATAGTGAATCATTTGAAGTAACCGCGGGTGATGTTGAATCGTTTACTGCAGGGCCATATACGGAACAAGGTTTTGGTATTGGTTCAAACGGTTTTCCTGGCTTTAAACCAAGTGCGGCCGGTGTTTTCTCTCGCCAAAACTATGCAGTATATGTGGATGTAGAGGCACAAATAACCGACAGTTTATTGCTTGGTACTGCTTTGCGCTATGAAGACTATTCAAGTTTTGGCGATGATATTAACTACAAACTCACGGCTCAATATGATATTACCGATGAGCTTTCTATTCGAGGTTCATTGAGTACAGGTTTCCGTGCGCCAACCGTTGGTCAAGCGAACTATTCTAATGTACAGACAGCCCTTGATGGTGGTGTGTTGGTTGATTCCGCATTATTACCGGCATCTAACCCTATTGCGGTACAACTTGGTGCTACTGAGTTGACGCCAGAGGAATCTAAAAGTGTCGCTCTTGGGGTGGTATGGAGCCTAGGGGATATATTTATGACCTTAGATGCTTATAAGATTGAAGTCGAAGATCGTATTTCTCAATCTGAAAGATACGCATTATCGGCTGATGATAAAGTAGCACTAAAAGCGGCAGGTGTACCTAATGTTGATTCAATTCAGCAAGTAAGCTTCTTCACTAATGACTTTGATACCACCACCACAGGTGTTGATTTAATTGCCAACTATTCAACCAGTATACTTGACGGTGATAGCACATTCAGTTTAGCGTATAATTACAATAAAACGGAAGTAGATAGCTACACAGAAGTTACGGGTGATTTTAAAGTATCGCGTTTAGAAAATGATTTACCAAATCATCGTGCTACCTTTACGTGGTTGCAAAACTATGAAGATTTTAGCTTCTTCGCTCGTGCTAACTACTATGGTGAATACCAAGGTGTGCATGTAGATTATGATGCGACAATCAATACGGGTGAAGCGGCGTTAACGCTTGATGCTGAGGTGAGTTATTTCTTAAATGATGATCTTACCTTATCAGTTGGTGCACAAAACTTGTTTGACCAAGAAGCAACTAAAATTAACTTCACGGATGCTGGTGCTGCAGCTTGTGGTAGTGTGGCAGAACCGTGTGTAAATAATCAGTGGGGTGGTGTTTATTATGAAACTTCACCATTTGGTTTTAACGGTGGTTTCTACTACGTAAAAGCAACTTATAATTTCTAATTTATTAAAATAAGAAAGAGTTGTTAAGCTAAAAACCTCAGCATTGACTGGGGTTTTTTATTTTTATCGCTAAGAGCTGTTACTTTCAAGGTGAGAACAATTAATTAATGTACTTGGTATTGCTCTAGGTGACATTAAAGCAAAAAAAATTATGGACAAATATGAGTAAAATACTGCAAGCCAATCAGCTTTTTCAGCAGGGAAGGTTAACGGAAGCCGAGCAGATTTATAGAGAGTTATTGCGCACAAATCCTAAGGATATTGATGCATTATGGGGGTTAGGAAAGGTAGCTTTGGCACTTGATAGTTATCGAGCTAGTTACGATATTTTTACTCGCTGTGTTAACTTGGTAGCCAATGTTCCTCAGTTATGGTTGTCACTCGCCTCAGCGTGTGAAAGATTAAAGCGATATACCGAAGCTGAGCAGGCTTTAGTACGTGCAGTTGAGTTGAACCCGGTCTTTCTACCTAGCTTACAGGCTATAGCTGTCTTTTATTGTCAATCAAATCAACGAGACATAGCGAATAAGTATTTAGATGATCTAATCAAAATTCACCCTGAAAACTGTCAGGCATTTGCGCTAAAAGTACGCATTAAAAGTCAACTTGATTTTGATGATTATACGGATTATATGCTGGAGAAAGTAAAGGGGAATAGCAATTGCCTAAACTCTCAAGAACAAATTCTTTTACACTATGCTTTTGCTCAATTATTTCAACAAGCGGGTAAGTTTAAAGAAGCCTTTTTCCACTTTCAACAGGCAAATGATACGCAAAGAAGCCTAGTAACTTTTTCAGTTGCCGATATGCAAAGTTATTTTGCTTGTTTAATTGATACTTTTTCAATCGAGCTACTCACTCGTTTTTCTAGCCCTGCAGTAAGCCAAAAAACGAGTCTGACGCCTATTTTTATTGTCGGTCAACCTCGTTCAGGATCAACATTGTTAGAGCATATGTTAAGTGCACATAGTGATATTGATTCAGCAGGAGAGCTACCTTTTATTGCGGGAGATATTGCTCAAGGCATTGCTCAACTCACCGGTCAAGAATTTCCATTTGCTTGCCAAAAATTAACAATAAAGCAGTGTGAGTTATTAGGTCAGCATTACTTAAAAAATATGCAAACAATTGCGCCTAATGCAAATTTCATTATTGATAAAATGCCAGCAAATTATCAATCTATAGGATTAATCAAAATCATATTGCCACAGGCTAAAGTTATTCATATTTCACGCGACGCTAAAGATGTAACTTGGTCAATCTTTAGTAATTATTTTGAGGCAAATGAACCCTATTTTTGTTCCTTTGAGGAGATTGCTCAATATCACCAAAACTATCAACAAATTATGGCTCATTGGCAAAAAGTGTTACCCGAATTTTTTCACTCGGTTAGCTATGACATATTAGTGAAAAATCCTCAGGAAGTTTTGTCTAAGGTATTAGCTTTTTGCGGTTTAACTTACCAAACCTCCTGTTTAGATTTTGCTCAGCAGGAGGGGTATGTTGCCACCTTAAGTGATGTTCAACTTCGTGAAGGGTTACAGGCTAAGCGCACTAAAGCTTGGAAAAATTATGAAGCGTTGTTACCAATATGTTTTCATGACTTGATCTAACCAAATAAATTTGACGAAAAAAAGCCCTTTGTTAGGATTTGTTCAACAAAGGGCTTTATTCTATAAGGTTGAGGTCTTTATTTTATTATAATTTAAACTCTAATACAGATTGTTGTAGCTCTTCAGAGAGTTTTGCTACTTGATTACTCGAGGCTGCTGTTTGTTGAGAACCTGCCGCTGTTTGCTCAGCTATGGTCACAATAGACTCTAAATTTTCGCTAATTTCGTGAGCAACAACACTTTGCTCTTCTGCCGCTGTGGCTATTTGTGAGCTGCGATCGTATGCCTCATGAACAGCATGGGTAATGGTTTCTAATGCTTTATCTGCTTCTTCTGATTGAGTAACACAATCAGCGGCTTTAGACTTACCTGCATCCATTACCGTTACTGCTTTACCTGCACCAGTTTGCAAGGCTTCAATCATGGTTTGAATTTCAGAGGTTGATTCTTGCGTTCTACTTGCAAGTGTTCTTACTTCATCTGCAACCACGGCAAAACCACGACCTTGCTCACCCGCTCGTGCAGCTTCAATAGCAGCGTTAAGAGCAAGTAAGTTAGTTTGATCGGCTATACCACGTATGACATCTAAAATACCACCAATAGATGCGCTATCTTGCTGTAGTTGATTAATAACTTGTGCCGCGGAGTCTACTTCACCAGCGAGTTGCTCAATGGTTTTTCTATTACGACCAGAAATTGTTTTGACTCTTTCAGCCTCGTCATCAGCGTGTTTGATTTCATTTAGGGCATCATTAGCACTTGATAATACACTTTGTGAGGTACTACTCATTTCTGTGGTAGCAGAAGCGGCTTGCTCAACCTGATTACGTTGCTCTTCTATTGCTGTCGTGCTTTCAGCGGTAACAGCTGAGGTTTCTTCTGCAGAGGAGGCCAGTTGAGAAGAACGATTCACGATACCTTCAATTAAGTTTCGTAAACTATCAATGAGTAAATTACAGTTTTTTGCTAACTGTGCAAATTCATCTTGTCCACTTTCATCTAGTTTGCGAGAAAGATCACCCGAAGCAACAATATTTAGCATGTCGTTAACACGCCCAAGTGGTCCAGTAATACTAATAAGGGTAAAGCGAGTGATGATAACAGCAATAAAAATTGAGCCTAGCATAATGATTATTGTTAGTGTATTACCTTCGGACACTTTGCTTTGAACCAATTTACCGGCTTGTTCTGTTGTTTGGTTAGCTAAATTTACTTGTCTATCTAATATCTTATTCACTTGCTCAGTATTAGTTTGAAGCGCAGATAACATTGTTTTTGCTTGCTGGTTAGCGGTTAATTGCGAACGCTTGTGAAACAGTATGCCTGAATCGATGGACAATAACTCTTCAAGCTCAGTGAAAGTGTTGGATAAATCGTCACTTACATCCGCAACATCATTTAAGGTTAGTTCAGCAATAATGTCATTTACTAAGCTTTGTGCCGCTTCTAAGCTAAACGATATTTCGCTTTCAATAAGCTCTGCTGTTGAGTCACTTAATGTATCTCTGTATTCGAAAGAGGAGGAGACGATGCTATTAAATTGATTTTCAAGTTGTTCACTTAAATTAATGGCGCGTTGCAGCTTACTATCGGCTAAATCGTGATCGGCCAAATCTAGCAGCACGGTGACAGCATCATCAGCTTTTTCTTCTAAATTACTGATTTTCTCTGCCAAGATGTTTTTTTGCTCGATAGAGATTTTTCTGTTATCAAACACTGACAGCGCATTTTGTTCAAAGTCACTATAAATTTTAGTCACTTTGTTAAGGTTAGAAATTAGGTTGTTTTCGTTTTTAACTAAATTCTTTAATTGTTTAAATGCTGGAGAAAATTTTGTATTTATACTATTAAAATTTTGCAGTCTTTCGTCAAGTAATGCTAACTCGTTAGTATAAAACCCCTCCAAAGTGAAGTTTGCCATTTTGTTCAGTTGCAGGGTTAATTGATTACTACCTTTTAGCGTCGGAATAGCTAGTTGGTTTTGCTGCTCAGTGGATTCATTTATTGTATTGAGGTTGACCCAAGAAATCACACTAGTTACGACAAGCAGAATTAATATTGTGGCAAAACCACCAATAATTCTTTTCGCTACGGTTAAATTCATAAATATCACCAATTATATTTTTTAAGCATATGTATTATTTAGCGTGTTACAGAGCTTGAAATGGGGAGTAACACTTTTATTTTAGTCCCTTTTATTATTTTTGCGTAAGCTTTTTTCCTTTAAAAGCCCCCTAAAGCACTAACCTGTTATATCGACATACAAGCAGATATGTTTAATATATTTTAGCCTATTATTAAGTATATCAAGATGAACAGTTTTTTCACTCTGATATTGACAGTATATAATTTTTATCTTGCGGTCTCAACAAACAAAGCTTTATCATGCCAACGTAATAAAGTTAAATGATTCCCCCAAACGCAGCCAGTATCGAGCGCATAAAGGTTTTCTTTATCACATTGCCCCATTAAGGCTGCCCAATGACCAAATACCCAAGTGGTGTTCTTAATTACATTAGAAGCTTCATACCAAGGTACTAACCTTGGTTTTGGATGAGCAGGCTTAAAAGATAATGCATTTGGCGCCAGTTTTTCGTTAAACTCTAAATGATTCTTTTGATCGCAATATCGCATGCGAGTATACGCGTTAATGGTATAGCGAAATTTATCTTCTTTACTTTTGGCTTGTTGCCAATCATTGGGGTATTCGCCATACATAGTCTGTAGCCAATAATCTCGATTGTCTGAACTTAATTTTTTATGTGCGTATTTAGCTTGTTCAATGGCTGTTGCTAATGTCCATTGAGGTGAAATTCCTGCATGACTCATATAAGCATTTTCATTATTGATCTGTTGTAGCAGAGGCTGTTGAGCTAACCATTGCATTAGCTCATCGACATCATCAGCATTAAGTAATTCGTTGAGTTTATCTTCTTGCTTTACTTTTTTTAGACCCGCGTAAACGGCAAGTAAATGTAGGTCATGATTGCCTAGCACCACTTTAGCTGATCTTTCAAGAGATTTGATAAATCTGATAGTGGCTAAAGAGTCCGGACCGCGAGCTACCATGTCACCTGCAACATAAAGTTGATCTTTGTCTTTGTTGAAACCAACCTGAGCGAGTAATGCTTGTAGTTCTTGATAACACCCCTGAATATCGCCCACTAAATAAATAGCCATAGACACTATTCCTTGTTGCTTGCCTTTTGCTTAGCTGCTCTAGCTGCTCGTCTTGACAATTTAGTGTTGCTTTCTTCAAGCTGTTCAACAGGGTTGTCAACAAGAAAATTAGCCAACGTAATATAATCATCAAGGGTTAGATTTTCAGGGCGAAGATTGGCATCAACATTAAGAGAAGCGAGCTGTTCAATACTGATAAGCTTTTTAAAACTATTACGGATGGTTTTTCGTCTTTGGTTAAAAGCCGTTAAGCAAACCGTATTCAATGCATGGATATCTTTAACTGGGTTTTTAATTTCTTCATGAGGCACTAAGCGGACAATAGCTGAATCAACTTTGGGGGCTGGCTTAAATGCTTCAGGGCCGATTTCCATAACAGGGAAAACTTGGCACTGATACTGGGTCATGATTGACAAACGGCCATAAGTTTTACAATCTGGGCCTGCTGCCATACGCTCAACCACTTCTTTTTGCAGCATAAAGTGCATATCTTTAACCTTATCTTTAAAAGTTAATAGATGAAAAATTAATGGTGTGGAAATGTTGTAAGGTAAATTGCCGAAGATGCGTAGAGGTTTTTCAATAGCTAATTGGGAAAAATCAAACTTTAAGGCGTCAATTTCATAAATAGTTAAATGAGGTGCCAAAAAAGGATGGTGACGAAGTCTGTAGGCTAAATCTCTATCTAACTCAACGACGGAAAGTTTCTCTGCGCGCTCAACAACAGGCTCTGTAAGTGCACCAAGGCCAGGGCCTATCTCTACTAAGTTTTCGCCTGGTTCAGGGTTAATTGCATCAACGATATCGCTAATAATGGCATCGTTATGTAAAAAGTTTTGACCAAAACGCTTTTTAGCCTGATGACCTAAGTGGTTTTTACTGTTCATAATTTCTCGTTCTAATTAGCTGTTGCTCGTTTTACTGCTATTGATTAATTCAATAGCGTTACGCATGGCTTCGATCATACTGCCTGAGTCAGCTTGACCTGTGCCAGCTAACTCGAGCGCTGTGCCATGATCCACGGAAGTCCGTATAAAAGGTAAGCCTAAAGTAATATTAACCGATGAGCCGAAACCTTTATATTTTAATACCGGTAAACCTTGATCATGATACATGCTTAAAATGGCATCAGCCTGTGTTAAGTATTTCTCTTGGAATATAGTATCTGCAGGCAGTGGCCCGATAATATCGATACCTTCGTTCCTTAATTCATTAAAAGCGGGAATCATAATATCGATCTCTTCGCGACCTAAGTGACCATCTTCTCCAGCGTGAGGGTTTATACCACAAGCAAATATTTTTGGAGAGTCAAGACCAAATTTATTCTGCAAATCAGTATGCAAGATACGAGTAACTTTTTGTAAACGTTCATAAGTTATTGCTTTAGAAACATACGCTAGGGGGATGTGTGTTGTCACTAAGGCGACCCGTAAGCCCTCTGTTGCTAGCATCATAACAACATCAGAGCAGTTAGCTTGGTGAGCAAAGTATTCGGTATGACCACTAAAAGGCACACCGGCTTTGTTGATTAAACCTTTATTGACTGGACCGGTAACAATAGCATCAAACTCTCCTGACATATTTTTATCGCTGGCTATTTTTAAGGTATCAACTACATAAGCACCATTATTAGTGTTTAACTGGCCAGGAACACAAGGCTCTGCAAGCGGTGTATCAAGTATGGTTATGGTCCCTGCTTGCTGCGGGATTGCCTCTGCATTAGCGTCATAATCAAGTAGAGTGACGGGTAAATTTAATTGTTGTGCTCGTTCATTAATCAGTAACTTAGAGGCAACGACAACTATTTGTACAGACCAAGCCTGCTGAGCAATAGCAATAATTAAATCTGGGCCTATGCCTGCTGGCTCTCCAGGTGTTATAGCAATGCGTTTGGTCATTACTGACTATCCTGTTCAAATACTTCTATATAAGCTTCGTCACGGGTTTCTTTCATCCAACGTGCGCTCTCTAGGCCAAATTTACGACTGTGTAGAATTTGATAGGCACGATTTTGGTTCATTTGTGATGTAGCATCAACCATGCGTCTGTCTTCTAGATAAACAATGTGCCAGCCAAATGAACTGCGAAATGGTTGATGGTATTCTCCTTTTTTCAGGGTAGCTAAAGCATCTCTAAAGGCTGGATCATAGCTTTTAGGGTCTGCCCAACCTAAATCGCCGCCACGAATGGACGTTGGTCCTTGGGAAAACTCTTTGGCTACGTCTGCAAATGTTGCTTCGCCAGCGGTAATCTTCTCTAGTAGCCCTTGTAGCTGCTCTTCGGCTTTTTCTTCACTTAAAATAATCGAAGGTTTTATCAGAATATGACGCGCTTTAACCTCTTCAACTTCCACGAGTTGTCGGCCGCGAATATCGTGTACTTTCACTATACTAAAGCCAAGCCCTGTTCGAATTGGACCAACAACTGTGCCTTTATCTTTACCATCGATAAGTTCAGAGAAAAGCGTTGGCATTTCGTTGATGTTTTTCCAACCTAAATCGCCACCTTCTAATGCATTACTACCACCTGAAGAAGCAATGGCTATCTTGGTGAAATCAGAGCCGTTATTTAATAATTCAATCACTTTTTCAGCGCGATTTTTTGCCGAAGTCATCTCTTTCTGTGTTGCCTCTGATGGTATTTCAATCAGTATATGGCCGAGGTGGTATTCAACGTCATTGTTTGTTTGTGCTTTCATTAACTCAAGCAAGTTTTCTATTTCTTGTGGTGAAATAAAAATTCTGCGTCTGACACTGTTTCGGCGCACCTCACCTGAAATTAATTCAGTGCGAACATTTTCTCGGTATTTTTCATAGTCAGTGCCGTCACTAATAATTTCTTGGCGAAATTGTGACAAAGTGAGTTTATTTTCACCCGCCATATTTGCTATGGTTTGATCAAGCTGTGCATCACTAACTTGAATGCCCATACGTTCACCAATTTGTAATACCAAGCTGTCATTGATCAGCTTATCCATGACTTGCGTACGTAAGGCATTATCCGAAGGTAAGGATTGATTGTTTTTCTTGGCTTGATTTTTAATACTGGTTAATAGGTCTTGTATTTCAGACTCAAGCACGACTGAGTTATTGACAATTGCGGCAACTTTATCTAGTTGTTCTTCTTTAGCAAGTGCTTGAAAGCCTATTGCCATATAAAAAACACTTGAAAGTATTAGGATTTGAACTAAATTTTTCATGAATTTACATCTTTGTTAATGGTGATATTTGAATTATTAATTTGCTATTTTATTGGTCATTAATTTTGTAAGTAATAGGGTCGTTTATAACCGAATATACTGGATTCGAACATTTCTTGTGTACCGATAGGGCCTTGTTTGCCATTTAATCCCTTAATAATGAACTCTAACACGAAACCACTGTTGAATTCATCGCGGTTTTCATTGAAATCAGTGTCATCATCTAAGATAGAGTTAATATGCCTATGATAGGCAATACGTAATGCCCAACAGCAGCTTTCGTATTGAAAACCTGCATAAGCCTCTAAATTACGCTTGTGCTTGATATCTTCAGTTAAGCGACCAACAAATGCCCAATCTTTATTAATAGCAAAGTTTGCCAGTAAAGAGGCTTGCTCTAAACTATTACCTGAGACATTACGAGTATACCTATGGTTCAATTGAAGTGAATTATATTTATTAATTTTATAGTTCAGTGCAACTTGACTTTTGTTGGTAAAGTCATCAAAAGTATTATATTGAATATCAGAGCTTATTTGCCACTGGTGGTTAAGCCGGTAAAATAAATCTACAGCAACCGATGATTGTTGATAAGTTTTAGTGTGCTGTGAGGCTAAATCAATGAATTCGTCAAAGGTATTGTTGTTCTGTAAATAATGTATTCGTCCTAAGCTGAGACGAAAAATTTCACTATTTGAGGTGTCAAGTACTCGACTGGTTACCCCCCAAGTATATTGGTTAGCACCTGCTATTCTGTCTAAACCGCTGTACCTTATATCTCTGAATAAACCATTGTAATCGTCTTGCAAGGCAGTGGTGTCATATAAACCAATATGTGTTTGGTTTTTTTCAGGGAGATATAAATATTGTAGTTGTGGCTCTAGTGTATGGGTATAAGATGAACCAAATAATGTCATGTTACGGTCAAAGTTAATCCCCCCGTGAATACGAACTTTTGGTAGTGTACGGCGCACGGTTTTGGTCAGTTGATTATGTAGTTCTATATTATCTTGTTGATAATAAGTATGCATCAGTTTTAACTCGGAATTAAAAAACCAAGCGGGTGTAGAAATAGGGAAAGTTAGCCCCGCCTCGACATGAAAGCGATTTGCATTAAGTTGGTTTTTAACTTCGTTTTGAAAGCTGGTTAGCTCTGAGTAAATTTCAAACTGGCCTGGTAAATTTGCGTGAATAAGTGAGGTTAATGGCTGTTGACTTGAAATTTCAATCTGAGGTAAGGTTTTATAACTTGGCGTATGATTACCCAATATTTCAAAATCTTGTAACTTTATTGTTGCTTGCCACTGCTGACCAAAATAGGATAATTCACCAATTTGATATAAATAAGCATCGTTTGAGTTATATTGGTTTGAACCTATATCCACTAAGTAGTTATCATCGCTAAGGGTGGTGTAGTCAATATAGGCTCTAAAATTGTCAGAAAAAGTGCCTATATGCTGAAATCTTGCAAGGTAGCGAGCATTATTGTTAGTGGTTATAGCATCATCCTTAGCTAAATACTCTATGTCGATACTGCCATTTTGTAAGCCCGATAAATACCTGAATTCAGTTTTTAATTGTGTCCCACGTTTTGACATATAACGCGGAGTTATGGTTGCATCCATTTCAGGTGCTATATTCCAATAGTATGGGATTTCAATTTCTAAACCTGAATTATTTGAGCTGCTAATCATAGGATATAAAAATCCACTTTTACGTTGATTGGAAACTGGAAAAGATAAGTAAGGGAGATACAAAACAGGGACATCAAATAACCTAATTTGAGCATGATAAGCGTTACCTTCATTGCCGTCAGCCGATATTTTTATTTCTGAGGCTTTAATTTGCCAATCGGGTTTGTTGTCAGGGCAGGTGGTAAAGGTTGAGTTTAAGAGGCTCAACCCTTCGGATGTATTTAACTCAAGTTTCACGGCACTTCCATGACCTGGATTACCAAAAAGTTGGTATGAAGCATCTTTCATAACGCTAACTTTATCTTTTTTGTTGGCGTTGAGCTCGCTTGCAATAATGTCGATACTTTTATTTTGGTAGTGGATATTGCCTTGAGCATTAAATGTCATCATCAGGCGATCAAAAGCTAATTTGTCAGCCTTGATAATTTGGTTCTTATCAACGAGTGTCACACCACCGTCAAAGTGGGCATACTGATCCTTTTCAATGCTTGAATATTTTGAAGTAATGCGAATGTTGTCATTAGTAACTTTAGGTAAGTCTTCAACCATAGGTATATAAGTTGGCACAACACATTGTAACAAAGGCGGCTCTGTTGTCTTTTGGGATTGCTCAGCAAAAGCGGAATAAGAAACTACGCTACTAAAGCAAGTCAATATAAAGGGTAAGAAAAAGAATTGTCGGGGAAAAAGCATTTATTTTTGTAATGTTATCTTAAATATGCACGATGAAGCGTATATGATATAGCAAATATGACACGCTCGCTATTAATTGTAAGGTAAAAAGAAAAGTATGCGCATCTGGGGAAAGGTTTTAGGGTTTCTATTTGGCTTTATGCTAAGTAAAAATTTGTTTGGAGCATTGTTAGGGCTGTGGTTAGGACATTTATTTGATCGTGGCCGAGGTTTTGATTTTGACGGTGTAACACAAGGCGAAGACGATGATATTTCTCGCCAGGCTGCTTTTTTTTACACCACTTTTTCGGTGATGGGTCATGTGGCTAAAGCAAAAGGACAAGTGACTAATCATGAAATTGCTTTTGCCAGTACCTATATGAATAAGCTTGGATTAAGCAATGAAATGCGTCAACAAGCTCAAGATGCTTTTCGTGAAGGTAAGATGGTAGGCTTTCCTCTTAAAGAAAGGTTGAGAAAATTTAAGCGCATTTGCGGTAATCGTCATGACTTATTGTTAATGTTTTTAGAAATTCAAATTCAAGTGGCGTTTTCAGATGGTGAGCTAGACTCGCAAGAGCGAGAAGTGCTCCATACTATTGCTAAATTACTTGGGTATTCGACGCGCCAATTAGATAATTTATTAGAGATGATTATTGCGGGCGCTGCATTTCATCAACAGTCAGGTCACGGCTACCAACGAAGCGGTGCTGGTAGTCGTGAACATCAAATTGACAGTGCCTATAAAGTGTTAGGTGTAAGTCAGGGGAGTACAACCGCTGAGGTGAAAAAAGCTTACCGAAAACTGATGTCACAGCATCACCCTGATAAGTTAATTGCTAAAGGACTACCCCCTGAAATGATGGAAAGTGCCAAAGAAAAAACTCAGGAAATACAAGCGGCTTACGATTTACTCTCTAAGCAATAAATGGCTAGCTTAGAAGGTGAGAGAGTTAATACTACCAACCTATTGCTCTTAACCAGCTGTGGATTTGCGTTAACAACTCCTGTTCAGGATAAAAGCCAGTCGCCATATTATTGAGTTGGCGTTGACGGTAATAAGTTTTCATTTCTTGTTTGACTATTGTTAGGCGTTGCGGCGATTTGTTGATGACAATATCATGATCATATTTTAAATATAAATCTAATACAGGGGGTTCAATGTTGGCTAGATTTTTAGCGAAATCAGTATTCGCTTGCTCAAGTAATTTATCATTGGTTAAGCGATAACTACTTAATAGTACTACGCCATTAGGTGTTAGGTTGGTATTTTCAGAAAGTAAATCAATTAACAAGGCTCCATGATTACCTTGGGCGATCATGATGATAATGCCGGGATATTCTTTTGCTTGTTCAAAGACGGCGTTGATGAGCGCGTAAAACTTCATTTTATACGCCCCTATAATGTTTTTATTTGCTTGTTGTTGTTCGCTTAGTTTTAACGCGGTAGAAGGAAAACTGTCAGGTTTGGAGTCGACTTGGATACTCATGGTGGTAAAACCATATTTTGGTAGTGTTTTACGTAAAAAATTTATTGCCTTAGGGTTTGTAGCACCTTGTTGCCAGTCAGGGATTAAAATAGCTACGCCTTTATGATTAGCACTGGTATTTAAACTCACTAGAGTGAGGTAATCATCAGTACCTACCAAGATAGGTTTTACTTTGGTGGATGGAAAATAATGCTGTAGGTCTTCTTTTTTCTGCTGCTTAAAAGTAATTGGCAAGGGAAAGGGGTGAACATTGGCGTTTTGATCTTTTATGGATGTTTGAGAGTTTGTTTTATTTTGCTCGGCAAAAGATATATTTGATAAACAACATAAGGTTAAGATATAAAAATTGAATTTGATTACGGTAAAGAATAATTTTCTCAAGAGTTTATGCTCAATATTAACGGCTATTTCTTTATATCGGTTAGTCGTTGTAAAATGTGAATGTTTTTCATAGCAACCTTATGTTTAAAATGGGCAAGTTGCCGTGAACTCAATAGTTTTATTTGTTGTCGGATGAGTAATAGTTAACATTTTCGCATGAAGCTGTAGTCTAGGGCTACTAGTCAATGCTTGTTGATGTGCATATAGCCTGTCTCCTAAAATAGGGTGGCCTAAGGCCAGCATATGTACACGTAACTGATGGGAACGCCCTGTAATAGGGGTTAATTCAATTAAGGTGCTATGTTCTTCAGCGTTATTTACTTCAAGTTTCAGCACCTTATAGTGAGTGAGTGATTTTTTTCCATTATCATGATCTACTTTTTGCTTTGGCCTATTTGGCCAGTCACATAGTAGTGGTAAATCCACACTGCCTTTCGATTCGTTTAAGTGACCAAAGACTCGGGCAATATAAGTTTTTTTAGTTTGTCTTTGTTCAAATTGACGACTAATAGCAACATGGGCGATTTTATTTAAAGCCATGATAAGTAGACCTGATGTGGCCATATCTAAACGATGCACTATGGTAGCGTTGGGTAAAATGCGCTGTACTCTGTTTTGTAAACAATCTTGATGTTCAGGTAATCGTCCTGGGACACTGAGCAAACCACTGCTTTTATTAAGCACCACAATGTCATCATCTTGATAAATAATGTCAAGATAAGGCGACATGGGGGGCTGGTAAATAAAATCTGGGTTTGCGCTCATATTTTCCTACTTTTTTTAATGTGTTACTACGATCATTCTAATCGCTTCAAAAGTTAATTGAGCGTTATCAATATAATGATTTAATTCTGCCTGCTGTTGGCTAATAAAGTCAATTTCAGCTTGACGAACACTTGGGTTTATCGCTTTTAAAGCGGTAAGCCTTTGCTGTTCTAGTGTCAATTTACTTTGCATATTCTTTAATGCTTTTGCTTGAATTGCGGCTATTTCGTGTTCGCCATGACTTTCAGCTTTGCTCACTAGTGGGCTAATTTGTGCTTTTAATGCTTTAGTTAACTGTAAAGCCATTTGCTTTTTAACAGGCATTAATTGTTTATCTAATACGGCTTCACTGACTTTGTTAGCAAGGTTATTACCACTTTTATCCACTAAAATGCGGATAGGTGTTGTTGGTAAATAACGCCCTAGTTGTAAATGTGCTGGTGCGGTGGCTTCAACCGTAAATAAACATTCTAAGAAAAAGGTGCCTACAGGGAGCGCTTCGTTTTTGAGTAAGCCGATGCTGGCGTTACCAATTTCATCACTAAGTACTAAATCCATCACACCACGTACCATAGGGTGATCCCAAGTAAGTAGTTGATAGTTTTCATTAAACAAGGCAGTATCTCGATTGAAAGTAACGGTAGTTCCTTCTTCTGGTAAGCAAGGGAAGTTACTATTAAGCATATGTTCACTTTGATTTAAGGCAATGGCGTTATCGGCTTTATCGTCTTGTTGTACGCCAAATACATCTAAGGCGGAAAACATAAATTGTGGTAAATCAATTTGCCTGTCACTTTTGGCTATTTTGTCTACTAATTCATGAGCGCGGCCTTGTCCAGATGAATTAAGCTCAAGTAGTTTATCTCGCCCTGACTCTAATTCTGCTTTTATTGTCATATGCTTTTGTTTACTGTGGGTGATTAACTGCTCTGCTGCACTAGATGCTTGCTGTGCACTTAACGCTAATGATAATAATTGTTGGCCAAAGGCTTCGTAAACAACTCGCCCTGTTATACAAGTATGCTCAAATGCTTGCATGCCATGCTGATACCATCTAAATAATAATTGTTGTGCCGAGTCTTCAAAATAAGGTACATGTAAGCGAATCACTTGTGTTTGACCGATTCGGTCAAGACGGCCAATGCGCTGCTCTAACAAGTCAGGGTTGGAAGGTAAATCAAATAAAACTAAGTGATGAGCAAATTGGAAGTTCCGTCCTTCACTGCCTATTTCTGAACATAATAATAATTGAGCACTGTCTTCATCTTGAGCAAAATAAGCTGCTGCTCTGTCGCGTTCAAAAATAGATAAACCTTCATGAAACACGGCTGAGCGTACACCCTCTTTAATACGTAAAGCAGCCTCTAAATCAATGGCGGTTTGGGCATGGGCACAAATAAGTAATATTTTTTCTTTTTTTAGTGATTTTAATAGCTCAATTAAATAATCAACAC
Source organism: Litorilituus sp. (assembly GCA_030754235.1). GTDB lineage: Bacteria > Pseudomonadota > Gammaproteobacteria > Enterobacterales > Alteromonadaceae > Colwellia. The sequence continues at coordinate 25,926 of JASMAS010000012.1, forward strand.
GAGGATCGAAGTTTACCCATTTTTCACTTTGATGATCTAATCCATACAAGACTTCCGGGGTAAAAACATATTTTGCTTGTTGTGTATTTGCTAGGGTTTCAGGGCAACCACTGAGCATAAACTCATTTAATGATACTTGATATTGCTCAGGCATGATAAGTGGTGCGGGGTGCATTTCACGTGCAGGAAAGCCTTTAATGGTGTTACGTGAGTTTCTAAATAAAATACGTCCTGTGCCATGCCTATCAAGTAATTGAGAGAGTAATTGCTGACGAGTTGTTTTTTGTTGGCTCACGTCACGGCTATTTAATTGTTTTAGTTGCTCGCTAATCTCTGACTCTTGTAATAAAGTTGCTAGAGTATTTTCTTGCCCTACAGATAATGTATTACCTTCAACTAAGGCATTGGCTGCATCAGCTACTTCACTGTAGTGAGACTCTTCTTCGGTAAATTTTTCATAATCAAAAAACCTATCTGAGTCGAGTAAACGTAAACGGGCGAAGTGACTTTCATGGCCTAATTGATCTGGCGTTGCGGTAAGTAATAATACCCCAGGAATGACTTGTGCTAATTGTTCAATGCATTGATATTCAAGGCTAGGACTATCTTCTTTCCAGTTTAAGTGATGAGCTTCATCAACTACCATTAAATCCCAGTCTTCGCTGATAAGCTCTTCATACCAAGTTGGATTATTGGTAATAAAACCTAGATTCACTAATACCAGTTGTTCAGTGCTAAATGGATTAACGGCTTCTTCACCTTCGCTAGAGTGTCCAGAGCTTTCTACGCAGCGGTCTTGATCGAAAATGCTGAATTTTAGATTGAAGCGGCGTAACATTTCAACAAGCCATTGATGCATTAATGACTCAGGTACGATAATTAAAATTCTTTTGGCACGGCCACTCACTAACTGTTGGTGAATGATTAAACCCGCTTCAATGGTTTTGCCTAAGCCCACTTCATCGGCTAATAAAACACGTGGGGCAAAACGGTTACCTACCTCATCGGCAATGTATAATTGATGTGGAATAAGGCTAACTCGCCCGCCAGTTAACCCCATTAATTCTGATTGCTGTTGCTTATATTGGTGCTGCAAACAGTCTTTACGTAATTGGTACCAATCAAGTCTATCTACTTGGCTGTTTAATAAACGATCGTGGGGTTTGTTGAATTTAATAAAGTGATCAATCATCACTTCTTTTAATGATGTTTCTACTAAAGTGTCCTGTCTGACACCCTGATAAGTGATAATGCCTTGAGCTTCGCTGCTTGAGGTCACTTTTAATAACCAACCTTCATGGCTTGGAATCATATCGCCGGCATTAAAGATGACACGAGTTAATGGAGCATTCGCTTTAGCGTATTGACGCGACTCGCCAGTGGCAGTGAAAACAATATTAACAAATCGGTGTTCTACACCGGTAACAGTTCCTAATCCTTGATCTGATTCACTGTCACTGATCCAACGTTGACCGGGCTGAAATGGCATAAACTAAACTCTCCGAGAACTATAAATAATAACGTTCCCCTTTTATGTATAATAGAACAGGGGAAAAATCGGCGCTATAGTACTCTTAATCATAGTTATGATCATTAAATAATTCAGGAAAACAAATGAGATGAATCAAAAATGACCTGTTAGTATTGATGTTTTTTCACTATACGAGCAATCTCGCCCTTTTCATCAAGAGAAGATATCGTTTGAGAAAATAAATCAGTGACACAAGTAGGTGTGTCTTTATGAAAAATAAAAGCAGTCTTTAATTTATCGCTTAAGGTATATATAGGTACTAATTTTTTATTTGTAAAACCGAGTTTATTCATTTGAAAGTTTGCGACTAACTCAGAATAAGCTATAGCATTAACTCTGTTGTGAATGAGCATATACAACATACTTTGTGCTGTTGTTGTTTGTTGTTTGTTTTTTATAGTCCCTATTTCATCAAGTAAATACTCTCCTATGTCTTGTCGAACAACAGAATAAATAAGGTCTTCAAGTTTTTGTTTAGCTAAAATATCCTTATTTTCATTTAATACCATAATAGATACGTTTGTCATTACAGGCAGAGTGATTAATTGAAATTTATTGCTTCGTTTATCGAATGTTTGAATAATACTAAATGCGGCATGTTCAATAGAACGCTCCAGCGTAAACAAAAGCCTTGCCCATGGAACCGTTTTTACTGCTTCTAGATTAATCTCAAGCTCAAGTTCTTTATATATTAGTGCTAATATTTCAGGGTAAATGCCTACTAATTTCCCCTGCTTGTTTTGGTAATGATAGGGCGGAAAATCTTCTGTATACCATTGATAATCAATTAGCATCTTCTTTGCTTGTGGTTGGCTGCACTCAAAAGAGAAAACTGCAAAGCTGACATAAAAGCAGAAAAATAAAATAATTCTTAAAATCATAGGAACGTACCCTATTTATCTTCACTGATTCCAGTATATCCAAAATGAAAATCCAGTAAAGTTGTAATTTTGCCTTGATAAGTCTCAATTTAGCTGTCAAGGTTAATAGGTATACTTAGTAATAATTATTTTACTCTTTTGTGTTTGTTTTTTTGTCAGTAACTCACGGAGCTTGCATATGACTGAAGAAAATATGAGTAATGAGAAAACCACTAAAACTCCAGCTACACCAGAAAAAATAATCTATATTCTAGACACTAATATTCTACTGCATGAACCTTTCGCATATTTGTCCTTTAAAGAGCATGATGTTGTTGTGCCAATGACAGTGTTAGAAGAGTTAGATTCTATTAAAGATAGACGTAAAGATGTAAGTCGAGATGCTAGAGTTGCCATTCGAGCGCTTGAAGATACCCTGTATGATGCGACACCAGAGCAAGTGTTATCTGGAGTGAAGCTACCACAAAATGATGAACAACACCCTAGTGGCTGCTTATCAATTATAAATGATTATGCATTGAAGAAAACCGCTAGCTCGCTTTCCTTTAATGAAAATGATAATCGTATTATTAACGCTGCCATATACCTGCAAGAGCATCACCTCAAGAAAAAGGTTGTGCTTGTCACTAAAGATATTAATATGCGCTTGAAGGCCAAAGGAGCAGGCTTAGTTCATGTCGAAGATTATCGTTCAGATCAGTTAATTGAGGATATTAAGTTTTTAACCAAAGGCTATCACCTGTTTGAAGGTGATTTTTGGCAACAAATTAAAGATTGTGATAGCGAGTCAGATGGGCGGTATACAACACATTTTATTGATAACACGATTATACCGTTTAGCTATATAAATGAGTATTTAATTGATGAAAACGAATCATTTGCTGGAAAGGTTATTGGCTGGAATGATGAGCAAGTATCGATACTTGATTTAGGCCGTGAGCGGTTAATGGGAAAAACTGCTTGGGGCATTCACCCTAAAAATATTTATCAAGGTATGGCAATTGACGCTTTGCTCGACCCAACCATTGACTTGGTTATTTTAACGGGGCCTGCAGGATGTGGTAAAACACTACTTGCTTTAGCAACGGCGTTAGAACAGGTGGTCGAGCGGGGTTTATATGACAAAATTATTGTCACTCGTTCAACGCCTGAAATAGCAGAGTCTATCGGTTTTTTACCCGGCACCGAAGAAGAAAAAATGGCGCCTTGGTTAGCCGCTATTACTGATTCATTAGAAGTATTACATGGGCAAGATGAAAGTATGTCTGGTAGTTTGGATTACATCATGGATAAAGCTAATATTCAGTTTAAATCTGTAAACTTTATGCGTGGTCGTAGTATACAAAATTCTTTGGTGCTCTTGGATGAATGTCAAAACTTAACGGCTTCTCAACTGAAAACCATCATCACCCGTTGCGGCGAAGGTACAAAACTAGTTTGTAGTGGTAATTTGGCGCAAATTGATAGTAATTATTTAACGCCAGTAACTTCAGGGTTAACCTACATTGTAGAGCGCTTTAAAGATTTTCCTGGCTCTGCCACTATTAATCTTAATGGGGTTGTACGTTCTCGTTTGGCTTCATTTGCTGAACAGAACTTGTAAAATCATAAATGGTGTTAGGTCACAAAAACTCGTTTTATGCTTTTGTCTTAGTTATGATACCGGTAAGGTTATATTTTGGCTAAGGCAAAGCATTGTTAGGTTTCAACGTAGAAAATACCGTATTTAGGCGATACAACACAGCGGTTGTTGTTACTTTTATTATTATCGTTTTTGTTGCTTTAGCTGCAGCAACATTGCGCTACTTTAGTGAACTCTCTATTCACAAACAGCAAGGGTTGAATCAACTTCAAGTACAAGCAACTCAACTGAATAATCGACTGCTGCAAAGTAAGAAAGCTATTATTGGTATTCAAGAGTTAGCTGAATATTTATTAAAATATCCCGATGAACTAAAAACCAACTCTGTGTTATTAAAACAAGACGGAGAACAGTATTATTTAGATAAACCTCGACTTGATATCCTTGATCACGAAAAACGTTTAAAAGGCAATATCACAGGTATTGGCAATATAAATGAATTTTCGACACAAATATCTCAAGAAATCGCTATGGCAAATGCCTTAACTCCTGCCTTTGTTACTGCGCAAAAAGTCATCGAAGAGGGGACGTGGTTTTACTATGTTTCATTGGAAAAATTCGTCAATATTTTTCCCTGGATTGACAGAGATAGTTGGAATTATAGTAACCGAATGCCTCTCAACCCTCATTTTCAAACAATAAAAAAATTAGGTTTTAACAATAATCAAGTTGTTTGGTCTTCCCCTTATATCGATGCGGCCGGAAAAGGCATGAATGCCTCATTAGGTATTGGTGTCTATAGGGATAAAAAGTTATTAGGCATTATGATGTTTGATATTAATCTTGCAAGGTTACAGCAAAGTTTGCCGGAATTGGATAACAGTGAGCAGAGCTTAATATTATTTAATCAACAAAATGAAATTATTTTTTTAAAACAACAAGGTAAAGAGCCTTTAAGCTATCGTGCTTCATGGCAAAAACTTTTACCAAAAGACTTAGAACTGTTGAATCACCAAATGCTTATTGGTATGGAAGACTCCACTAAAATTGGTGATTGGTTTATTGAAAAGCATACATTAGATGTCAATGGCTGGACATTACTTAAATATCAACCGTACGAAAAATATATTTCACCCTTGTGGAGTCATTTCGTGTTTATGTTTAGTATATTATTAGTGGGTTTATTGGCTTTTTTGATGTTAGTTAATTACATGACGCGTCGCAGCTTTATAAAACCAACCCATGAGTTTATTAGCCATATTGAGCATTGTGCCGAAGGGGATCCTGGTAAAATAAAACCTACCGCCGATTGGCTGCACTGGTTTGTTCTGGTAGAAGATATTTTTATACAAAACCAAAGTTTATTACTGCAGTTAAAAGAGCAAAATGAAGTGCTTGATAGTCGAGTGTTAGCGAAAACGCAGGCATTGCAAGAAAGTAGTACTAAGCACCAGCGAGATTATGTGTTATTAAGCTCGGTGATGAATGCTATTCCTGAATTGATTATTTTTAATGATCCCCAGGGAAAATTAATGGGGTGTAATCGTGCTTTTGAAGTTTTAAGCCAGTATGATGAACATCAAATGTTAGGCAAACAAGCAAGTTTGTTTATGCCAAAAGCATTAGCTAAAGAAATTAATCGACTGAACAAATACTGTCTAAAAAGCTATCCTAAACAAACTTTGATTGATGCTGGTGATTATAGCTATCAGGGGTATTGCAATCAGTTCACCAATAAACAAGGGGTGCTACTTGGTACCATCACTATTTTACAAGATGTTACCAAGCAACAAGCTACACAAAGCGCATTAGAGAAAGCCAAAAACCAAGCTGAATACGCTAATCAAGTTAAAATACAGTTTTTGGCGAATATGAGTCATGAAATAAGAACACCTATCAATGCGATGCAAGGTATGATTGATTTGTTGAGTCACACGCTTTTAGATGCAAGGCAGCAACACTATTTATCAAATGCAAAAACAGCATCATTTTCATTGTTACATCTAATTGATGAACTATTAGACTTGTCAAAAATTGAAGCGGGAAAAATGAATGTTGTTAATGAAGTCAATTCATTATCAGGTATTGTCGATAAAGCACTCAAACTCAATATTGCCAATGTTCATCATAAAAACCTTCATTTAACAGTTGAACTAACAGCGGATGTTCCTGATTTAATCAAAACAGATCAAATGCGTTTAATACAAGTGCTATCTAATTTACTCAATAATGCCATTAAGTTCACCGAACAAGGCGAAGTAACTCTGTTAATTGATTGTGCCGGGCAAAAAGATGACAATGTGTTGGTTAGGTTTACAGTTAAAGATACCGGTATTGGTATTGCTCGCGATAAGCAAAATCTATTATTTGAGGCTTTTTCTCAAGCTGATATCTCAATGACTCGACAATATGGTGGTTCAGGGCTTGGTTTATCTATTTGCCAACAAATAGTAAAACTGTTGGGCGGTGAGATTACTTTAACAAGTGATATTGATAAAGGCTGTGAATTTAGCTTCATTTTGCCTTTTTCACTACCTAAACAAAACGCTGAGAAGTCTAAAGATACCAGTTATGATATTAATTCATTAAGAATATGTACAATTGGGCAAAATTTATCAGCAAGTTTGATTGAAACTATTAAAAGCTACGGCTGGCAATATCAACAATATGCTAGTTTGACTGAGTTCACTCAACAAAATCAAGCGGTAGAGGCAGACTCAACAGTTGTGCTATTGATTGATGAAGTTAGATTGGCTTCACAATTATACCAAGTAGAATCTCCCAAGATAGCATGGCAAAAAATGGTCAGTTTAGTGGCGTTATGTCAATCGGCTATGCAGGAAATTAGTAGTAATACCTGTCAATATCTGCATAACCTGAGTATGCCGCATATATTGCTTGACACACCGCTATATCGTTATGCTTTAACACAAATAACAACAGCATTAACAGGTGTTAGTATAAGTGCAACAGAGCAAATACCACCTAATTTTAAAAACACAGCCACAACTAAAGAACCAGAATTACCTCACGTTTCTGTTCAAAACAATGTTAAAACTTGTTCAGATTTAGCTGGCATCAATGTTTTGTTAGTTGAGGATAACCTAGTCAATCAGTTGGTTGCTAAAGAATTATTGTTAAGTATGCAGGCGAAAGTGATGATCGCGGAAAATGGACAGCAAGCGCTAGATTTACTTGCAGATAATCATTTTGATGTAGTGTTAATGGATATTCAGATGCCGGTAATGGATGGCTTAACAGCAACAAGGATGTTCAGGAAGCAAGAGCAAAGCTTACAGCAAGAGACATCAACACCAATTATTGCTATGACAGCTCATGCTAGAGAGGAAGATGAACAGCAAAGTTTATTTGCAGGTATGAATTTACATATAGCAAAACCTGTTACCTGTGATGTATTACGTGAGAGTATTTTACAGGTGACAGGAGGATAGAGCATAAATTAGCGCAAGTTTAGAGAAAATAATCGTTCTAATTTTTTGATAGTTTCATCTATATTATTAATATCTGTTGGTGCAATAAAAATAGTATCATCGCCGGCAATAGTTCCTAACACACCGTCGCTTTTACTTAAGCTGTCTAATAGTCTAGCGATAAGTTGTGCAGCGCCTGGACTTGTTTGAATAATGATCATTACGTCATTATGTTCAATGTCTAACACAAGTTGTTTTAATGGGCTTTGAGCCGTAGGCACACCAAGTTCTGCAGGTAAGCAATATACCATTTCTTGCCTTGCATTACGTGTCCTTACTGCACCGTATTTACTTAGCATACGTGATATTTTTGATTGGCTAATATTATCAAAACCTTGTGATCTTAATGCTTCCACAATTTCACCTTGAGAGCCAAATTGTTCTTGCTTTAATAAATCTTTAAAAGCTTGGATAAGTAATTCTTGTTTTTGTTGCCCATTCATTGTTTGATATCAAAACCTATTTTAATAAATGCGTGTCTACTAGAGAGATAATACTAAATTTGAATTTTTTCAGTTGAGCATTATACGCTATCATGCATACAAATGTACGCTATAAATTAATATTCATTGTATTTTTGTAGTCTATGCTATATCTTTTGCACAGCAAATTTTAACGTATTTACTCAAATGTTTTTTGTTAAAAGTTAAATATAGTATAATTCCCCTTTTTAAAATCTCGGAGAGAACACATGAAAGTAGCAGTTTTAGGCGCAGCTGGTGGTATTGGCCAAGCGTTATCTTTACTATTAAAAACCCAATTACCGGCAGGTTCTGAGTTATCACTTTATGATGTTGCCCCTGTTGTTCCAGGTGTTGCAGTAGACTTATCTCATATACCAACTGATGTAAAAGTTGCTGGTTTTGGTCGTGATGACCTGTCTGGTGCACTTACCGGTGCTGATATTGTGTTAATTCCAGCAGGTATGCCACGTAAACCTGGTATGGACCGTGCAGATTTATTCAATGTAAATGCGGGTATCATTAAAGTATTAGCAGAGGGGATTGTTGAAAATTGCCCTAAAGCATTAGTGGGCATTATCACTAACCCTGTAAATGGTACTGTGCCAATTGTTGCTGAAGTATTCAAAAAAGCAGGTACTTACGATGCTAGCCGTGTATTTGGTGTAACAACATTAGATGTTATCCGCTCAGAAGCTTTTGTTGCTGAACTAAAAGGCTTAGATGTAGCAGAGACTAAAGTTCCCGTAATTGGTGGACACTCAGGTACTACAATTTTACCACTTCTTTCTCAAGTTGAAGGTGTTACTTTTACCGATGAAGAAGTTGCCGCTTTAACACCTCGCATTCAAAATGCAGGTACTGAAGTTGTTGAAGCAAAAGCAGGTGGCGGTTCTGCTACATTATCTATGGGCGCTGCAGCTGCACGTTTTTGTTTATCTTTAGTTAAAGGTTTACAAGGTCAAGAGGTTGTTGATTATGCTTATGTCGCACTTGAAGATGGTGATGCACCATATTTTGCACACCCTGTACGTCTAGGTAAAAATGGTGTTGAAGAAATTCTTTCTTACGGTGAGTTAAGTGCGTTTGAGCAAAAAGCTAAAGAAGATATGCTTGAAACCTTAAATAAAGACATCCAAGAAGGTGTTGACTTTATGGCTTAATTGCCACAATAAAGTTTCGAATACTTAGCATCGAGTTACGAAGAATATTTACTGATAGTAAGTTTTTGTAACTCGATTTTTGTTTATTTTACGCCTTTTGAAATTAAAAAATCGCTATATTCTTTATCACTTCTCATAATATGGTTAGTTAACCAACGTTTAAGAAATATTACTAGATCTTTATTCATTGCCTCTTGAGGTCTCTCTAAAAATTTGGTTTTCAAATCGACTACTTGTGCAATAAGCTCTTGGTGTTGCCTTTTGTGCTCTTTACTATCGCTATAGCCATATTCGGCAAACAAACTCTCTTCATAAGAAAAGTGTTTGTGAGTATAGGTAGCTAAGCCCGAAAAAATTTTTTCAAGCAATTCATTTGAGTGCCCTAATAACATAGCATCATTAAGTGCGTTAATCATATTAACTAATTTTTTGTGTTGCTCATCAATACTACCTATACCAACACTCAATTCAGCTGTCCATTCTATTAGTGGCATACTAACTCCTCAGAAATATTCACTGTTAACTAGGATCTGTAGAATTTTTCGGTTAAATCTTGTTCGAAATGAACGCATTTTAATTGAGGCGAATAGTGTGTAGCTTAGTCACTCTAAGCAAGTACTACCCAACAAAGAGTAAAAGACTTTTAGCTGTATACTTCGAACAGCGTTTGTTGGTCATTTTTATGGCATCATCGCCTTTTTATGTGGAATAATCACACGAAAAAGCTCTATCTTGTATAAATACTCAACAAATTACTGTAAAAACAACCTTGAAAAATTAACAGACCCTATTAACCTAGTTGTTGTCGGAGAAATAAACAACATTAATGAGAACGTTCACTGAGCTAGATCAATAAAATTTCGACAAGCTCAGGGTAAAAGTTTAGGGTAACCGATTAATGATAAGAGAGGTATGTTATCTAGCCCAAGGATTATCAGGCGTTGCAGAGCGCTCACGTGCTTTTTTAGCGCGTTTTTGTCGTAAGTGCTCAGCATCTTCAAAGCTCAGTTCGGCGGGGGGTTTAGGTTGATGGTGTGCAGGAACAATACGATCACGGGGAGGCAGTTCAAATTGGCTACTGTCAGCACGGGGTAGGTTTTTATATTGATATAAATAAAAACCTTCTACTTTGTCTTTAGCCCAATCAGTTTTCTTTAGAAATTTAACACTAGAGGCAACGCTTGGTTTCGTTTTAAAACAGTTTAGATTTAAGTAAGCATATAAAATCTCAAAGCCATAGTGCTCAACCAACTCAGTGACCACCTGTTCTAAACCGACACCGTGCAGCGGATTATTCTCGTAAATACTATTGTTTGTCATTTTCTGTAAACCTTAACGTTTGAATCTTAACTATGCGCTGCGATTAGCCGCTATATGTGCTAAATCGATTAAAGCTTGTTTGAAGTCAGACTCTGCAAGTACAGAAAGTGCATTAATCGCTTTATCGGCTTCTATTTCAGCTTTTTTCTGGGCATAAACTAAAGCGCCAGTTTGCCTCATGGCGCTGAGAATTTTATCGAGGTTTTCCATGCCATTTCCATGCTTGATAGCACCTCTGATCAATTGTTTTTGTGCATCGCTACCATGCGCCATGGTATAAAGTAATGGCAGTGTGGGTTTTCCTTCAGCTAAGTCATCACCGACATTTTTTCCCATCTCTTTAGCGTCAGCAGTATAATCCATAATATCATCGACTAACTGAAATGCTGTGCCTAAATATTTTCCATAATCAGCCATGGCTTGTTCTATTTTACTGTCTTGTTTAGTGACAACAGCTGCAAGGCGAGTAGCGGCTTCAAAAAGTTTTGCTGTTTTGCAGTAAATTACTTGCATGTAACTTTCTTCAGTCGTGTCAGGATCATTACAATTCATTAATTGCAATACTTCGCCTTCGGCAACAATATTGGTGGAATCAGAGAGAATATCCATGATACGCATATCACCAAGTTTGGTCATCATTTGAAATGAGCGTGTATAAAGAAAGTCACCCACTAAAACGCTAGCACTATTACCAAAAAGCGCGTTAGCCGTTTCACGACCGCGACGCATGTTTGACTCATCAACAACATCATCATGCAATAAAGTAGCGGTGTGAATAAACTCAATAATGGCGGCAATAGTGCAGTGTTCATCATTAAGTTTATTTGTATTGCCTTGATGTAATGCTTGGGCAGCAAGTACGGTAAGCATAGGTCGCATGCGCTTGCCACCGGCATTAACGATATATACACCCAGTTGATTAATTAAGGCAACGTCTGATTGTAATTGACTATAAATAAGATCATTAACCTTAGTCATATCATCTTTGGCGAGGTTTTGTATTGCTTTTATATCCACATTTCTACCTAGGTGGTTTAAATATAACCATTAATTGACGAGTTGTTATGAGGGTAAATTCTACACTAAAATCACAGACAATGAAGGTCTCTAAAAGCAATTGTTTAACAATTTCATTTTACGAATGAAAAAAATAATAAATGATTACATTTATACTTGCTCTAGGGGTTTCTTTCGCGTAGAATTCGCGCCCTATATTTTTAAATTTAGCGTCATGTAACTTTAATGAAATAGTAAAGTGGCGCAGTACGGAGTAGCTATGTACGCGGTATTCCAAAGCGGTGGTAAACAGCATCGTGTAACCGAAGGACAAACAGTTCGTCTAGAAAAGCTTGAGCTTGAAGTAGGCGCAGCAGTAGAATTTGATAACGTTTTAATGATCGCCGATGGTGATAAAATTAACGTAGGCGCACCTTATGTTGAAGGTGGTAAAGTAGTGGCTGAGGTTGTAAACCAAGGTCGTGCTGATAAAGTTACTATTGTAAAATTCAAACGTCGTAAGCATTCACGCAAACAAGCGGGCCACCGTCAATGGTTCACTGAAGTGAAAATTACTGGTATTAACGGCTAATTAGGAGCATTTTGACATGGCACATAAGAAAGCTGCAGGTAGTACACGAAATGGTCGTGATTCTGAATCAAAACGTTTAGGTGTTAAGCGTTTCGGTGGTGAGTCTGTTTTAGCAGGTAACATCATTGTTCGTCAACGTGGTACTCGTTTCCACGCTGGTAATAATATGGGTATCGGTAAAGATCATACGTTATTCGCATTAGCTGATGGTAAAGTTCAGTTTGATGTTAAAGGTCCAAAAAATCGTAAGTTTGTTAGCATCATCGCTGACTAATCTTAGATTCGATTTTCTAAAAACCTCGCATCATGCGAGGTTTTTTTTTGGTTACAAAAAAGAATCAGTGCTTATACGCAATGGTGATACGAATTACCTTAATTAATGTACTCGATATAACAGCTAATCTGTTTAGTATTATTTTTTAAAACGAAAGTATTAGCGCAATATTCATAAAAAATGGTTTATAATAGCAAGATATAAACCACAAGACTTTAGGGTTGTGTAAATCACCATGAAATTTGTTGATGAAGTTGAGATCAGAGTTGAAGCTGGCGATGGCGGCAATGGCTGTGTCAGTTTTCGTAGAGAAAAATATATTGAATATGGCGGTCCTGATGGCGGTGACGGCGGTGATGGTGGTGATGTTTACCTTATTGCTGATGAAAGCCTTAATACTCTAATTGATTATCGATTTGAGCGTTTTCATCGTGCTAAGCGCGGTCAAAATGGCCAAAGTAGAGATTGCACCGGTAAAGGAAGTGACGATTTAGTCCTCAAAGTACCTGTGGGTACACGTGCCGTTGATGTTGATACTGGCGAGCAGTTAGGCGATTTAACCCATAAGGGGCAAAAGTTGCTAGTTGCTAAAGGTGGTTGGCATGGACTAGGGAACAGCCGTTTTAAAAGCAGTACTAACCGTGCACCTCGTCAAAAAACAGATGGTACACCAGGTGAAATTCGAAACCTAAAGTTAGAGTTATTGTTACTTGCCGATGTTGGTTTACTGGGCTTACCCAATGCAGGTAAATCGACGCTCATTCGTAGTGTTTCAGCAGCCAAACCTAAAGTAGCCGATTACCCGTTTACTACATTAGTGCCCAACTTAGGTGTGGTTCGATTAGACTCACAACGTAGTTTTGTCATAGCTGATATTCCAGGCATTATTGAAGGGGCGGCCGATGGTGCAGGTTTAGGTACTCAGTTCTTAAAACACCTAGAGCGTTGTCGCATATTACTGCATGTCATTGATATCATGCCCGTAGATGGAACGGATCCCTTAGATAATGCTAAAACTATCATCAGTGAGTTAGAGCAGCATAACGAAAAACTCGCCGGAAAACCGCGTTGGATTGTTTTTAATAAGCTAGATTTATTACTAGAAGAAGAGGCCGAAGAAATCACCAGCCGTATCCTTGATGGCCTTAACTGGCAAGGTGAAGTGCATAGCATTTCAGCTTTCAATAAAATGGGTACTAAAGAGCTTTCTCAAAAAGTGATGACTTTTATCGAGCAGTTGCCTCCAGAAGAGGAAGAGACAGTGGCTGATGGTAAAGACGTTGAATTTAAGTGGGATACCTACCATGAAGATGCCATGGCTGGTTTGGAAGATGATCTTGATGATGAGGATTGGGATGATGACGATGATAATTATGAGGTTGAAGTTATCTACCAAAAATAATTAGAAACCTTCCCAATAAAACATGGCATTGCTTGTTTCTAGTTATAGCAGATTAGCAACAAGCATTTATTATCACGTACTAAAATAATAAAACTTAAATGCCATGAGTCTTTCGGATACAGGCACCACTAGAGCAAGCTTTATATTTTACATATTCTAAATACTTATTAGCCCCCATACTAAAGCAATTAACGCAGTACCGCTCATTAAGATCATATAAGCTGATGATATGACAAAATACTTAAAAATTGTTAGCAAGTATCCTTGTTTATAAACACGCTTTTGCATAATAAATAGGTAAATCGGAATCCAAACACATAAGCTAATAGTGAATGTTTCAAAAAAATCGCCAAGCCATGGAAAATCATCAATGAACAAGTCAAATATGGCATCTATTCCCCCTAAAACGAACATCATTAAAAAAATAAAGCTATGGCTATGTAATGCTACTGTTAAATGCTCAAGATAAAAGCGATTAGAAAACAGGTACATAATTTTTAATAACACCGCAAATAAAGGTAATAAAATAAACATCAGCTGTGGTAGTTTTGCAATGGCTTGTTGTACTAACTTTGTTGGATCTGTGTTTATTTCGTTTTCAGCTTTTTTCTCAAGCATCTCCATTTGCTTATTTAGTTTTTCATTCATTTCTTTTGAAAGAAAATCAAAGGCTATATTATCATCCGCATGATTAGATATGTTAATAACGTGTTCTTTTGCTGTGCCTTGTTCCTTATCTATGAGGGCAGAATTAATATGCTCTTGATACTGCTTATAGTGAAACTGATCATTTTCGGTAAATTCTTTTATATTATTGAGTTTTTTAAGTTCTAATGCTGCCAGATTAATTGCCTGATTTTGTAATGCCTTATCATTTGACTGAGCAATAAGCTCACGATACGAGCTAAGCTTTTCAATCGCCTGAGTTGTTGGCATCATCTCCGGTAAATCACTTAACTCTTGCACTTTTGTATCAATGCTTTTCTGAATAACCTCAGGGGTGGGTAACGTTTTATTTGACGAATCAAAGTCAGGAAACAACTTAAGTGATAAGAAAAATACGATACTTATAAATAAATACAGCTTAAGTGGCGGAACATAATGGACCCTTCTCCCAGCAAAATATTCTTTTGTTAAAAAACCAGGTTTACATAATAAAGGAAATAATGTTCTACTAGCTCTTGAATCAAAACTAAAAATATCATCAAGAAGGTGCAAAAGCACAGTGCCAAAGTAGCGAATTGTAGGGGTCACCTCTTGACCACAAGACGAACAGAATTGACCATCTAATGGCGAAGCGCAATTTTTACAGTGTGGTGCCGATTCAGAGCGTTGTATTAATTCATCCATTTCGTAGCAATTTTTTGACATTTGGTTCTATTCTATTTAATAGGATTTTATTTTCAATGGCAACTGTCTTTTAGTAAATCAACATCCTCTAATGTTTTCTCGCCAAATACGTAAATACTCAGCTAAGATATTTTTATTAAACACATTAAGCTGAGTGTCTTTTGAATGGTAATGCCCATTTTTTAATGAAGTTCAGCACTTGAACATTGATTATATGCTCATGGACGATTTTTGTGTATTGAAAGTATATCTTCTATGACGGCATAGCCTGTTTCTATTCGCCCAGCGCCAGGACCTATTAAGGTAATATCACCTAATAGTTCTGTAGAGTAAGTTATTGCATTAGTTGCTCCGGTAATAGATGCTAATGGGTGTTCATTAGATATCATTTCAGGTTTAACTGAAGCGATAAACCCGTCATTGGTCTTTTTAACAGTACCAATTAGTTTCCAATACTTGTTATTATTATGAGCATTAACAATATCTTTTTTTGTGATCTGACTAATACCTTCACGGTAAATATCGTTAAGAGTTAGAGATAAGTCCATAAAAAGATTGCCTAAGATGACAACTTTTGCAGCAGCATCATATCCTTCCACATCACCTGTAGGATCTGCTTCAGCATAACCAAGCTCTTGTGCCTTTGTTAATGCATCGTTATAGTCAGCACCGGCAGACATTTCCCCAAGGATATAGTTAGTTGTGCCATTTAGAATACCTTGGATTTTGGTTATTCCGGCAGCCAGTAACATTTCACTTCCCAAAGCTATTGCAGGAGTACCACTCATTACAGTACCTTCAATACCTATCTCTACACCATTTTCACAAGCTAACTTTTTAAGTTCTGGAAAATGTAAAGCGACAGGGCCTTTATTAGTCATCGAAACATGCATACCATTGTTTAGTGCATGTTTTACATGACTTAATGCAGGCTCCCCACTTTTTAGATCGGTAAACGCTAATTCCACTAAAATATCAGCACCACTATTATCAATTGTCTCAATGGCATTCCAGCCCTTAACAACAGCAGCAGTGCTTTTAAGATCACCATACATGTCAAAATCTGACAATAAGATCTGTGGATCGAGACCGTCAGGATTGTACAGACTACCATTATATATATCGCATATAGCGACAATACTTAACTCAACGCCAAACGTCTTTTGTATGAGTAAGTTCTTATCTCTAATGATTTTAATTAATCCTTGCCCAACATTGCCAAATCCGATTATTGCTAATTTATATTTTTTCATTATCTATTTCCTAAATTTTGTAGTGCCAAAGTTATTAATGAGTTTTATAATGATTTAGCTAAGTTAAAGCAGTAAGTTTTAATATCAGTCATCTCACTGATCGCATTTTTTACTCCTTCTCTACCGACACCAGATCCCTTTACGCCACCAAAGGGCATTGCATCTATTCGGTAGTCACTGCTGTCATTGATGATGACTCCACCGCACTCCATAGCATCGGCAAGCTCAAAGGCTGATTCTAAATTAGTGGTAAAAATACCTGCCTGTAACCCAAAGCCGACATTATTAGCTTGTGTTATTGCCTCTTTTTTATCTGAAAATCGATATAATATAGTTACTGGGCCAAATATTTCTTCTTTAGCTATTAAGCAATCATGGTTAACATCTGCTAGGACAGTAGGCTTAAAAAAATTTTGATCCCTTGTACCACCACACAGTAATGTTGCTTTATGTGCTATTGCATCATTGACCAATGATTCAACTTTAAATGCTGCTGCTGAATTAATCATTGGCCCCATTTGTGTTGATTCAGCAAGTTTATCTCCACTACGAATACTTCGTGCTCTAGTCGTGAATTCTCGTGCAAATTTGTCATAGATTTCATCTTGGATAAATATACGTTGAACATGTAAGCAGTTTTGACCTGCAGCCGAAAATGCACCGCTTACACATGAATCTATTGCAGTATCAAAATTAGCATCATTCATGATTATTACGGGGCAATTACTACCAAGTTCCATCGATATTTTTTTTAGCCCCGCTAATTTTAAAATTCTTTCTCCTACATTTTTTCCTCCAGTAAATGAAATCATATTTATTCGAGGATCAGATATGATTGTATCTCCTATGACAGCACCATAGCCGGTAACAAGATTCAAGATACCATCTGGCAAGCAAGTTTTTTTAAATAGTTCTACCAACATTTTTGCCACTAACGGGGTTTCATGGTGAGGGAGTAAAATGACGGAGTTACCTGCCGCTATAGCCGGTCCAATTTTGTGGGCCACTAAATTTAAAGGATCATTAAAAGGAGTTATTGCCGCAATAACGCCAAGAGGTATTTTTCTGAAATAGCCAAATCTATTTTCAGAACCAACAGCTTGGTCAAAAGGAATCGTTTCACCAGTTAATCGACACGCTTCTTCAGCACTGATGCGAAGCGTATTTACACATCTACCCACTTCTTTTCTAGCTTCTGTAATGGTCTTAATACCCTCTCTAGCAATCATTTGAGCAAACAATTCTTTTTGATTATGCAAGTTATCAGCAACTTCTGTAAGTACAGACATTCTTTCATTTGCTGAGAGATTTCTAGCTTGTTCAGCTCCTAATACCGCTGTTTCGATAATTGATTTTACTTGAACAGCTGAATTGTTTTTAACGACACCAACTAAACTACCATCTTGCGGATTTAGTACTTCAATTTGGGGTTGTGAGCTTTCTGTATCGGTGTTTATAGGTAAATCCATCACTGATTGAATTCTAGACATAATTAATATTTCTTCAAAGGTAGTAAATAACATGTACAAATTCTAACTGGTTTTTTTGATGTTTATTGGTCAGTAAATTGATAGTTGTGAGTTCTTTGTCTTAATTTTGCTGTATTATTGATTTGATCCGATTGGTTTTTTTGAGGTGTGTTTTAATGGAATTAACAAAGCAAGATTTGAAAATATTAGAGTTGTTACAATTAGATGTAAAAACTAGTGTGGAAAAACTTTCTGAAGAAGCAGGGTTGTCAACTGCAAGTATACAACGTCGATTAAAGCGTTTAAGAGATAATAAAGTTATAGCCGAAGAAGTGGCGATAATATCGCCTAAAGCTGTTAATCAATTAATGACCTTTATAATTACTGTACAGTTAAATAGAAATTATAGTGATTGCTTTAACTATTTTAAAACAAAAGTAATGAGGAATAAAAATATTCAACAGTGCTATTACATTACGGGTGAGGCCGACTTTGTCATGATAGTGACAGAAAAGGATATGGAAAGCTTTGAAGAATTTACGCAGTTATTTTTTTTTAGTGATAATGCAGTTCTTCATTTTAAGACTTCTGTGGTTATGGGAAGAACAAAGGTGAGCTTGGCACTTCCTCTTAATAAATTAAATTAACTTATTAAGAGCTTATTATTTTCCTCGTATTGTAAAAATTTTGCTATGTATAGGGTCTGTTGATCTTTCGAGCTTGATTTTGCAGCGATTTGTTGGGTATTTATACAAGGTAGAGCTTTTGTCATGTGGTTTTTTCACATAAAAAAGCGATAACGCCGTAAAAATGTCCAACAAACACTGTCCGAAGGATTCGGCTAAAAGATTATCTTTAAACAAGGGGGTGGCGTTAGGCACCCTCCGATTTAAATCGGAGATTGAAGAATTAGCTGGTCGAAGAGTGATTGAAGGAAAGCGCGGCAGACCAGTGGTATATAAACAAGCTAAAATGTAACCTTTAGGATTTAACCAAAAGGCCTTTTATGCTACTTATACTGTGTAAAATCACCTGACAATATATCAATTGAGCTACTACAAAAAGGTGAGGCTCTAGCACCGCGATAGCCAAGGCTAAGCATGACTAATACAGGTACTTGATGAGCCTGTGATAAAACGTACTGTACTTATGGAGCGAGTACTTCTTTTAAGGCCGCTAAACAAAGTGCTACATTTTCACTTCTCGCGGCATAGCCCATCAAGCCAATACGCCACGCATTACCTGCAAATTGTCCTAGGCCGGCGCCTATTTCTAAATTATATTCATTTAATAAAAGTTGGCGTACCTTAACATCATCAATACCTTGTGGAATATAAACAGCATTAAGTTGAGGCAGTCTTTCTTGCTCAGGTACGATAAAGTTTATACCTAAGTCTTCAAAACCTGCCGCCAATTTATTATGTTGTTCACGGTGGCGTGTCCAACTTTTTTCTAGCGTTTCATTCAAAAGCGCTAATAAGGACTCATGTAAGGCATATAATGAATTAACTGGCGCAGTGTGGTGATAGCTGCGCTTGCCTTGCCCTGACCAATACTCCATCACAAGTGATTGATCCAAAAACCAACTTTGAACGGCGCTGTCTCTATTTTTGATGACTTGAGCTGCTTGTTCACTAAAGCTTACCGGTGATAAACCCGGCACACACGATAGACACTTTTGACTACCAGAGTAAACTGCATCAATCCCCCATTCATCAACCCTCAGCTCGACACCACCTAATGAAGTAACCGCATCAACAATGGTTAAACAATTATGTTTTCTAGCAATTTCACATAAGGTTTTAGCATCTGATAATGCCCCCGTTGAGGTTTCAGCATGAACAAATGCAACAAACTTAGCTTCTGGCGTTTGCTTTAAGGCATCTTCTAATGCTTGTGGATCAACAGCCCTACCCCAAGTACCGTCGACAACAACCGTTTTGGCTCCGATACGATTTACATTTTCAATCATGCGTGCGCCAAATACACCATTGCGACAAACGACTACAGTATCTCCAGGTGAAACCAAGTTAACAAAACACGCTTCCATTCCCGCAGAACCCGGCGCTGAAATTGCCATGGTATATGGGTTTTGTGTTTGAAAAGCGTATTGAAGTAGCGATTTTACTTCATCCATCATGCCAACAAAAGTAGGGTCAAGGTGACCAACAGTTGGTCTAGCTAGTGCTGATAAAACTCTAGGGCTAACATCTGAAGGGCCTGGTCCCATCAATGTGCGTTGTGGTGGTATAAAAGATTGAATAGTCATAAGAATCTCACTGTGAACTCAAATAATAAGTACAAAATAGTTTGTATAACCTTAGCATTAATACAATCATTTACTTAATCAATAGTTATTATCCTAACTATTGATTGTAAAAATATGCTGGTAACTAACACTCAGATTGGTAACATAGTTATACATTGCCTTAAGAGACGAAACGATAATGATCAAAACCCAAATATTACCCTTAGCCCTTAGTTGCATCACTTTGTTTTATTCTACATCAAACTTCGCTACTAGCAGCCCTCCAGGTATTAATTTAGTTAATAAAAACATAACATTAGAGCAAGTAACAAAAGATGTTAGTTACCTAGCAAATGACAAGCTTAATGGTCGCGGGAATTTTTCTGCTGAAATCCACATAGCAGCAAATTATATCGCTAAACGTTTTAATGACGCGGGGTTAGTACCCGCCAAAGGCTACGATAGTTTTTTTCAAAAATACCAGGTTAAGCAAATTAACCCTCTATCACTTAGCTTGTCTATAAACAAAGAAAAACTTCGCCCTGAAAACCTTGCGATGGCAAGTACCACTGATACTTTTAACTGGTCGTTTTCAAAGTCAAAAAAGCAAGACTCACTTGTCAAAATACACACAATTGGTTCAAAAGATGATATGCACAAGACATTAGGTAAACTTAATGCACTTGGTGGTCAACATATTGTATTATTGCACCCTACACATGAGAAAATGTTCAAGCGCTATCAACAGTACTTTGCTCAAGGATTAACAACGCTTGTATCAAGCGCACAGGCATCCGCGCAAAATGATGCAATGCTACTTGTTTTAACATCAACCACTACTGAGCAAGTAAATAGCTTCTCTGTAAAGGCAAAGAATAAAATCAACATCAGTGAGTTAAATAATGTTGTTGCCACAATACCTGGACACAGTAAACCAGAAGAAATTATACTCTATTCTGCTCATTATGATCATTTAGGTATAGCAGATACACAAAACAACACTGATCTCATTTATAACGGTGCAGATGATGATGCTTCGGGCACTGCGGCAATTATCAATTTAGCCCACCACTTTGCTAAGCAACAAAACAATGCAAGAACATTAATGTTCGCCGCATTTAGCGCTGAAGAAATAGGAGGTTTTGGCTCTCGTTATTTTTCTAAGCAGCTTAATCCAGAAACAATTACCGCGATGATCAACATTGAAATGATTGGTAAGCCATCAAAATTTGGCGCTGGTGCTGTTTGGATGACAGGCATGGAGCGCTCTAATTTAGGTGAGCAATTAAATGCCGCCTTAGCGGGAACAGACATGAAAATACATCAAGACCCTTACCCCGAACAAGGTTTATTTTACCGTTCAGATAATGCAACATTGGCAAGGTTAGGCGTACCTGCACATAGTTTTAGCAGCACACAACTAGATAAAGATCAGCATTACCACAGTGTTAGTGATGATTTAGCCTCATTAGATTTAGCTTCGCTACACAAAGTGATCAAAGCACTTGCTGTATCGACACAACCTTTAGTTGACGGAAAGATAACACCGTCTCGTATTGATATTAATTTAATAAAAGAGCAAGGAAAAATTTATTAAAATAACGAGTTTAGCTTTACGGTAACTAAGCAGCAATGACTTCTAGAGGGCAACGCATATGAAATTCAATTTTGTTTTTACCCTCTATTTGAAAACCATGCCTTAAATAAAGCCCTCTTGCAGGATTTTTCAATAACACATTTAGCGTAATGGGTAGTTGCAGTTGTAATGCTTTTTTCTTTACTACTGACAATACCCGGCTACCAATTCCTTTTCCTTGATATTTAGGTAATATTTGTAACTGCCTTATATGTAAACTTTTTTTGGTACCGTTAAGCGCGGTAACGCCAAAGTTTATCACACCGATCGGTTTGCGATCACGCAAAATAATATGAGACTGATAATAGTGCTCTTTAATACGCGTTAAGTGTTGTTCATTTGTCTGTGTTATCTTGGCTTTCGCCAAGTGCTTAGTCATTGATCTTTTGCGTAATACTAATAAAAAATCAATATCTTCATGCTTTACTTTTCTAAAGCCAATAGTGAAATTCATTGAATGGTTTATTTAAACGGTTATCTATATTACTTGTCTCGATAATACACCATAAGTGCACCTGATACTTGCCCAACCGTAATTTTTTCGACAAATTGATAATCAGCCTCTTCAAAAAACTTTCTGAATTTACCTGATGTGGCGTATACAGCAACACCTTCACTGTCACCATGCTCTTCGAGCACCGTATTTACTGCTGCCATTAAATACTGACCAAAACCGTGATGTTGATGTAAAGGGTGTATGGCAATAAACGACAACATATGAAATTTTTTAAGCGGTACTGCACAGAGTACCCTCTGCTCTTTTTCGATCATTTGCTTAGTACTAAAATAGCCGGTATTTAATAACATTTTTAGTCGCCAGTGCCAAAACCGACCGCTTGAAATCCTATCATCGGGACTATTTAAACATGCAACGCCCACCATTGACTCACCTAAATACAAGCCCACCATAGGTTGTTTAGCTTGCCAAAAAACTGATAATTCTTCTCTAATAGACGCCCTTAATCTTTGTTCATAACCTTCTTTACTGCTGTTAAAAATATCTAAAAAAACAGCATCATCATGATATGCTTGAAATAATAATGATGCTGCAAGCTTTATTTCTTCAGCACTAAGATAAGTAGCTCTTATATCCAGTTTACTCTCTGTCGCTACAGCATCAGACATAAAAATCTCCAAGGTATGGTTAAAGCTTAACGCGATTATTAATAACGTTCTTAATTAGAGATTCACCTTAACAGCTTTATGAAAACGAGGTCAAACAGAATTAATTCGTAGTTTAACCGCAAGGTTAAATTGCATTAACCATAGCAAAAAAGCTGGTACAAACTAAAGTTATGCCAGCTTTTATCAATAATAGCTCTAGAAACTATTAGGGTTTGTTGATCTTTCGAGCTTGATTTTGCAGCGATTTGTTGGGTATTTATACAAGGCAGAGCTTTTGTCATGTGGTTGTTTCACATAAAAAAAAGCGATAACGCCGTAAAAATGTCCAACAAACACTGTCCGAAAGATTCGGCTAAAAGCGCTTTAACTCTTTGTTGAGTAGTATTTGCTTAGAATGACTAGGCTAGCCACTACTCGCCGCGATTAAAACGCTTTTATCTCGAACAAAATTTAACCGCCAAAGATCAACAGACCCTATTTAAAACCGTGGTGAAGGAAGTGGGATAAAGCGTGTGATTTGTGTTTCTTACTTATTATTAAGTGCACCA
>JASMAS010000013.1 GCA_030754235.1 Litorilituus sp.
CCTGAGGTTTTCATTTTTCCATCATTAACTTTGCTCATGCGGTTTGCCCAGTTAACAATTAACTCACTCGACCAAGTGTCCTGTTCAAACGTTAAACCCACCGACCCCATTAATGGATTGATACTTTCAATATACTCATCAGAAATATCATCCTTTCCTTCTTGAATTGCTGCATTAGCAAACAAGGTCAAATTTTCACTAACAAAATAATTAACACCTAACTCAATGCCTTTGATGGTAACGGCTTCAATATTTTGATATTGCCATGTTAATTTCTGCACCGGTCCATAAGGCCCAACAACATCTTCAACCTTCACAACATCAATAGAAATGAAATCATCAAATTCGTTATAATAGGCTGCCGCACTAAAGGCAAAGTCACCTAGATGGCCTCGAACACCCACTTCAAAAGTATCACTCTTTTCAGGTGCTAAATCTTCACTTGGAATAATCTCATAATAATAACCAAAACCAATTTGAGAATGTTGAATATAGGCCAAGTCATAGGCAGGTACTTTAAACCCTTGTCCGAACTGAGCAAAAGCAATTAAGTCCGGTTTAATTTTATATAAGGCGCCTAAATTAAAAGAAATATTGTTTTTTTCAATGACAGAAAACTCTGAACCATCCAGTTTTAACGCGCCACCTGGATCCATTTTATAAGTATCAAAACGTGTCCCAGGAGTGACGAGGAGTTTCCCCGCTAATAAACTAATTTCATCATTGATAAATATCCCCATGCGCTCAACATTATTCACAGGAAACTTATCTGTGGTTAAGTCTCTTTGTGGCTCATCAACGCCTTCAACTGTTCGAAACTCATAAACAGTACGCAATGTCTCTGTGGTTTCAATATCTACACCAAAACCAAGGGTATGGGTATCACCCAACTCTTTGGTCGCATTAGATAAAAATCCCAAAGTGTCTTGCTCATAACTAGAGGTCTGCCACATATGACGCTTTTCAAATACGTTAAACATTGGCGCATTGATATCTAAGAACCCGTACTGTACATCTTCTTGGCTCGTTTTTTTATTATAAAGGCTTATATTTAAATAATCATACCAGGCTGTTTGTGTTGTAGATTGATAATCAAGCTTAACGGAGTGACTTGCTTTATCACCACGACTATTTTCATCGGCAATAATATAACCGTAACTCGCTAAAGAACGGAATGCGCTCAGTAAACCACCTGCGCTTTCTCCCTTAGTATCTTGCTGCCAGTAATCAGCAATTAAACTAATAAAGTTAGCCTCATCAATATTGTATTTCGCTTTATATAAAGCACTCTGGGAAGTAATATCGAAAGGATTGTTGTCTTTAGCATAGTTTTGCTGCTCATCACCGTCACGGTAAGTAAGATTTAATAATTGTTCAAATCCTCCCGTTTTTAATGCTAAGGTGGTGCCAATATTTGTCTGCTCACCGTCACCTGTATAACCAAGTGTTACATTACCTGCAAAATCCTCACCATCACTTAATACATCACTCGCATCTTTGGTGGTAAACACAACAATGCCGCCAAGTGCATCTGAGCCATATAAAGAAGAAGCAGCACCTTTAGCAACTTCAACTTGTTTTAAAGTATCTGTTTCAACAAAGCCTCGGCCAACAAAGTTATTAGCACCATTAGCACCATAGCCTTCATTCATACGCATACCATCTTTAATCATCAAGATGCGATCACCACCCATGCCACGCACAATAATATTTTGTGCACCGCCTGTAGAACCAGTTACATAAACACTTGGATCATATTTGAATAATTGATTCATGTCGGCAACAGCATTTTTTTCAAGATCTTTAGCAGTAACAACAGAGATACTACCTGCAACATCTTTTAAAGGTTTTGCTGTCCTTGAACCACTAACCACGATAATTTCTAAGTCTTCTACCTGATCATCAGGTGCATAAGCATTAGCATTAGGTGTACTTATAACAGCAGCGGCAACAGCAATTGCTATGGCCGATTTAATTAAACTATTCATATTCTATATTCCTGTTAGTTTTTAATGTTAACCCAATCAAACAGGACAATTAAGACTGAGATTATTTGATGGCGCACATAATACAGATTTAATTACTTTTGTAAACACAAACGATAACAATTATCGTTTGCAAAAAACAGTTGTTTCAGGTAAATTAACGCCAAATTTAGTCTATCTCGTAGGATGTATTGGTTACCCATATCACTACGACACTCATCATCAGCATAGGTTTTACTGTAATGACTATTCAATCTATCGAATCCATCATGGCCAATGTGTCAACGTTGTTAATGACACCTGTTATTATCGCAATCGTTTTATTACTGATTTATGCAGTATTCACTATAGGTCGCTTTGTTTCTCAATATGCGCTAAGGAAAAAAAATGCCATTGCTTATGTTAAACAAGTCAATAATCAACAAAATCAAGTAATAGCTGGCTACCCTATTCATAATTACTTTGTTACTAACCCCAAAGCCAGTGAAGATGAATTAGAAGTTTTCGCCTTAAAAAAATTAGAGACACTGCGCATTGTCACACGAATTGCACCAATGTTAGGGCTTATCGCGACGATGATCCCCATGGGACCTGCTCTACAAGCTATGGCTGACGGCAATATTCAGGGTATTAGTGAAAATTTAATTATTGCCTTTGCTGCGGTTATTTGGGGGTTAACTATATCAACCTTAACCTTCTGGCCAGCGTCAGTAAAAAAACGTTGGTGTGCACAAGAGCTGATCAATATTCGAAAACTAAAGGATGATATTACTGGAGCGGCAATTTAATGCGATTTTTAGAGGAAGATGAGGAGCTTAATCCTATTGTGAGTGCCGTTAATTTAGTCGATGTGTTTTTAGTCATTATCGCTGCACTACTAATTGCCCTAGCACAAAGTCCACTTAATATTTATGCTAATGACGATGTCACGGTAATAAAAAATGCGGGTAAACCCAATATGGAAATGATTGTTAAAAAGGGCAAGGAAATTAAACAGTTTAAATCTAATGGCGCTATTGGCAGTGGTGAAGGATCACGCGCAGGTGTTGCATATAAAATGACAGATGGCAGTTTTGTCTATGTCCCTGAAAGTGACCAGCAGCCATCACAAAAATAACGATGACCTAACTAGAGCAAAATTTATGAATAAAATTTTCCCGCTACTTTTTCTGATATCGACTTGTTTTTTTAGCCTGCGTATTCAGGCAGAAATGACCGATAACACCCAAACTAAACCAAAAATAATGATCATGATGTCTAGTCATGCATCAAAACCCAAAGGTGAACTATTAAAGAATTTAGCAAAAGATCTACCGTTTACTCTGGTAAATTTTAACACCCGAGGAAAATCAGAAGACGAAATAAAAACTCAATGGCAAAGTGCTAAATTAATTATGCTAGATGGCATTAATCCAACGCTATCTAAATTTATGTTTTCCAAATATGAGTCATATTTAACGGCTTACCCTAATGTTCCAGTTATTTCTTTAGGTGATTTAACTAACGAAAAAACCAATCAAGGGTTAACTGCTGATCAACAAACCACATTAGGGCAATATTATAACAATGCTGGTCAAAAAAATTTCGCAAATATGATGGAGTATATTAGCCAAAAAATCCTCTCAACGACTCCTTTGGCAACAATCCCAAAACCAATCATAGTGCCAAGTACAGGCCTTTATCATGATGAATTCACAACCAAACTAACGAGTGATGAAGAGGCTTTTTTTACTTGGTTAGCCCCCCAAAAAAATATCCCCGTCATTGCAATAGCAATTCACAGAAACATTGTTGATTATGAACAAAAACAGGTTGTTAACGCGATAATTCAAGGGTTAGAAAAAAAAGGAGCAAAAGCGTTTGGTTTTTATTTTGATGACAATACCAAAGATGATTATACCTATACAGACTTATTACTTGATGAACAAAATAATAGCAGAGTAAACCTACTAATCAATTATCGGTCTTTACATTATGTGGAAAAACGTCGAGGTGAATTTGAAGCATTAGGTGTACCTGTTTTACATGCACTTAATTACAATGCTGGAGATGAGAAAGCTTTTGATCAAGACCATGCTGGCATATCCCCTTCGTTAACACCTTTTTTTCTTGTTATACCTGAAGATACAGGTAGTACTGATCCCACAATGATTGCCGCTAAAAAAAATGGTGCTAAAGTTGTTATGAAAGCACAGCTTAATGCTTTAGTAGAGCGTGCTTACAACCATGCTTCTTTAGCTAAAACACCTAACAAAAATAAAAAAGTAGCGACTTTTATTTGGAATTATCCTCCCGGTGAAAAAAATATTGGTGCTGCCTTTTTAGATGTACCTTCTTCAATTGAACAAATAACTAAAGAGATGAAAAAAGAGGGGTATAACGTTGATATCAAAAGCGCTGAATATTTGATTGAGTCTGCAGGTAAACTATTACGCCCTTTTTATCGCGGTGAAGATATTCATGGTTTGATTGAACAAGACTTAGCTGATTACTTGCCTTTATCTACCTATAAAGCATGGTTTTCACAATTACCTGACTCAGTTAAAAAACCGATTACTGAGCGTTGGGGAACCCCAGAAGAAAATAGCTTGTTAACTGAGTACAATGGGGAGCAAGCTTTTGTTATACCACGACTGAACTTAGGGAACTTAATTGTTTTGCCCCAAGGTATGCGTGGCAAAAACAGTAATGAACACAGTGCCTTATATCACAACACAAAAACACCAATTAATCACGCTTATATGGCATTTTACCTCTATGCTCGTGATATTTTTGGAGCCAACGCTTTTATTCACTTAGGTACCCATGGCTCACAAGAATGGCTAACAGGTAAAGAGCGTGGTTTATCTGTTTATGATGCCCCAAATTTAGCCATTGGCAACTTACCAGTATTTTATCCTTATATTATTGATAATGTAGGTGAGGCCATGCAAGCCAAGCGCCGTGGGCGAGCAACCATCATCAGTCATCTGACACCTGGATTTGCTAAAGCAGGTTTATATACCGAAGTGGCTAAATTAAATGAATTAATCAGCAATTATATGATGCTTGAGCAAGGTCAAACCAAACAAAACACCCAAGAAAAAATCATTAATTTAGCTACTAAGCTCAATATTTTAGCTGATCTTCAGCTCAATGCAGAAACTGTCGCGAATAACTTTCCTAAACAAATAAGTACCCTGCAAGATCACCTTAATGAGCTAGCACAGCAAAGCCAGCCACTAGGTGTGCATACTTTTGGTTTACTGCCTAAAAGTGCACATTTATATACCACCATATTACAAATGTTAGGAGAAGAGTTTTCCCAGCGCGCCAAACAATATGAGCAAGATAATAATTTAGCCTTACCAGCAACAAAGCAGCGAGATGAACGCAAGGTGAAACAACTTGAAGCTTTAGCGGGCTATCAATTATTAAAGGTATATTTTGCTGGCACAAACACCAATAAAACACTGCCTGATTTATCAGCGCAATTAAAGGTAGATTTAGCACAAGCAAAAACCTATTGGGATAACTTTCAACAAATGCCGGAAACCGAAAACCTATTACGTGCACTAAATGGTGAATATATTAATGTTAGCCATGGTGGTGATCCTATTAGAAACCCCGATGTTGTACCCACAGGTAGGAATTTAATTGGCTTTAACCCAGCTAAAGTCCCCAGTAAAGAAGCGTATCAAGCTGGTGTAACCTTAATGGATAAAACCATTGAAAACTATTATGCAAAGCATGGCAAATACCCAGAAAAACTCGCTTTTTCTTTATGGTCACTTGAAACCATGCGTCATCAAGGTGCACTAGAGGCACAAATTCTACATGCCTTAGGCTTAAAGCCTAAATGGAACCAGCAAGGTAATATAATAGGCACAGAAGTAATCGACTATAAAACGCTGGGGCGCCCAAGAATTGATGTCACTATTACCGCTACAGGCTTATACCGAGATGCTTTTCCTAACGTTATGTTATGGTTAGCTAAAGCTATCGATAAAGTAGCGAAAATCAAAGAAGACAATAATTTTGTGTATCGCCACACCAAAGCGTTAAAAGAACAATTATTAGCGGCAGGTAAGACTAAAGAAGATGCTAACTATTTATCCTCTATCCGTATTTTTTCCAATGAAACCGGAAACTATGGCACTGGATTAGCTGGTGCAAGCTTAGCTTCAAATACTTGGGAAGATGATAGTAAGCTGGCTGATTTGTATCTAAAGCGCATGGGATATGCATTTGGAAGTGACGAAAAACGCTGGAGTGAAAATGTTGCCGATAGCGAGCTTTATTCAAAAGTACTCTCAGGTACGGATGCGGTCATTTTCTCTCGTTCAACCAACCTATATGCGCTAATGACGAATGATGATCCGTTTCAATATTTTGGTGGAATCGGTTTAGCCGTGCGCCATTTAGACGGTGAAACACCCGAAATGTATGTCTCGAACTTACGCCGAAAAGATAATATTAAAGCACAAACCATGGAGCATTTTTTAAACCAAGAAATGCGCAGTCGCTACTTCCACCCTCGTTGGATCCAAGCGATGCAAGAGTCAGGTTATGCCGGTGCAACAGTAATACTTGATCGCATGAATAATATGTGGGGCTGGGAGGTGATGACACCAGAAGCGGTACGTGACGACCAATGGCAAGAGTTCTTTGAAGTATATATCGAAGATAAATATAACTTAGATATGCGTGAATTTTTTCAAAAAAATAATGCCCACGCATTAGCCCAAATTATTGAACGTATGCTTGAAGCAGAGCGCAAAGGCTATTGGAAAACTGACGAAAAAACCATTAAAACCATGGTAAAAACTTACGCTGAATTAGCAAAGGAGTTTGATGTTATTACCGACAACAACAAATTCAATGACAACCTTAAAGCGCAAGCAGCGGGCTTTGGGTTATCAGCACAATTACCTGATAGTATGCAACCACAAGCGACTACTGAGCGTGTCAAAACACAATCAGCGGCAATCGAGAAAATTGAAGGACAAAAACTTGAAGAGCAACACACTGAAGTTAAATCTATTGATGAAGATTACACTTGGCTGTCGCTATTGCTTTTAGTGTTTTTTGCTGGTTTTGTCAGTAATTTCATCACTACTAAGCCTAAAATAAGCAAAGTTGTTGCCCTGAAAAAAGCCGCTTAATAAAAAAGAGCCTGCAAGTTATCACCAGTTAATTACAGGCTTTAGCTGTCAAAAGAAGATGATAGCTACTCGGTTGACACTGCTGTCAAGCATGTTGGCATAATAGTGCTGGACGATCATTTTGTTCAGCAACACTATAAGCTTAGTTCTGAGAAGCTATTTAATTTTCTAATAAATTTCAATTTACTACCTAAAGCCTTTAGGCTTTATATCGAGCGCAGAGCTGCCGACAAGAGAGTGTACTAATAGGTTACTTAATAGAGCCCCTGTAAAAACCTGTAACTGATTCCTCTTCCCTATTCCATAATTTTTGGTTTTCTTTTATGGAAAAGAACTCATTTCCATGCCAACAACGAGGCAATAAATCTAACTTTTTCCTTTCGTTATAATTTGATACAAGTAACTCAAGTATTTTATTTAATCGTTCCTTACTTAAACGAGCAATTTTTTGTGCTATTTCCGGAAAATACAAATTATTCTGCTTTTTCACTGCCATATTTCGGCCATAACCAATAAATGTTAGTTTTCTTGTCGCAACACGACAAAGCGGCTGTTCTGGTCGCAATGGGTATAGCCTGTTTACAATAGCATACTCATAACTATTGACCCATCGCCCTATTTCATCTTCTGGTATGTAAATAACACCATAACCTTGAGGAAACATACCTGTTATTTGATATAAGGCGTCAACCGCTCTTTGTGAACAGACACCTAATTCAGCGTTCTTGTTCAGTACCTGGTAAACCTTAGGGAGCAACTTATAGTTATAATTTTCTTTAGTTGACATGATTATTGAGGTATAAATTTGTGGTACCTTGAGCAAATTGCCGATACTTTGTTTTGGCTTTGCATTTCCTTTAAGTAAGCGCTTGATAAAATGATGCTTCTCTCGCTCATCAATAACCCACTGTTCACGCTCTTTTCTTGAATTACCCACATAACTTCCCCCCCCTAAACCATCAGTAAAGTAATTTAAAGTATGTTTGTAACTTAGCTGCAACAGCTTCTTTCGTTGTTCTGGTTCTAAGGTTCGGTGGATGTTTTGTTGCTTATCTTCACCAACTAAAATAGCCTGAGCTTGGCCATGATAATTACCTATATCTTGTAAGATGGCAGCCATAATCAACGGCACTTTGACTTGATCATTAAAACGTTTTCTGGCATCTAAAGAGAAGTTTTTATAAGTTGTTTCTGGGTACTCTGCCAATATTCTCGTCATATTAGCATCGCTTATCTTGTTATCTAATAATAGGCGATCTAGCAACCGTAAACTTAAAACTGCTTTATATAAGGCTTTACATTGTTCATTATTAATGGCTACTTTATTTCCTTCTGTTGGACTAATAAGCTGAATAGTGCCAAGTAATTGTGCAGATTTACGGTTAGTCTCTTCAAAACTTTCCCCTTCTATTAAGTCAATAATTTCGTGACATATACCTAATAAATGTTCAGTTCTAGCCGTTTTATCTGAATCTTGTAAAGCAGAGTTTTCTACCATTGATTTATTATTTTTATCAGAGCATTCTTGAGCATCAAAGAAATGAATCGCACGTTCAAGTACAGAATCATTAAGCTTAGTTCTGCCGTAAATTTTACTAATTAAGACATGCACTTGATGAGTAAAATAGGTTCTATATGGAAAGTCTTTGGCCATTAATTTGAGTGTAAATACTTAGCAATAATAGTTCATAATGCTAGTAAAATAACAGAAAAGCAACCACATAAGGCATTTTAACTTTCTAACGATAGAGTCACTATTATCTGCTAATGAGTTTGCCCATCGTGGAGTTGTTTATTTTCGGCTCTGTTGAACTTTCGAGATTGTTTTTGCATCAGTTTGTTGGGTATTTGCTTAGGGTGAATAAGCTACACACTACTCGTGTCAATTAAAACACTTTTATCTCGCACAAAGTTGAACCGTGAAAGATCAACTGAGCCTAGAATTTGTCTCAATAGAAATAAAGTGCGGCTTGTGAGTTAATGTGTTGCTCAAGTTCGTTAATAAGATTGCGACGGCTATGAAAAGACCCGAAATACTCCCCTAGTTTATTCCCTTTATTTTTACTTGCTGTTGTTTGCCAGCTAATTGTTGACAAATATTGACTAAATCAGAATGTAAGCCACCAGCAGTAACATCGCGACCTGCACCTGGGCCACGAATAATTAATGGGTTTTCTTGATACCAGTGACTCGATATTTGAAAAATATTGTCACATGGCGTTAAGTTAGCAAAAGCATGTGTTTTTGCTAACACTTCTAAACTGACCTTTGCAAAAACGCTACCGTCTTGATTAACATTAAAACGTGCTAAATATCTAATGCATGAATTATTTTCATCCGCTTTTTTTATCTGTTGTGCAAAATAATCATCAAGTTCATTTGCCCGCGCTAAAAACTCATCGGTGCTAATATTTTGTAATGTTTGAGGTACTAAATTGATACATTCAATGTCATCAAGCGACAATTCAAAGCCAGCCATACGGGCAAGAATAAGTAATTTACGTTGAACATCACGACCTGATAAATCTTCTCTAGGGTCTGGTTCGGTTATCCCTTGCTCAAGTGCATCAAGTAATAAGGTTGAAAAGGCTACTGAACCATCATAGGTTTCAAACAACCATGATAAGGTGCCTGAAAAAATACCGCCAATGGCTGTAATTTTATCGCCACTACTATTGAGATCATTAATGGCATAGTTGATAGGTAAACCTGCACCAACAGTTGTGTTCCCAAGCCATAGGCTATTATTTTTGTCGGCGGTATTTATCAAATTATTATAATGATCTGTATCCGATGATGCAGCCCACTTGTTTGCGCCAATAACATGAATACCTTGTTCAAAAAAATCTTGATAAAGCTGACTAAATTCTTCGCTTGCCGTGATATCAACAACAATTAATTCATCGTATGGATGGTTTGTTAGCCAGTCGATTAGTTGTTGGTTATCATAGGGTTTTGCTTCTTTGGTAAATAAAGCTAGTGCTTGACTGGCATCAATACCATCGTTATTTATTAACGCTTTTGTCGACGAGGTTAAACCAACCAAATGAATATTTTCCAAAGCATAAACACGATTGAGTTGAGCGGGTAACAACTCTAGAAAACGTTGACCGATATTTCCTAATCCTGCAACAACAACACCAATATGGCGAGCATCTTTAGTGATATCGTGATGAACATTGTTCAATAACTCAGTACTGCATGGTTGGGGCAAGATAGCGATAACACTATGGGTATTTTCACTGGGTAGTAAATATAAAGGTTTCGCACTTTTGAGTGAACGTTTAAAGCGCGCTTTAATATCACCTCGATGAGCCACTTTATGTCCCACCGTAGCAATGATGGCAACAGACTGAAATTTAACTTGCGTGTGCTGGCCTGCGAGATATTGGCTAAGCGCTTTTTGTTGCTCTTGATGAATAACTAATTGTTGCTGTTTTTCATCAACACAAATTGGTGCAAATTCTTTAACTATATTGTCAAGTAATTCGCCAGTAAGACAGCTGGACTGGGCAAGCAATAAATCATTTAAATAGGTTACCGATAACTCTTGCTTCGCGATTTGACCAAACTTGCCAATTTCAGTACCGGTTACTTGTGCATCAAAACTGCTAGCAACATGCAAATGACAATGGTGCGCAAGACTTTCATTAACTAAAGGCGTCAGTGTTTTAGCATGTAAAACAGGGTTTCCTAAACGGCCTAACTCTTTAGCAACCCCATTGGGCAATCGGTGTAACTTTCTGGCGTTTGGAACAACACGAGGATCTGCACTATATATACCATCAACATCTGTCCACAGGGTAACATTCAATGCGCCTACTAAAGCAGCCATTATGGTGGCTGAATAATCACTACCATTTCGGCCTAAAGTGCAGGTTCGTCCTTGTTCATTTTGACATATATAACCGGTAATAACCGCTAATTTACCAAACTGACGTCTTTTTTTTAACTGTACAGCACTATGTGTATGATCAACATTGCCATTATGCTCATTATCAATGACTAAAAAATCTCGGGCATCAATACTGTTACTTGGACAAACTTTCTCATTTAGCAAAGCCGATAACAAACGTGCCGACCAAATTTCACCAAAAGCTAAAATATCATTATGGTGAGCTGGTAAGTCACCATTGAGCCAAGCTTTTAGCTGAATAAAGTCATGAGATAGTACTGTCGATAATTGTTGTGCGTAACTCGGTTTTAATAAGCGAGTGATCAATTGCTCTTGCAATTCATGCAATTTATCAATGGCTTTGTTTAGCGTTTGCTCGGCTTCAACCAAGACGCGTTCACTATCAATACCCGCCTGATAGTCAACACCAGCTAACAGGTCACTAGCCAAAGAGTATAGCGAAAATAATTGATCGGTTGTTTTACCGTTTGCTGACACAACAATAATGTCATTTAACTGACAATTTTGCTGAATAATGTCAACAACACGCGCAATACACTCTGGTGTAGCCAAGGAGCTTCCACCAAATTTGTGTACATGAATAGCATGTTTTGCTAACTGATTTTCAGTCTTAGCATCGGCATTTAATTCAAACTGCCAATCACTTGTTTGTGTTACTGCTTGCGTCATTTTCTACTCAATAATTTTCTTATTTATAACTGGCTCTGCACTAAGCCTTGATTTAAATCAGCTAAAATATCATCTATCGCTTCGATACCCACAGATACCCTGATTAATGATTGACTGATACCCGCTTCAAGTTGTGCTTCTTTTTCCATGCCCGCGTGTGTCATGGTTGATGGGTGAGAAATCAAGCTTTCTACGCCACCTAGAGACTGTGCTAAGGTAAATAGCTTCAGGTGTGCAAATAACTTTTTAACGGCATTGACACCACCTTTAATTTCAAAACTCAACATAGCACCAAACCCTGTTTGCTGTTTTTTAGCGATATCATGACCCGGATGCTCTTTAAGACCGGGGAAATAGACTGCTGTGATTGCTGCATGACTTTTTAAAAATTGTGCCACTTGTTGTGCATTTTCTTGGTGTTGCTTCATTCTTATTGGTAATGTTCTCAAACCTCGTTGCGCCAAATAGCTATCAAAAGCACTGCCCGTAATACCAATACAATTAGCCCACCATGCTAACTCTTCACCCAAGGCCTGCTCTTTAGTGACCAAAACACCGCCGACGACATCACTATGACCATTAATATATTTAGTGGTTGAATGAAAAACGATATCAGCGCCTAGCTGCAATGGCTGTTGCAACACGGGCGATAAAAAAGTGTTATCAACAGCAACCAATGCACCAACATCATGACTAATGTTAACTATTTTTTCAATGTCAACCACCCGAAGTAACGGGTTACTTGGCGTTTCAACCAATACAAGTTTCGGTTGCTGTGCTAACGCTTTAGTTAATTCGACGTCATTATTTTGATCGACAACAACTAATCGAAACAGACCTCGTTTAGCAAGGTGAGTAAATAACCGATAACTACCACCATAACAGTCATGGGGAATCACTACCGTGTCATCGCAAGACAACAGTTGACAAATTAAATGCACAGCTGACATACCCGTGCTAGTAACTATGCCAACACTACCTTGCTCTAAGTCAGCAATTGCTTGGGCGAAAGTTGCTCGGGTGGGATTACCAGTTCGTGAATAGTCAAACTGACGCTTTTCATTAAAAGCGTTTAACGAATAAGTGCTAGATAAATGGATCGGTGCCACAACCGCACCATAATGTTCGTCAATATTTATGCCTGATCTTACCGCGATGGTAGATACTTTATTTGTTAGCTTACTGTTGTTTGGCATAAATGCTCCATTTATCAGCAAAAGTGTAATAATCACCCAGTTTTTTTGGATGTTTGGACGTCTATAACTCTAAACTTTTTATTTTCTTCGGTCAAGATATTTTAGACATCTAAACTTCTACTTGACTGATTTTCAGCAATCAGTAAAATCTACCTTATAATAATATTAAAACCAATCTGACTAATTAACTGCTCCGTTTGGTATAGCCCTTAATAAAAGTAGAGGAACATCCATGGCTGAGTGGAATGACGAATATATTAATCCCTATGCCGAACACGGTAAAAAGAGTGAGCAAGTAAAGAAGATTACCGTTTCGATTCCTTTACGTGTATTGAAAGTACTGACGGATGAGCGAACTAGGCGCCAAGTAAATAATTTACGACACGCAACTAATAGTGAATTACTCTGTGAGGCATTTTTACATGCTTTTACTGGTCAGCCTTTACCCAACGATGAGGACTTAGCTAAAGATAATAATGAAAAACTTCCTGCGAGTGTACGCCGTATACTTGAAGAAAAAGGCATCACTGACTTTAGCGCCTACGAAATAGATGAAGAGTAAACATTGCCTTATTAGCTCTAAAAAAGCCGTTAACATTATCTAATGTCAACGGCTTTTTAAAATTAGCTTTGAGTGTTTTTAACGCCTAAATTGGGCTAAAAAGGCACTGAGTTAACCTATAAATGATATGGCTTACTCAAACGGTGTACTGATTTAATAAAGTGTCCTGCATGCTCTGGGTTTACATCAGGGTGAATACCATGCCCCAAATTAAACACATGCCCAGTACCACCTTTACCAAAGCCAGTTAATATTTTATCAACTTCTTGTTCAATACGTGGCAATGGTGCATACAGCATTGAGGGATCCATATTTCCTTGTAGTGCGACTTGATCGCCAACACGGGCTTTTGCATTTTCAATATCAATAGTCCAATCTAGCCCAACAGCGTCACAACCTGTTGCTGCAATGTCTTCTAACCACATACCGCCGTTTTTCGTAAATAATGTTACAGGCACTTGTCGACCATCAGCATGACGAGTTAAACCATCAACAATTTTTGCCATATATTGTAAAGAAAACTCTTTGTAGTCACGTGGCGACAATACACCGCCCCAGGTATCGAAAACCATAACAGATTGTGCACCTGCCGCAATTTGAGCATTCAAATAACTAATCACTGAGTTTGCTAGTTTATCTAATAATAAATGTAATGTTTGTGGATCACTAAACATCATTTTCTTCACTTTAGTGAAGCCTTTAGAGCTACCGCCTTCAACCATATAAGTAGCTAATGTCCAAGGACTACCTGAAAAACCGATAAGAGGCACTTCTCCTTTCAGCTCTTTTCGAATAGTGCGTACGGCATTCATTACATAACCTAATTCATCTTCAGGATCTGGAATACCAATTTTTTCAACCTCTGCTTTACACGTAAGCGGGTTGGTGAATTTAGGACCTTCACCGGTTTCAAAATACAAACCTAAGCCCATAGCATCAGGAATAGTCAAAATATCACTGAATAAAATTGCCGCATCAAGTGGAAAACGACGAAGTGGTTGAATGGTTACTTCACACGCTAAGTCAGCATCACGACAAACCGACATAAAATCGCCAGCATCTTTGCGTACAGCCCTGTATTCAGGCAAATAACGTCCTGCTTGACGCATCATCCATACAGGAGTGTAATCTACAGGCTGCTTTAATAGCGCACGTAAATAATTGTCATTTTTTAATTCAGTCACCAATAAATCCTCTAAATATATTTTTTGCCCTGTTCATATATCTACTTTTTAGCATCACGAACAATTTATGGGGCGTATTCTAGCACTTGCGGTATTTTGAATCCATGCACCAAATCAATTCCTTTTTGTTAATAAAAAAGACTAGCCAACAATAAATTTTTGTCCTTATATTATTTTAGGAATAACACCCAATCAGCCAACAATCAGTTACTTAGCTGAAAAAAAGAGAGAATAACACTGAACTACGATAAAAATCGTCGAGTTTATGCTCTATTAAAGTTGTTGCAGCAGGTAAAATGCTTTGATATAAAATAGCTGCGCTAGCAAAGAAGGACGGTTAACAATAAAAAAAATAAGCCAATATTAACAATGCTAGAGGGAAAGAATAAATAATAAGAATCTTGATTAACAAGACCACAAAGCGAGCATTTCAAGCCTTTCTCTTTGAGAAAGGCTTTTTTATTTTTCACTTATTACACTTCTGCCTTATCTGTGAATAATTTCACAAATTCAGACTCTCCTGTGTATAATTTCACGCAGTTTCTACCACTTTCTTTCGCCTGATAAAGTGCTTGATCTGCGAAAGAAATCAACTGTTGCCAATCCTTATTATCTTCTTGACTCGTTACAACACCAAGACTTGAAGTAACGGATAAGACCGTGCTGTTTTCCAAAATAAATAATGGTTGCGCTATTTTTACCCTTAGTTTTTCAGCGATAATCATCGCTGTTTTTACATTGGTATCAGGAAGTAATAAAGTAAATTCTTCCCCCCCATAACGTGCAAGGATATCATACTGACGTAAACTACTTTTTAGCCTTAAACTGAACTCTTGTAATACTCTATCACCTATTTGATGGCCATATTGATCATTCACCTGCTTAAAAAAATCTATATCCATAATGATAATAGAAATAGGCTGTCGTTCTCGTTGCGCCTTTACAGTACTTTTTTCGGCAAGTTCATCAAAAGCTCTACGATTATATATGCCGGTCAATGAGTCTGTTGATGCTTGAACAGCTAATTTTTGAGCTAATTGTTGGCTAGCAGTGATAGTAAGCGAAAAGCAGCTAACTATGGTGACAAATTGAAGCATAATTAATGACAAAGCATGGATAATTTCAGTCACGATAAAATTATCCATGTATAATTCTCTTATGGATAAATAAACACGAAACATATAAATAAAGCTACAAAAAATAAATGTCCCCCCCAAAAAACGCATAAAGGTTAGCGAAGTATTTTTATAATTACGAAGCACTGTTAAGCCGGCATAAAATGAGATGCTAGCAATAATAACGCTGATACTAACAACACGAGCACCTATATTGGGTAATGCATAAGTAAAAATAACAAATAAAATGAGTAAAATGGTTAATAAGAGTATCGATATTTTTTCAAATGCATTGCTGTTGACATGTAAAAACTTTAGAACACCCCAAATCAATAAAGTAAAACCAATATAAATAAGCATATTAGCCACAATAATTGAAATAAAGTCAGGAATATAACCTCGACCGCTCAGTAAGAAAAAGCCTATTGAAAATAAAAAGTAACTAACACCAAGTTGTTTAAAGCTAATAAAAAGCGGGTGAATTCTAGCAAACACTAAAGACCCTACGCCAAGAAACATCCCTAGCCAAAGGTTTGTTAATGCCAAAGTTCTAATATCAAGTCCTTCCATATTCATACCTAAAATATTCGATATACCTATCAATAAATGTACCATTTGAAAAGTGAAAATACACTTTTAATCATTATCTATGCTAGATTGTTCATTAAATTAATTTTTAATTATTTGCTAAGCTTATCTTTAGCAGATACATTTTGTTTTTCTATCAATCCATGAGAATAGTCTATGAACAAGCCACAACGCGATATAACCTTACGATTTTTAGCGGAAACTCAAGATGTTAACTTTGGGGGTAAAGTACACGGTGGTGCCGTAATGAAATGGATTGATCTAGCGGCCTATGCTTGTGCTGCAGGTTGGAGTGGCAGGTACTGTGTTACAGCTTATGCTGGTGGTATACGCTTTGTTGCCCCTATCCATGTTGGTAGTTTAGTTGAGGTTGAAGCCAAAGTGATATATACAGGTAAATCTTCTATGCATATTGCTTTAGAAGTTAATGCCTGTGATCCAAAATCACTTAATCGTCGCTTAACAACCCATTGTATTGTTATTATGGTTGCCGTTGATCAAAATGGTCAATCTGAACAAGTTCCTCAATGGATTCCAGAAACTGAAGCCGATCAAAAACAACATGATACTGCGGTTAAACTAATGGAAATGCGCAAACAAATTGGCGAAGAGATGCAAATTTTTGTTGAGTAAAAAGCTAACGGTGAATAGGTTTCTGCGCTGCTTTTTCTGGCTAAGTAGTTTATCAATTGTTAGCCAACCAAGTTTTGCCTTAGGTAAACTTGGTCATCAAATCGTTTGTCAATTAGCCTTTGATCACCTACCGGTTAATAAACAAGAAAAAATCAAACAATTACTTGCCACAACACCCAAAAAACATCAAGTGTTGATCAACCGTTACAACTATATAAAGAAAGGTTCAGCAATCACCTTTGCTAATGCCTGTACCTGGGCAGACGCAATTAAACATACAAAAAAATTTAGTCGCTATAATAGCTGGCATTATCTTAATGTGCCTAGAAATCAAACTTTCATCACCTCAAAGACTTGCCAAGAAAATTGTTTACCACAGGCTATTTTACTCCACCAAAAAGCGCTTGCCCAAAAAGATCAACCTGCAACATGGTCACAAACTAAGGCTTTAATGTTTTTAGGTCATTGGCTAGGTGACATTCACCAGCCTTTACATATTAGTTTTACTAGTGACTTAGGCGGAAATAAAATTAAACTTAGTCATGTAGATATTCAATGTACTAATTTGCATTGGTATTGGGATGACTGCCTACTGTACCGAGGTAAAAACAGCAAAGCGCAATGGCTTGAGCTTTTAACGTTACAATGGCAACAAAATGGTAGGCTTTG
The DNA here is from genome assembly GCA_030754235.1 of Litorilituus sp. Taxonomy (GTDB): domain Bacteria; phylum Pseudomonadota; class Gammaproteobacteria; order Enterobacterales; family Alteromonadaceae; genus Colwellia. The sequence continues at coordinate 17,662 of JASMAS010000013.1, forward strand.
GCAACCAATACAAGTATGGCAGTGGGCTGATGAATCTTTTCAACTTATTAAAAAGCCAAGCTTCAACTACTGCCACATGGACAATCAAGGTCACTGTCAAGCACCTAAAAAAGAGGTTGTTTTGCCCCAAGGTTACTTCAAAAAGCACCAAGGTATTATGGAGCAAAGGTTATTATTAGCCGCAAAACGCCTCACTCAAATTTTATCGGTAAGCTTATAGCTTGTTTTTAGCTTCTATCCACTGCGCCATATATTTAGTACTTTTATGATGATGGTGGTTGAGCATGCTACCGATAAAATTTTGTTGCCTGTGCTGTACGAGTGTAGCTGATATAGTTGTAACACGTTCCGCTAATGCAGCAAAATGTTGATGCTGTTCAAACAATAACTTCGCATTGTGAGGGCCTAAATCACTAGTTTTCTGCCAAATATCTCTTTCTTTATATAACTTAACCGCCCCATCAGCAAATGCTTGAGGAGTGTTGGCTACGATACCCGGCCAACTTTGACTTACCATCATTCCCTCTGCGCCAATATCGGTGGTTACCGACGGAGTAGCACATAGCATAGCCTCTGCTAATTTACCTTTGATACCTGCTCCAAATCGCAAAGGAGCCACACACACTCGTGATGATTGCATAGCAACAATGGCATCATCAACCCAGCCTTTTATAAAGAAACCAGTGTTTTCATCGTGTAAATTTGTAGCTTTAGGAGGTGGGTATGCTCCATAAATATTTAGTTTAGCTTGGGGTAATTGTTTACGGATCAGTGGCCATATTTGCTCTTTCAACCATAACACAGCATCCCAATTAGGCGAGTGGCGAAAGTTACCAATTGAAATAAAATCATCACGTTGTTCATAATTAGGGTTCATTTGTGCAAGTTGCTTATCAGCAATCATAAATGGACAATAATGTAATAACGCGGCATCGACTTTAAATAACCTTGTTAATAATTCAATTTCAACGAGGGAAATCATTAACGATAAATCACAGCGAAAAATTGCCGCAACCTCTCGTTGAGCAAGATCTGAACTTAATAGATCAACATCAGTTAGTTGTCGCTGTTGTTTAAAAGCACGATGACGTGCATGACGTAAAGTAAAGAAATCTTCGGTATCTAACACCTTTAATGCTTGTGGGCAAGATTCACTCACTCTCCAACCAAATTGCTCTTCCATCATGAAGCGATCAAATACCACTAGCTCAGGCTGCAACTGTGTTATAAAGTTATCAAATGAATGACAATTAAGCTTTATATCAACACAGTCAACATAGTAGTCAATTAAATTAACCATATGCTCTGTCCGTTGCGCAGGGCTGGCGAAGGTGATTTGATATTGTTGTTGCTGAAAAGATTTAATGAGCTGAATCATGCGACTGCCCGCCGCAGAGGAATTAGGCTCAGGCCATACATAGCCAATAATAAGAAGTTTTTTCATAGCGCTATAATAACCAAAAAGCCACCAGTAAAAAATACTGATGGCTTCAAATAAAACAAATAATTAAACGATGTAGCTGCTAATTATTCCTCAGTTGACGGTTGATCACCGACTTGCGGTACCGGGTCAGCTTTTTTAATTTCTAATAATTCAATTTCAAACTCTAACACAGAGTTACCCGGGATACTTGGCGGATTACCATTAGGGCCATAGGCTAAATCTGAAGGAATGGTAAACTTGTACTTTGAACCAACTGACATTAATTGAACACCTTCAGTCCAACCTCTAATCACACGGTTTAAAGGAAATACCGCAGGTTCTCCACGTTCATATGAACTGTCAAAAGTATCACCATTTAAGAAAGTCCCTTTATAGTGAACTTTTACAGTGTCAGTGGCTACCGGCTTTTCACCTTCACTATCAGTAAGCACCAGATATTGAATACCAGACTCAGTGACCTTAACGCCTTCTTTTTTGGCATTTTCAGCTAAGAATTGTTGACCTTCAGCTAAACTCGCTTCAGCTTCTTTAACAGCCATTTCTTGCTGCTTGGTTTTCATGGTTTGTTCTAAATTCATTAAAAGTGCTTGAATTTCTTCTTTTTCAATGACCGCTTTTTCATTAATGCTATCAACAAAACCACGTACTATTAATTCTTTTTCTAAAGCAACACCTAGCTTTTCTTGCTGTACTAAATTACGTTGCATATTCATGCCAATATAAGCACCTAACCCATACGCTTGTTTTTGCACTTCAGTTTCTAACACTGGCGCTTGATTTTCAGCCGTCATGGCTTCTTCTTTGGTACTTTCTTGACAAGCAGCAACGCTAAGTAATGCAACAGCTACTAATGTGGGTTTAAAAAATTTCATTTATATCTCCGTTAACAAATCACAATTGGAGAGCCCCCCAATCCACAGCTTGAATTTTATTCAGTGTATTATTTGATATACTTGGTAGCAAATATCACTAAACAAAATAAAAAAACGCTTTATACTAACGATAACTCACTAAAAATGCCAAGATAAAAACTATTAATATGTTGCTTAATTTTTCAAACAGCACAAAAAATCGACTGACCTCTATAGCTATGCTTGCAAAACTAGTCATTGGGGCATTATTTATCACGGCTTGTTCACCCAATAAGAAAGAACCTTTACAACGATTTCAACATGCTGCCCAAGGAAGTTATGCCGGCAATATATCCAATGATGGCAAATGGAGTGTTGTCTCCTCCATTCACCATGGCATTAGCGTTTGGAACTTAGAAAAAAACGCCTTAGTTTATCAGTGGGGTCAACAACAAAATAGCAGCGATAATTTAGTATTAGCGATTGATATCAGCAACAACAACAGCCACGCTCTTACGGCCAGTCGTGAAAACTTTGCCCTTTGGAACCTTAACAGCGGCCAATCAGAAGGCTATTGGAAGGTTAGAGAGTCAACTATACGCGACATTACTGTAAGTAATAATGGTGATTACTTACTTATTGGTAAGGGCAATGGTACTGTAGTGCACGTTAGCGTTGACACTGGCCGACGTCTAGAGTTTTTAGGCCATAAAGAAAAAGTCAACACCGTTGATATGATGCCTAATGGGAGAGTGGCCATTTCAGGAGGCAATGATTTTATTGCTTATGTTTGGGATACCGCTTCAGGGCAAGTAATCTATCAATTTAATCACACTAGCCGTGTGTCTAAAGTCGCATTAGATCCTTTAGGCCGGTATGTTTTTACCGCAGATAGTATGAAAACGGCTCATCTTTGGGATTTAAAAACAGGTAAGTTGATTTCTCAACTAAAAGGCACAAAACGCCATGAAGTATTTAGTTCGGCTAGTTTTTCTTCTGATGGCAAAACCTTAGTGACAGGTGCGGCAAGCTCCAAAGTCAGCATTTGGGATATAGCTTCAGGAAAACGCATCGCCAACTGGCATGTAACACCAAAAGAAGCAAAAAGACCTACAGGTGCAGTTGTGTATAGCCTAGCATTTAGCGATAATAACACCCTAATCACCTCAAGCTCTTCAGGCTATACTGAGCTTTGGCAGCTTCCAAAAACACAGAAGTAGATATGCAACAATCAAATACAGAAGAAATTCGCGCACTTGAAGAACGAATTATCGCATTAGAATCACGTAATCTTTTTCAAGATGACGCTATTGAACAGCTCAATAAAGAACTAACCATACATCAAGCTCAAATGGTCGAGCTGAAAATGCAAATTCAGTTGGTTGCTAATCGTTTAAAGGATGCAGGTAATTTATCTTCTGCAAAAGAAGAGGTTGAACCACCACCTCCACATTATTAAGTCATTGACTATTTAAGGTTTAAAGACACCAATAACTTGCTCTTGTTGTCGAACCGCTTTCTCTATTTGTGGTTCACTCTGGGTCATTTGCTCACCACAATTAACACAAGTGACCGTTTCAACACCATTATCTTTTGTTAATGCCATGCAATCTTGAGCTTTACATTTAGGGCATGTGGCACCGGCGATAAATCTTTTCTTTGGTTTTTTTTCCATTACTAGTTCTTTAGTTGATTAAATAAGCAAGGTTAATCGCTATTTTACCTTGAACTCCCCCCTAAGGAAAAGCGACAATAGCCAACAAATTTTTACCGACATCATCATTAGGATATTTTCTTGATCACTGCAACTGACTTAAGCTTAGATAGAGGGGCTAAAAATCTTATACAATCCTCTAGCTTTACCATACATCCAAACCACAAGGTAGGCTTAGTAGGCAGCAATGGTTGTGGAAAATCTTCTCTTTTTTCCGCCTTATTAGGAGATTTAGCACCTGATGCAGGTGATTTAATTATGCCCGGCAGCTGGGCAATTGCGACAGTAAAACAAGAAACCCCATCATTAACACAATCAGCGCTTGATTATGTTATGGACGGAGATAAAGAGTTTCGTCAATTAGAACAACAACTCGAGCAAGCTCGCATCAAAGAGGATGGTAACTTAGAAGCAATATTACTTAATAAAATTGACACCATAAATGGTTACAGCTTACCGGCTCGCGCAGGAGAACTACTGCACGGTTTAGGCTTTTTACAAGCGCAATTAACTCACCCGGTTAAAGACTTTTCAGGTGGTTGGCGTATGCGCTTAAACTTAGCGCAGGCTTTAATCAGCAGAGCGGATTTATTATTACTTGATGAACCGACAAACCATTTAGATTTAGATGCGGTTATTTGGCTGCAGCGTTGGTTAAGCCGCTTCACTGGCACACTGGTGTTAATTTCTCATGACAGAGATTTTCTCGATACCATTGTAGGACAAATACTTCATATTGAACATCAACGCGCTAAACTCTATAGCGGCAATTACACTGCTTTTGAACGACAACGTACAGCACATCTCGCCCAACAAGAAGTGCAATACCAAAAACAGCAAAAAGAAGCAGCACACTTAACCGCGTTTGTAGACCGATTTCGCGCTAAAGCAAGCAAAGCTAAACAGGCACAAAGCCGTTTAAAAAGGTTAGAGAAGTTACCTGATTTAGCCCCAGCCCATGTCGATACACAGTTTACTTTCAGCTTTGAACAGCCTGATAGTTTGCCCTATCCTCTGTTATCATTAAATGAAAGCCAATGTGGATACGATGAAAACACCATTATTCTCAATGATGTTGGTTTGACACTGGTACCTGGTAGCCGTATTGGTCTACTCGGTCGCAATGGTGCGGGTAAATCAACATTAATAAAATCCCTAGCGGGTGAAATAGCTCTACTTAATGGCGAAAGATATTGTGCACAAGAATTAAAAATTGGCTACTTTTCACAACACCAGCTTGAACAATTACAGTTTGGCTCTAGCCCTGTTGCCCATATATTAAGAGCAAAACCCTCGCTAGGCGAACCACAAGCCCGTAGCTTTTTAGGGCGCTTTGGTTTTAGTGGCGATCAAGCATTGAGCAATGTCGACACCATGTCAGGTGGAGAAAAAGCACGGTTAGTCTTAGCACTGATTGTTCTAGAGAAACCACAGCTATTATTACTAGATGAGCCAACAAACCATCTTGATTTAGAAATGCGTCAAGCATTAGTATTAGCCTTGCAAGACTTTAGTGGCGCTATTATTCTTATTGCCCATGACAGATTTTTACTCGAATCATGCGTTGATGAGTTTTATTTAGTTGCCAACAACACAGTGACTGACTTTAACGGTGACATTGACGATTATCAACAATGGTTAAATGATGACAAAAAGCAGTCTGTAAACAACAATAAAACCCGTGATAACCATATCGACAAAGGGTTAGATAAAAAACAACTACGTCAGCAACAAGCACAATTACGTAAAAGTTCAGCACCGTTACGCAAAAAAGCCGACCAACTCGACAAAACAATTCAACAATATCAATCGGAGTTAGCCAGTGTTGAGGCTTTGCTCAGTGATAGCACCATTTATCAAAGCGATCGTAAAAGTGAATTAACCAAGCAGCTCAAACGACAAGCAAGCTTAAAAGATAAAGTAGAAGAAAATGAAATGCTTTGGTTAGAATTAGCAGAGCAAATAGAAGAAATAATGACATCATCTACTTAATTTTTAGTCTACACTGTAACTGTAATCATTTTAAACATTCGGGGATAATTATGCTCAAAGGAACACTAATATTATTTTTTATATTGTTCGGCCTTGTTTCACCTTATAGCCAAGCGAACGACTTAGATCAAGGTATTTATGAATTAAACCGTGGCGAGTTTCACGCCGCTATTGAACAATTCAGCCCATTAGTTGCCAAAGGCTACGCTCCTGCACAATACCACATGGGTATTGTGTATAAAAATGGCTATGGCGTTCCAAAAAACGGTCTAAAAGCATTAGCATTATTTAAGCTCTCTGCTGAACAAAACTATTCAGATGCCCAATTTGAATTAGCGTTAATTTACAGTGAAGGAATACTCGTAACAAAAAACATTAAAAAAGCTTTTGCATTGACCCATAAAGCGGCAAAAAAAGGCTTAGCCAGTGCACAATATAATTTAGCAGTCATGCATGCCAACGGGACAGGTACCAAACAAGACGACTATAAAGCCTCAAGATGGTACAAGGCAGCAGCTAATCAAAACTATGCTTTAGCACAATACAATTTAGCCTTACTTTACAGTGAAGGTAAAGGTGTCGAGAAAAGTACAGAAATGTCTTATGTATGGAATACTATTGCAGCGTGGAATGGATATCCAGACGCCGAAAAAAGCCTCATTATCGATGAACGCGAGTTATCAAATATAAAAAGGGAAAGCGGTTTTGAAAAAGCCAACAAAATTTTTTCAAAAATTAAAGAGCAAGAGAGACTAAAAGCTGAAATGGCCAAAAACAAAAGTTTCTATTAAACCACCACGCACGTTTAAAGGGCGCGACTTTTTATAAAATTTCATTGAAAATGATAAATTTAAATATACAGGAAGTCGCCCATGAACCTTCTACCCATGCTAGCTAATGATTCTGTCGTAGTTTTGCTAAGCTAATAAGCCACAACGTAGTAGAAATGACTAACAAACATTATACTTAAATTTATAATTGGTAAAAGGTTTTATGATTTTCTAGCCTGCGCAATGACTTTGTCATACAATCAGTCTTCTTAGCCTTTACGTTTTATTTATTTAACCTATGTATTCTGTTAGTAAATTCAAGCCCGCATGGTGGTTAACCAATGCTCATTTTCAAACATTAGCGGCTAAATTTTTTCGTCGCAATCAAAAAATCATCACCAACAGTGAAGTATTAGAGTTACCCGACGGTGACTTTGTTGATTTAGCATGGACAGAGCAACCTGAGTCCAATACAACAAAGCCTATTGTTGTTATGTTACATGGATTAGAGGGCTCAAAAGACAGCCATTATGCCAAAGGTATGCTTAATGCCATTAAAGGCCGCGGTTGGATAGCTGTACTAATGCACTTTAGAGGTTGTGGCGGTAAACCTAATAGACAAGCAAGCTCTTATCATTCTGGCGATACTCGTGATATAAACTACTTAACAGAGCACCTTATTGCTCGGTACCAACAAAGTGTTTTTTCAGTATTAGGCTTTTCATTAGGTGGCAATGTCTTAACACGATATTTAGCACAAGTCCCTAATAACCCATATAAAGCCGCTGCGGTAATTTGCGCCCCCTTAGACTTAGCAAGTTGCAGCACTCGCATTAACCAAGGTTTCTCCAAAATATACCAAAAATACTTGCTGCAAATGTTAAAAGATAGTGCTGTTAAGAAAATGGCCTATAAACTTATTAACCATATAAAACCTAAACAATTGGCTAACATAAAAACCCTTGCTGACTTTGATGACAAAGTGACAGCCCCACTTAATGGTTTCAACAGCGCAAAGCATTATTATCAAGAATCAAGCGGTAAAAAAGTACTTGCTGATATCGAACAACCCTGTTTGTTTGTTCACGCTGCTGATGATCCCTTTTTAAATCATCAATCTACATTACCGAATAAAACTCTTCCCGAGCATTTAACCTTTGAAGTCTCAGAGCGTGGTGGTCACGTGGGTTTTATTTATGGCAAAAATCCATTTAAGCCAAAATATTGGCTAGAAAAAAGAGTGCCTGACTTTTTAGCTAAGCACTTTTCTGTGGGAAACAAATAACACAATGATAATCCCTTTAGAGCAACTAAGCGCTGATACTTTACATGCTATCATTGAAGATTATATTTTACGAGAGGGCACAGATTACGGCGAAACAACCGTTAGTAAAAAATCTAAAATATCACAGGTAAAGCAACAACTTAAAGAGGGAACTGCGGTATTGGTTTATTCAGAACTGCATGAAAGTGTGAATATTTTACCCCGTGAATCATTTCTAAATGAAACAGACCATAACAATTAATCTTTATTCATATACTTTTCGATGGGCTTTAATTACCTGTTGCCACGGAATATTTTGATTACCTAAACTGACAAAGTCTGGATTTAATAAACTTTCTCTTTTGTTATAGCTTAGCGGGTTAAATTCACTATTCACGATAGCTCCACCTGCTTGCTCTACAATACATTGGCTTGCTCCCGTGTCCCACTCTCCTGTGACACCGATGCGTAAATAACAGTCGGCGCCACCCTCAGCAATTAAGCAGTTTTTTAACGAGCAACTACCTAGAGCAACATGGTCAAAATCAAAGCTATCATTTAAATATTGTCCCATTAACTCTATGCGTTGGCGTTTGCTAATGGCGACTCGAATAGGGCGAGGCTCTTGGTATTCCGCAACCTGTATTTGATGGCTAGTATTACTATGCTCAAGGTGACATTCTTTGAAGGCACCAAGGTGATTTTGGGCGTAATAAGTTAAATGGTGATCTGGCGCATGAATAACACCTAGACTTGGCCAGCCATTTTCAATTAAAGCAATATTAACAGCAAAATCACCACTACCGATGATAAATTCACCTGTACCGTCGATAGGGTCAAGCAACCAATATTTAGACCACGCTTCTCGCCGGGCAAGTGGCAAAGCACCCACTTCTTCAGAAATAATAGGAATGCCGGGTGTTAGCGTATGCAAGCAATCCATCAAAATATCGTTGGCGGCAATATCAGCACTAGTTACTGGGCTTTCATCTTCTTTTAAATGCGCGGTAAAATTTTTGTTACGATAATATTTCATCACCTCAACCCCTGCTTTTCTAGCACTTTCTAACGCTATATTCAGTAATTTTTCATCAGTCATCAAGGTCTCCACGCTCTCTAAGGCAATCAACTGTCAACATCAAGGCAGCAATACTTCGTGCTTCTTTAAAGTCAGGCTGTTGAAGTAATGCTTTGTAATTCTTGACGGTCCAATGCACAACTTCTAAGGGCTCTGGTTCATCTCCTGCAAGTTTGGCCGCAAACAAATTGTTGGCAATAAAAACATCCATTTTGGCATTAAAAAAAGCGGGAGCCATCATCATTTGTGAAAGATGCAGCAGCTGTTCGCTTCCGTAATGAATTTCTTCTTTTAACTCTCGGTTAGCTGCTTGTTCAGGCGTTTCACCTTCATCAATTAACCCTTTAGGAAAACCTAATTCATAGCTGTGTGTACCTGCACAATATTCGCGTACTAATAAAAGCGTTTGTGAATCAAGCATTGGCACTACCATTACTGCCCCTCGACCTGAGTTTGGTATACGCTCATAGGAACGCTGTTCACCATTACTAAAGGTTAGTTCAAGTTGTTCAACAGAAAATAATCGGCTCTTAGCAACCAGCTTTCGATCATTGATTTTAGGTAGTTGTTTTTTCTCTGACATAAGCTTGCATAATTCATTGCAGATAACGTTATAATGACACGATAAATAGCGTATATGGAACCTCTAAATGCTTAATTGGTCAGAAATATCTACAGTTTTACTTGATATGGATGGAACCATCCTAGATTTACACTTCGATAATCATTTTTGGTTAGAGTACTTTCCTAAAAAGTACAGTGAAAAACACAACATAGACATCGACGCAGCAAAAGAAAAGCTTATAGAACGCTATCAAGAGCTCAGCGGCACGATTGAATGGTATTGTTTAGACTATTGGACAGAGTTTACTCAAATGCCCATTGCACGGATAAAACGAGAAATACAACACCTTATTCAGTTAAGGGAAGATGCGGATGAATTTTTAACCGCGCTAAAACAAAGTGGCCGAGAAGTTATTTTAGTGACTAATGCCCACCCTGACGCATTGTCACTTAAAATTGAACGTACACAATTAGATAAATATTTTGATGAACTTTATTCAACTCATGAGTTTGGGGTAGTTAAAGAGTCTCAACAACTTTGGAAAAAACTACAAGCTAAGCAAGGGTTTAAGCTAGACAGCACTTTATTTGTTGATGACAGCTTACCGGTATTAAAGTCAGCAAAAAAATATGGAATAAAGCATATTTTAGCGGTGGAGAATCCTGATAGCCAAAAACCGGCTAACAAAATAGACGAGTTTACTTCTATCTCAGACTATCGCCACTTTACCCAGGCAATATTAGCCAACCCAATTAAACGTTAAGCTTGTTTAGGGCCTTGTAATAAGTGTCAAAACGATAAGCGATAGCGCCCCTGATTATCTTTTTTACCTAGAAAAGGTAAAGTGCTTTGCAATGCTTGAGGAAAATTGCTGCCCGGCTTTAAAAAGCCACTGCCCGATATACGGTTGCCATTGCGAACATAAACATTAAAAGTTAACCCTAAGTTATTTTTGGGTGAAAGGCGTAATGCCAAAGCACCATTCTCACATTCCACATTAGCCTTAAATTGACCAAGTTTTATATTTTCTTCTAAAGCTACCACGCCGGCTCTCTGCCAAGTAATCACACCAGAGGCAGCTGAACATTGATCCTTTTTATGCAGTAAAATCTCAACATTATCAAGGGTAACATCAACGTTACCTTGTGCTGTGACTGGCAAAGGTAAGGTGAGTTGCCGTGCTATTTCATTAGCCTTTATAAAGAGTGTTAAATCACGAATAATTGCTTTTTCTTGAGAAAGCTCCAATACAAGCTGCCCCTCAGGGCCATCAATTAAAGAATCGCCGAAGGTGATATCTAATTGGGGTGTTAAGGTAAATAAAGACCAAACACTCAAACGAATATTCACATTGTTAATACTCACCTCATTTACGACTAACTGCGCTACTTGACTATGCCAAATACTCCCTGAAAGATTATAAAGATTTATCTTTTTGGGTAAGGGAAATTGATTTACCACGGCAGTGGCAGGTAAGGTAGCAATTAAAAAGCCAAGGTAAGCAAATAAAAAAATTGCCACGGCTGAAAATGTCTTCTTCATTAAGTTCTCTGCTTTATTTATTCTTTATCGATGAGTTGATTGTTAACTATTACTGCTTAATTAATTGCAAACGGCGCACACGTACTTCACCGGGTTTGTCACCTTTGGCTAAATCAATGGCTTGCACTTGTAAACCTTCATCATTTGCTAAATGCTCTAACCAATATAATAACTGCGTAAAAGGTGTGCTATCTAGCCAAACTTGCAGATTATTCCCTTGAGGTTGCATACGGCTAATCGTTAGTTGATGCTGAGTCGCGCTTCGGTTAACAATGCTAGACAAACTTCCTGTTGTTTTTTTGCCCTGATTATTTGATCTAATATTTTGGTAACGAGCCGTATTTTCATCCACCCAAGTCAGTAGCGTTTGACGATTGGAAAGTGTTTTTTCTGCGGCAATTAATTTGGTGTTAAGAGGCTGCCACACCACACTATATAGTAAAAAAATAGCGATAGCTGTTCCCATAACTTGTACTAAGCGTTGCTCCCGTGAATTTAATTGTTCCCACCAAATTTTTGCCGATGATAGATTCATTATGAGCGCCCCTTCGTTGATCTTTTACTGTGGTTACTTGCACTACTGGTGACACTAAATGAACCCGTAATTTGTTCACCTTGGCTATTTTGAGCACCTTGTTTTACGGTTAACTTGGCATCATTTAAGGCATTTTTAAAACGTTCAAAGTGCTGATATTCTCTTGCTATTGCCTGTAATCTAAGCTCTTGACGCTTACTGTCAAATTTTAAAGATTCTGGTTTCAATTCGGGTACTTTAGCAAACGCTGGTTGAACTTTAGAAAGCATAGCTAAGAAGCCCTCGCCGCTACCTACAGCGCCAAAGCCGGCTATTTTTTTCTTTAATTGTGACTTAATTGTCCCAATACGCACTTTTTTAGTTTGTGGAAATGCCTTTTTATAAGTGGAAATAATTTGTGCTTCTACATGAGCTTGCTGAGCATTAAATTGCCAAAGCTGTGCACTTTTATAGCTGATATTTAACAATAGAGCACAGGCAGCAAAACCAGCAGCCCACAACCAGTGCTTAAAAGCTTTTGAGTGTACTTCATTAGTTTTAAACTTTCCTTGTAGTAAATTAAAGTCACTTTTTTGACTGTGCTGGGCCAATAATGCAAGCGGCAATTCTTCCTCTTGAGGGTGAATAACTAATTGCTCTGCGTGCGGTAAAGCTGAGTAGGCATTAATCACTAAATGCTGGTTTTCTATTGGGCTTTTAGCATCAGTGTGAGCTTGTGTTTTACCGTTAAAAAGGTGCTGGCTAGCAAATCGCCATGTTGCTGCATCTAAAGTACATCCTTGCCATTGACCTTGACGGACTATTATTTGTGATTTATCGGTATTATTTAAAGCAATAGCACTCCATTGGTTAGCGATTAATGGCATAGCTAACACATCAAGCTGCATACTTTTGGTTTTGATGTCAGCATCTTTAAGCCAAGTTTGCCAAGCTTGCATTTGCGTATTCTCAACAACCGCAACAAAACAATTATGCCCAAATTCATCTTCATTAAGATCTGCATAAGCAAAGAAAAGCTGCTCAACATCTTGAGCTAACTCATCTTCTAACATATAAGGTACGGCTGAGTGTAATGCCCGTTGTGATTTTGTTGGCACAGTCAAGCTTTTTAAACTGACATCGCAGCCAGGTACAAAAACCTTAACAACTCGTTGCGCGGCCTTCTCTGTTAACTCAACTAATTGTTGAGCACGATGAAGCACGCCGCTGGCAATAATTTCTTGCTCAGTGGGGCTATAAATCAACCAAGATATCTCATCATTGGCATCAGAGCCAAGGCGTATATATAAAATTTCGGCCATTAGTTGCGTCCTATGGTGCGACTGATCACATCAACATATTTATTATTGGTTATTTTCATGACTGAATTAAAAGCAAAAAAACTGTCATTAAAGTTAGCACTTGCCTTTAGTGTAAAGTATTCACTATCAACTACAAACTGATCTTTTCTATTGTCGAAATCTTTTATTCTGCCCACCTCTGGTAAGTTAAAAAACTCTTCTTTAGTTTCGAAACCCTCTTCGCCACGCGCATTGAGAATTTCTTGCGCTTCATCGAGGGTCGAACCTAATAATGCTTCTAATAATGCCGGCTGCTCAGCATCAAGGGTATTAATATTTATTTTATGTTGTTCACTGTTTGGAATAACGCAAACATAGGGCATTAAAGCGTGAATCACCTCAGGGGTAAAATGTTCAACAATACGTAACTCGTTAACATTAGCTAAATAGTTATTGGCCGCTAAATAAGGAAATTCACGTGAGGCATAATCATCATCCTCTGCCCCCCCAGCACTACTAATTCGGCTATCTTCATCTAGCCAATCAGATAACGCGTCAGCCATAGATTCTGCTTCAAACTGGCTAACCCCTTCAAGTTCAAGATTTATAATTAATGATTCTAAGGCTAAACGAGCAGGAACTTTAGTTTGACTCACCTTTTGAGTGTTATTGTTACTGTTATCTGGAAGCGCACGTAAGGCATTTAAGTTCAAACAACTTTGTAAATCGATAATCTCGCCGGTAATTTCACCAAAATCTACAGGGTATGTTGTTTCACCTTGCGCCCAAGTTTGACCTAAATGAGTCACATTTTCATCACCTTTAAACGCCGTAATTAACACCCGCTTAGTAAATGCTTCCGCGCCCATGGCATACCAATAGGCTTGCTGATTAGAATTAATATTCGTCGTGCGCTGCATTTGTATCTGTAAGCGATTAGTCATTTGGCTGGCAATTACCACACACATGGCGACAATCAGCATCACAGTAATTAAAGCAACACCTCGTTGTTTTTGAAAGCTTAAGGTGAAGATGATCATGCACTACCACCTGAGTCTTTCTTTTTCACTGTATTATCAATACCTGGCACTAAAAAATGACGGCGAATAACGCCATAATCGGTCGTTTCAATTTCTATAGCAATGGCTAACGGTAAATCGTCGCCTGCCCAGACCTGTTGCCATTTCTTGCCATCAAAATACTCAAAGCCTACCCTCAGCACTTTACTAATAAGCGGACGCACTTTTGGCTCTTCTCCGCCAACAGAGTCAACAAAATTAAAGTGTAAACGCTGTAGCGTCTCATCATTTAATTGATAAGCAACCGCTTGCATATCACTACGTGGCAACAATAATCGAGGATTTGTCCAGCCATGGCGCACAAAACCGATGGCTTGTTCACCTTCAACCGCATCAGAAGCTGACTGCAAAAATGTCTTCAGTGGCGCTTCACCATTAATGCGAATACTTCGCCGAGCAATTTGAGTAAGATCCCGCTCTATAATTAAAAAGGCGCGTTGTAATTCATTATGGCGTTCACTGCGCAGCTGTGAGCTTTCATCACCTTTTATCACAGAGTCAAAAATGGTAACGCTTGACAGGCTGATCACTGAAAAAATAGCAATAGCAATTAACACTTCCAATAAGGTGAAGCCTTTAATTTTAGACAAAGATATCAATTGGATATTACAATTTAGCATTATTGCTCAACCTTTGAGACGTATGTTGTCAGGCTAGATATTGCTAATTTATCTTCTTCATGTAAACGCACTTCCACCACAATAGCACGCATATTTTTATCTGTTGTTTTAAGTACTTTTTGTTGCCAGAACCACTGCCTGCTAGCAAGTTCAACTTCACCTTTTACGTTGTTTTTAGGCGGCCATTTTTTTTCTAAATTGGCTGCAACCAATTGATTAGAAGCTACCCAGTTAGCAAACATTTTATCTTCTAAATGCCCCATATTACGTGCATTGTTACTTGCTGCACTCAATAGTGATAAACCAGCTATAGCAAAAACTGCCATAGCTAGCATTACTTCAATCAAGGTAAAGCCTCGGCTGATCATCAGCTTATTATTTATCATTAAGTGTTGGCCCTTCTATGGTAAGTGGAATAGTATAAATCCCTGTCACTCGGTAGGCTAAATCAGCTAAGTCACCATAAAGTGATGCTTGCTCAGAAAAATGAAAGGTCAAACTAAAAGGGGTAATTTCACCACCTGATAAAAGGTAAACTTGTGGAATAATTAACTCAGTTTTCTTTGCTTCAATTTCATCAAATGAAAGATATTCATTAGTTTGCTCGGTAAAAGTCGAAGAGTCAAACAACAGAGGCTCTTCTATGGGTAAATCATCAAGGGTTAAGGTGACTTCTACACCTTCGGGGAGTTCATGATTACTAAGCCATGCTTGCTGAGGTATTTCACTCCATTTTACGCCATCATATCCCCAAAATTGATAGCTGTTATTTTGAATGATTAAACCCAGCTCCATATTATTAAGCAAGCCATAATTAGCCGCACTTTCAAAGATAGCAGCAAAGCGGAAGCTTGCATCTTTTAGCGTATCTTCAGGACGTTTCCCTGAAAAATTATACTGCACCATCGTGGCAATAATGCCAATCAAAGCAATCACCACCATAACTTCAATTAAGGTGAAGCCCTTCGTTTTTGTTGATGATTGATAAAAGTTTGTCATGGAGTATGCAACACAATTTGTACTTAATGAATGTAAGAGTCAGCTTTACCTTAACGCTGTGCAGTTCAACTTAAAGGAATAAGCACACCGTTGACGAGAGTCAATGAGTACTTGTGCCGTCTAAATTGCACTTTACAGCAACAAAGTGAATACTTACTACTGATAGTCGCCCAGATTCCAGTTTCCTATATCATCATCGGTACCGGCTTCACCGTCTGGCCCAGCAGTAAAGACATCCATTTTTCCATGCTCACCTGGATTTGTTAAGTAATACTCACCACCCCAAGGATCTTTTGGTAAACGATTAACATACCCGCCTTCTTGAAAACGACGTGGTAAAGGCTCAACATCGGTTTCATCAACTAAGGCTTCTAATCCTTGATCTGTTGTTGGGTAGTCATAATTATCTAGCTTGTACATATTTAACGAATTTTCTAATGCATTAATATCTGATACCGCTTTTTGCATATTCGCACGCTCTTGGCTTCCCATTAAATTTGGTACTACCATACTGGCTAAAATGCCTAAAATAACAATAACGACCATCACTTCTAGCAAAGTAAAACCTTGAGCTTTTTGTTTATTCATTTTTCTATTCCTAATGTTCAATTAACTTAATATGGTTACACTATACTTTTTACGTGCCCTGAGTGAGAAGCTGCTAAGAAACTACCCGACAGTTTACTAACCACCCACTAAGGTATTTAACTGCAATATAGGTTCTAAAATGGCGACGACGATAAATAATACGACACTTGCCATCATCACCATTAACGCAGGTTCAAAAGCTTTTAATGAAATATTCATTAATGCTTCAAATTCTCTATCTTGATTATCTGCCGCTCGCGCTAACATGTGTTCAAGTTGACCACTTTTTTCACCGCTAGCAATCATATGGAGCATCATAGGGGGAAACAATTTGCTTTGCTCTAGTGCCATACGCAAACTTGTGCCTTCTCTCACTTTATTCGCAGCAGTTTTGACCTGTTGTTTAATAAATAAATTATCAAGTACTTCACCCGAGATTTTCATGCTTTCCAATAAAGGGACTGCACTCGCCGTTAAAATACTTAATGTTCGAGCAAAACGTGCGGTATTGATACCTTTAGAAACTTTACCAATGCCAGGTAATGTAATCACCCGACGATGATAAGCAAGCCTAAATTTTGGTTTTTTCATTAACTGTGAAAACAGCAACACACTGATTGCTATTAACAAGACCATGGCTAAGCCATAGGCTTGCAAGAACTCACTACTGGCGATTAAGAACTGTGTTGTTTGGGGTAAATTTTCCCCCATATGTTCAAATTGGCCCACAATTTGAGGCACGACTTTCGTTAGTAAAATAGCAATAACCCCGACAGCAACCACGGTCATAATAATAGGATATACCATAGCTTGAATCAGTTGAGAGCGCATTTGCTCGCGTTGCTCAGTATAGTCAGCTAAGCGGTTGAGTACTTTATCTAAATGGCCTGATTTTTCACCTGCAGCCACCATAGCACGATATAAACGATTAAAGACGCGAGGATATTCAGCCATGCTTTCGGCTAAACCATAGCCTTCGGTCACTTTAGTGCGAACGCCCATAATCATACTTTTAATGCGGTTTTTTTCTCCCTGCTCAGCCACCGCCATTAATGATTCTTCTAGAGGGAGCCCTGATTCAACCAATGTTGCTAGCTGACGAGTAACTAATGCCAACTCTGCGGCCGAAATTTTTCCTCGATGAACACTTGACGATTGACCACCCACCCCACTAACTTTGCTTTTATTACTGGTTAATGTGGCAACCACGTCAATAGGCATTAAGCCTTGATCGCGTAATAACCCCCGCACTTGTCTTGGTGTATCACCTTCAATAACACCCTTTTTGGTTTTACCGCGGCCATCTACCGCTTGATAATCAAAAGCGGCCATTAATCTTCTCTTGTCACGCGCAACACTTCTTCAAGTGTTGTTTGCCCTGACATGACTTTGTCAAAACCATCACGACGAATAGAAGCAGTATGTTGGCGAATATACTTTTCTATCGCTTGCTCACCATGGCCGTTATGAATTAATTCACGTACTTTATCATCCACAATGAGTAATTCGTGAATACCCGTACGGCCTCGATAACCTTTAAAGTTACATTCAACACAGCCCACGGCACGATAAATAACGTGTTTGTTATCAGTCGCTAAAGCTAGCAGTGTACATTCTTCTTCATCAGGTAGGTGACTTTCTCGACAGTGCGGACAAAGGGTTCGAACTAGGCGTTGCGCTAACACACCTAATAAACTTGAAGAAAGTAAAAAGGGTTCAACACCCATATCTTCCATTCGTGTTATTGCACCTGCTGCCGTGTTAGTATGCAACGTTGATAACACTAGGTGTCCGGTAAGACTAGCTTGAACACCAATTTGAGCTGTTTCTAAATCGCGTATTTCACCCACCATCACCACATCAGGATCTTGTCGTAAAATAGCCCTTAAGCCTCGGGCAAATGTCATATCAACTTTGGTGTTGACCTGTGTTTGTCCTATGCCTTCAATGGCATATTCTATAGGATCTTCTACCGTTAAGAGGTTGCGCTCCTTGGCATCAATTTGCGTCAATCCGGCATATAAGGTGGTACTTTTACCTGAGCCAGTAGGGCCAGTGACTAAAATAATTCCATGGGGCTTTTCTATTAATTGGCTAAAGGCGTGACGGTTATTGTCTGTCATGCCTAAATCTTCTAAATCTAAACGTGCTGAGTTTTTATCAAGTAAACGCAATACTACTCGCTCGCCATGCCCTGTTGGCATTGTAGAAACACGAACATCAACAGCCCTGCCTCCAATACGTAGTGAGATTCTACCATCTTGAGGAATACGTTTTTCTGCAATATCAAGTTTTGCCATTACCTTGATACGAGAAACTAATAAAGAGGCCAGTTTACGATTAGGCTTTAATACTTCACGTAAAACGCCATCAACTCGAAAGCGTATTTGTAAGGCATTTTCAAACGTTTCAATATGAATATCACTTGCACTTTCTTTGATCGCCTCACTCAACATAGCATTGATGAGCTTGATAATAGGTGCATCGTCTTCATTTTCAAGCAAATCTTCACTTTCAACCATTTCATCAGCAAGTGAATATAAATCCACTTCATTGCCGATATCCTCCATCATTTGCTGTGCTTCTGACGAGTCGCGCTGATAGGTTTTTGTTAACAGTAACTCAAATGAAGCAGCATCTTTAACGTCAATGTTAAAGGGCGCTTTAATAATACGTCTTACCTCAACAATGGTCTCTAAGCTAATATTTTCCAGACAATGTAAAGTATAACCACCTTGGTGCTGTATGATCAGCACACTAAAACGCTTAGCAAAAGCAAAAGGTAAGCGCCAAATATCCGTGCTTATTTCTTGCCCATCAGGTTCTTCTGCTAAGATTGAGGCGTTATCCTGTGATAACGTATCTTGGCCTACATGGATATCCGCCATTAGTCATTATTCTCATCTAATTGCTCTGCCTTACTTTGCTTTTCTTTTTGCAAGGTATCTTGATACTCATCAAAGGAAGGCGGCAGTGATAAGTCATCATTCCATTCTGGCAAAATAGGCAAATGCTCATCGCTCATTAACGATAAACCTTCTTCTTGCTTGCGTATTTCATCGGCGCGCATAAAGTTATACTTTTCTTTTGCCATACTATTCATCACTTGAGCATCAGTGATAATAGTGGGTCGTAAAAACACCATAAGATTACGTTTACGCACACTGTTACTGGTTGAGCTAAATAAATGACCAATAAACGGAATATCACCAAGTAAGGGAACTTTTTGTACACTTTCTTGCACGTCTTCATCAATCAAGCCACCTAAGATGACTGTAGCGCCATTTTCGACCATCACTGAGGTTTTAATTTCACGCTTGTTAATAGAAATGTCGACACCGGTAGCGCCACTGACGGAAGAAACTTCTTGTTCAATGGTAAGTTGTACCCCATTACCTTCATTGATTTGTGGTGTCACCAGTAATTTAATACCCACTTCTTGTCTGTCTACTGTTTGAAAAGGATTTGAATTATTACTACCAGTTTGCGAACCGGTGATAATTGGCACTTCTTGACCCACTAAAAAGTAAGCTTCTTCGTTATCTAGGGTGGTAATGCTCGGTGTTGCTAAAATATTAGAATTGGTGTCACTACTCACCGCCTGCACAATAGCACCCCAGTCATTTTTCATTACCCCAAACATACCACCACTGACGGAGCCTAACACTTGAGCTAATAACGTGTAGTCACCTTTTGTCTCATTTTTATAATATCCTTCTTGAATCACTTCGTTATTATCATTAAGCAAAGCGGGTACAAACTCACCTTTTGTTGATTCAGCCGCTTTACCAGCTCCTGCAACATTAGAAAGAGAAGCAGGACCATTAGTAAACTGGGTAAAACCACCGGCTTCACTGTACCATTGCACACCAAGTTGCGCACCATCACTTTCAAACACTTCAACGATAATTGCTTCAATATGTACTTGCGCTCGAGGTACATCAAGCTGGCGAATAACAGACTCAAGTGAAAGCAGCATATCTGGTTGACCCGTAATAACTAAACTATTGGTTGACTCATGTGCTTCTATGCTAGTTTCACTTTTTGAGCTATTACGAGACTTTGTTTTAGTGGATTTTTCTTCTGAGGCAATTGTTTTGCTTACGCCATTGAGCACTTTGACTAAATCTTCAGCTTTTGCATACTTTAAATAATAAATGCGGGTATTACCGCTAGTTTCTAATTCACTGTCTAGGCGCTTAACTAACCGACTAACCCGTGCACGAGCTTGAACTTCGCCACTGACAATAACGCTGTTTGAGCGTTCGTCGGCAACAATTTTAGGAATTAAAAAGGTTGGTTGGCCAGCTTTACCGCCACTGGGTTTATTCATCGCCTCAACAATACGCACCATCTCACCGGCAGAGGCGTATTGAAGCTTAATAATTTCAACATCTTGATCCCCGGCTCTGTCTACTCGCTCGATGATTTTAACTAAACGATTTACCGTAGCGGCAGTGCCCGTTAGCATAATAACATTGGCGGGGTCATAGTTGGTCACATTACCGCCACCTGCTTGATCAGAAAGCTGACGCAATAAGGGCACTAATTCTCGTACCGTAACATTTTTTACTTCAACAATGCGTGTCACCATTTCATCACCAGCGACATTGCTGCTATTGCCAACAACGGGTATAGAAGACGTTTTGGCATCTTTATTTCGGATAACCTTAATAATATTATTATCCATTTCTACCGCGGCAAAACCATAGACTTCTAGCACATTCAAGAAGAATTGATAATATTGCTGTTCAGATAACAAATCATAGCTACGAACATTGACTTTACCACGCACGTTAGGGTCAACAATCATGGTTTTTTTCAGATTTTTGCCAACAATATTGACAAATTCGGTAATCTCAGTGCCTTTAAAGTTAGGGGAATATTGTGCCGCACTTGCTTGACCGATAGCGAAAATACCACTAAAAATAACCGCAGTTACTATCACTAGCCCCATTTGCTTAAGTTGCTTAAACTTGTGGGCAATGTGCTTAACCACTGAAACGTTTAAGTTGCTAACCATGAAAAATTCCTTAATGCTGTAATGTTATATTGCTAAATATTGGTAGAGTTAAAAATGATTATTCAATGCTAAAAAGTATTTCAACAAATTCATTATTGCGTTTAATTAATAGTACTATGTCACGTTCTGTTCTTAATGCCATCATGGCTTGTGCTGCCTGTGAAGATTGTAATAAATCATAACCATTCATTTGCACAGCTATATCTCCCGATTGCAAACCTGACTGCTTAAAAAACTCAGGGTTTTTCCCCGGAGCTAAGCGATAGCCAATAATCCCCCCCTGTTTTCGTGCTGGTGAGACACGTAAATAGTCGGTTATTTTCCCGGGATCTTCACTTAAATCTTTTCTTAATTGAACAGCGCTTTTAGTGAGTGCTTTATTTGTCCGTTGGTCAACAACACCAACCTTGCCTAAAACGTGTTTTTGTTTAATTTTTTTGCCTTTATCTGATACCTTCGCCTGTTTTTTTCCACCTTGATGCACAACAGCTTTAGCCGGTTGGTTATAATCAGCCCCATCTAGCATCAGAGTTTCTAACCGACCTGACTGCTTAATAATTACGCGATCAATCAATACTTGGTCAAGACTAGCGCGAGTGCCAACAATGACATCGCCAATCCCATATGTTTCTTGTGTTCCTTTATACTCTATAATTGCCGCAGCAGTCTCGGCACTATCACTAGCAACAGCAGCAGACAAGGTAAGCTGCAACCTTGTTTGTGGAACATTTTTCACTTGCTCAACTACTTGCTCTTTGTCCTGATTGTATTCACCAAAAAGATTAAGAGACTGTAAAGTGGATAAATTAAAATCTCTTTGGGCTTGTTTTTTTGTACTAGGTGCATAGCCTGCATCCCTAGCAATAAGCGGTTGTGTCTGTGGTACAACAAGCCAAGTAATTTTAGCCGCTACAAAAGCAATATAAACCAACAATAATATGCTAATTGCCTGTGCTATTTTGTGTTGCGGTAATTTTGCCAACACAGTAGAAAAAGATGTCAAATTATTCATTAAAGCCATGTGATTATTTGCTGCTGATAGTCGTTTTTATCACTGATATCGATTAATAGCGAGCTTTTTTCAACCGTTAAAAAATTGTTAACTGTAAAATGCAAGGCACTGATAATACTTGACCCTTGGCTTAGCAACAAGTGATGTGCTGATTTTTTCACTATAATTTACAATTAAACAGGCAGATGAGACGAAAATATGTTATTTTTCACAAAATTTTTTGCTGTTTTTTTCAATAAAAAGGCTTATAAAAAGTACCTTACTTTATGGCAACAACCAATGACAAAAGTTCAACACGATTAGACAAATGGTTATGGGCTGCGAGATTTTATAAAACCCGCGCCATTGCAAAGCAAATGATAGACGGTGGTAAAGTTTTTTATAATGGCCAACGCACTAAATCAGGTAAAGCTGTGGTAATTGGCGATTTCATTAAAATTAGACAAGGTTATGATGAAAAGGAAGTTGAGGTTATTCTTTTAGCGGATAGACGCAAAGACGCCACCTTTGCTCAGACATTATATAAAGAAACACTAAATAGCATTGCCCGTCGTGAAAAAAACAGCCTTGCCCGCAAACAAGGCATTCTGTTAAGCCCTGCTTGTGAGACAAAGCCCGATAAAAAACAGCGCAGAAAAATTAGAGAATTCAAAGAGAGAATGTAACCTTATGTCTGAAAACACCCTTTTAAAAACAGATACATTAAACCGCTACTTATTTGATGATATGCACGCTCGTGGTGAGTTAGTTCAACTAAGTCATAGCTATCAATGTATTATTCAACATCATAACTACCCACCGGCGGTACGCATATTACTAGGAGAGCTATTAGCCGCGACTTGCTTACTGACAGCAACGTTAAAATTTGAAGGCGAAATAACGGTACAGTTACAAGGAGACGGTCCGGTAGGCTACATGTCAGTTAATGGTGATAATAATCAGCAGATGCGTGGTATCGCTAAATTATCCCAAACAATCACCAATGAAAATACACTACATCAACTCATTGGCAAGGGAAATATGGTCATAACCATTCGCCCAAACCAAGGGGAACCCTACCAAGGTATTGTTGCACTTGAGCAGGATAGCTTAGCTGACTGTTTAGCGCATTATTTTGAGGTGTCAGAGCAAATCCCCACTAAAATATGGTTGTTTAGTCATGAGCAAAATCAGCAAGTTGCTGGCGCATTCCTTCAGTTATTACCTGACGGCGATGGTAGCGATGAAAATAAAGCTAAGCAACAAAGTGACTTTGAACACCTAACACAATTAACAAACACCATAAAAGCAGAAGAAATATTCACCCTTGAAGCACAAGCGCTACTTTACCGTTTGTATCATCAAGAAACCGTCAGCTTATATGAGCCACAAGCAGTAACCTATCAATGTGGCTGTTCAAGCGATAAATGTTTAGCGGCAATTTCACAAGTTTCCGCCGAAGAAATTAGCGCTATATTGACTGAACAAGGAAAAATTTCAATGACCTGTGAATATTGTTTAACCCATTATGACTTTTTTGCCGAAGATTTAAAAAGTTTCACTTCGAAACAAAACCACTAGTTAATAATATATATTTCACTAAAAAAACCTCCCGTTGACACTCTTTTGTATGATAATTACTTAAAAGAGTGTCAAACCATTACTTTCTCGCAGCCCTTATCTATATTAATGTTATAAAATTACACCTAAGAAGTTACCCACTATTTCGATTGTTTATGTTGCTTATAGTGAAAACTTTCATTTTAGATTATTTTTTACTTTCGTTTTGTACCTTATTACCCTAAAATGGCGCCATGAATACTTTTAAGCCTTATTTCATTAAAGCCCAAACCAACACTTAATATTTGTCATACCTTAGGAGTGAATTTGCTATGACCGCCCAAGAAAACTCAATTGATTTGTCTCAATATGGCATCAGCGATGTATCAGAAGTAGTTTACAACCCATCATATGAGTTACTGTTTAACGAAGAAACTAAAGCTGCCCTTGAAGGCTTTGATAAAGGTGTAGTTACTGAGCTTGGCGCAGTTAATGTTAATACCGGTATTTTTACAGGGCGCTCGCCAAAAGATAAATATATCGTTCGTGATGACACAACACGCGATACGGTTTGGTGGTCTGATCAAGGTAAAAATGATAACAAGCCTATGTCTGAAGAGACCTGGGGGGAACTAAAAACATTAGTGACAACACAACTATCAGGAAAACGCTTATTTGTTGTTGATACTTTTTGCGGCGCCAATGATGATACACGCTTAAAAGTTCGCTTTATTACTGAAGTTGCATGGCAAGCTCACTTTGTTAAGAATATGTTTATCCGTCCATCTGATGAAGAGTTAAAAACATACGAACCTGACTTTGTCGTAATGAATGGCGCTAAAACCACCAACCCTAATTGGCAAACACAGGGATTAAATTCTGAAAACTTTGTCGCATTTAATTTAACTGAAAAAATTCAGTTAATTGGTGGTACTTGGTATGGCGGTGAGATGAAAAAAGGCATGTTTTCTATGATGAACTACCTTTTACCACTTAAAGGTATCGCATCAATGCACTGTAGTGCCAATGTTGGTAAAGAAGGTGATGTTGCAGTATTCTTTGGTTTATCCGGTACAGGTAAAACAACACTTTCTACCGATCCCAAGCGTGAGCTAATTGGTGATGATGAGCACGGCTGGGATGATAATGGCGTATTCAACTTTGAAGGCGGTTGTTATGCTAAAACGATTAAGTTAAGCAAAGAAAATGAACCTGATATCTACAATGCTATTCGTCGTGATGCTTTATTAGAAAACGTAACAGTATCTGAGGATGGCACCATTGATTTTGATGACAATTCTCGCACAGAAAACACCCGTGTTTCATACCCTATTCATCACATTGATAATATTGTTAAGCCTGTGTCTCGTGCTGGCCATGCGAAAAAAGTTATCTTTTTAACGGCGGACGCCTTTGGTGTTTTACCGCCAGTTGCCAAGTTAACTCCAGAGCAAACTGAGTATTACTTCTTATCGGGTTTCACTGCAAAATTAGCCGGAACAGAACGTGGTATTACAGAGCCAACCCCAACTTTCTCAAGTTGTTTTGGCGCAGCATTCTTAAGCTTACACCCCACGCAATACGCAGAAGTATTACATAAACGCATGGAAGCTGCTGGCGCCGAAGCCTATCTAGTGAATACTGGCTGGAATGGTACAGGTAAACGTATTTCAATTAAGGCAACTCGCGCTATTATTGATGCAATTTTAGATGGGTCAATTGACAAAGCTGATACCACGGTAATTCCAATGTTTAATTTGGAAGTGCCTAAAACCGTTGCCGGTGTTGAAGGTGATATTCTTGACCCAAGAAACACATATCAAGATGCTAGCGAATGGCAAAATAAAGCCCTTGATTTAGCAAACCGTTTTATCAATAACTTTGATAAGTTCACCGATACTGATAACGGAAAAGCACTAGTTGCTGCGGGTCCTCAGCTTTAATTTGGGACTAACGACAAGTTAAGTACTATAAAAAGCCTGCAATTGTGTAGGCTTTTTTTGATTCAACGGATTATTTCCCCTAAAATTTTACAGGCAATAACACTTTTGCCTGCAAACCACCTTCGCCTTTGTTAGAAAGTTCCACGCTGCCACCATGGGTATCAACAATACGCTTAATGATGGCTAACCCTAAGCCACTACCTTCGGTTCCTCGTGCCTTATCACCTTGAGTAAAAGGTTGAAATAAACGTTCAATATCTGCATCGGGAATGCCGCTGCCATGATCGCTAACAATAACGTAAACTCTCTCTTTATTCTTATCTAGGCCAGTATATACTTCAATATCTCCATCGGTGTAACGTAGGGCATTTTGAATTAAATTAGCTAATGCGCGTTTAACGGCAATATAGCGCAGAGGAATTTTAGGGCAATCACCAACAGTTAAAGTAATATTTCTATCACTAGGTGTTTCGACATTCAGCACCTCTTCAACGAGCTGGTTTAGATCATCTAGCTCAGCTTTATCTTTGGAGTCGTGGCGAATATAGTCAATAAATTGATCAATAATATTGTTCATATCATCAATATCATTCTCAATACCCTCTTTAAGAAAATCATCGAGTTCAGACATCATTTCACTGGCTAAACGAATACGCGTCAATGGTGTGCGTAAATCGTGGGAAATACCAGCCATGAGTAAGTTTCTGTCTTCTTCTAGCTGTTTTATGCCTTTAGACATATGATTGAACGCTTGGGTAACCGCCATAATTTCAGTCGTACCATGCTCTGTCAGTGGTTGGGGGAAATCACCTCGTCCAACATCTTTAGCAGCTTTTTGCAGTGACTTTAGTGGCCGATTAAGTTGTCTTACAAATAACCAGCCGCCCATAACACTCAACAACCCAATAATACCCAAAAAGAAAATAAGCGGTGAAATACTGGCTTCTTCTAAACCAAGTAAGGGAATTTTAACCCATAAACTAGGGGCTTGCGGGGGGCGAATCCAAAATAGATATTCATCACCTTCAGATATTCTTACCTCGGCGTGGCCACCTAACAAAGTGGACATTTGTTCACTACGATAGGGATAATAAGCTGCTGATGCTAAGCCAAGCTTTAAAGCATCCCTTTCTCGATAAACACCAATACCAGTTTCTCTGTGAAAAGCTTCTGCCATTTTGGGGC
The DNA here is from genome assembly GCA_030754235.1 of Litorilituus sp. Lineage (GTDB taxonomy): Bacteria > Pseudomonadota > Gammaproteobacteria > Enterobacterales > Alteromonadaceae > Colwellia. Next base: position 44,685 of record JASMAS010000013.1, read on the forward strand.
TTAAACGAGCATCTTTTATGTCAATAAAAACAACACGAACCTGTTTTGCTAACAGTTGATTAATTTGTTGCTGACTTGGCTGAACAACATATAAAGCAAACGAAATATAGGAGACGACTTGATTAATAAAAAGCAAAAAGCCTATTAATAAAACCGTTTGACCAAAGGCGCTTCGAGGTAAAATTTTCATAGAAAAACCTAAAGAGCGTGACAAGCATCACACTACAGCTGTCAAAGTTTACGCTTCGGCACCATCGGGAACAAAGACATAACCTAAACCCCAAACGGTTTGCAAATATCTTGGTTTGGCGGGATCTTTTTCTAACATTCTGCGTAAACGTGATACTTGTACATCAATACTACGTTCTAGTGCGGAGTAATCACGACCACGTGCCAAATTCATTAATTTATCTCGGGATAAAGGCTCTCTAGGGTGAGTAACTAACGCCTTTAATACTGCAAACTCACCACTCGTTAGAGGCATACTGATATCGCCTTTGATCATTTCTCTGGTCGCTAAATTCAGCTCGTACTCACCAAATTTAATGTTATTTTCTTCTAAAGATGGTGCTCCTGGGGCTTCTTGCACTTTACGTCTTAAGACTGCTTTAATTCGAGCAAGTAACTCTCTTGGATTAAATGGCTTAGGCATATAGTCGTCCGCGCCTAACTCTAAACCAATAATACGATCTACCTCATCACCTTTAGCGGTTAGCATCACAATTGGCATATTATTATTTTGTTGACGTAAACGACGACAAATAGATAAACCATCTTCACCTGGCAACATTAAATCAAGCACCAATAAATGAAAGTTTTCTCGCTCAAGTAACCTATCCATTTGCTCTGAGTTTGCCGCACTTCGTACTGCAAACCCTTGCTCAACTAGATAGCGTTCTAATAATGAGCGCAAACGCATATCATCATCTACCACTAAAATTTTCTGGGTTTCCTGGGTCATATTTCTCTCAGCATATTTTATTATAAGAATGACTATAAGCGATATAATGGCAAACTTAAAAGGGCAATTAGTAAAATTTTTCAGCTATTTGTTACAATTTATGACTGCATACTATTAATTCAAATTACTGTGTTTATTATAGATAATCAATTGCTTGTTCCGTAACACACTGAGTAAAGCTTTTTTTACGTTCTTCAAGAGACAAAGACAAAATAACGTTATTCACCAGCATCATTTTTTGCTCTTGTTCTGCTTTAGGCAAGTGGGCAAGTTGCTCGTTAAAGCACCCTATTAGGCCAAAGTTAATTGCCACATCAGATTGCATACTGTCTTCACCAAGGCATAACATGACATCTTCAGCCAACTGCTCTTTATTCCTTTTATTAACTAAATCAGCAAAGGGGTGATGACTTGCTACTACCTTACGAGACAGGTTACAGGCATAAAATATATCTGCCACCGCAACAATTGGAATAAGTTTTTGATGTTTTTCGTTAAATTGTTGTTTTAGCCATGCATTGTACTCTGCTTTAGCATTTTTTGAGCTTAAATCGTCCTGATAAGCACGGCAACAAAATGAGACTGTCAGCAACAAGGATAAAAACGTTATTTTCATTGACTATACTAGTTTATTTACAAATGTAAGTTAAGTATACCGCTTCTTTGTGAAGTTGCTAGTCGAAAGAGCACTCGTTTTTGCTGTACGACGAACATAGAAAAAGCGTTATATACCACCAAGATGATTGACTCACGCCACCGTGTTAACCACAACAATAACAAACTGGATATTGTAATGTGTAAAAAACAAAAAACCCAGCAAATATGCTGGGTTTGAAAGTATAAACATCTAAAAATGTTTTATATTAACACTGTTAAAGTTAACCTGTTAGAACGGTAGTATCCGTAACTTTTTCACTTTCGACTGAATGAATGAACAACAATTCACACAAAAACCTTACAAAACAGACTTAACAAGGGATGGCACTATAAAAAAATCAACCTTATATTTACAGATTTATTATTTATGTAAATATAAATACGAAAATACTGTGAATAGCAACTAAAACTTACACTTTTATATTTATCCGACTACCACACAAGTTTACCATCTTTATTATCAATTTTAATTGTTTTACCTAGGGTTTTATATTGAAAGAATTCATAACCAAAGCATTGTTCAACTGCGATATCACTAACCCACTGATGTTGAAGCTTATCATCAACTGCTTTTGGCTTT
>JASMAS010000014.1 GCA_030754235.1 Litorilituus sp.
CTTGAGCTAACTGATACTAATTGCCCGTGAGGCTTAACCATACAACACCCAAGTGGTTTTATACTATAAAGTGTGTATGAAGACTGACAAACTAGAAATAGAAAACATCACGTACTTACGTGTTACTTGAAACGAATAAGAAAACCATTTATATCAAATTTCCAAGATTGTACTTTTTTTGTTTAGCGACAATAGCGCTGTGGTCCCACCTGACTCCATTCCGAACTCAGAAGTGAAACGCAGTAGCGCCGATGGTAGTGTGGGAGTTCCCATGTGAGAGTAGGACATTGCTAAACACCTATTAGAAAAGCCCGTTACTGTTGTGACGGGCTTTTTGCTTTGTGGATAAAGTTTAATTGTTAATTCAACCACTATTATTTTTATAAATTGGGCAACTTAGCCTGAATTTACTGAGCTCATAACAAACAAGAATACCTAAACGTAGACTTTTTGTTTTCTGATTTTGATCCATTAAACCGTTTTTTAATGCCTCCCTAACAGGAACGTTTAAAAGGACTCATGCGCCATCATTGATTGCATTCCGACGTTTCGAGAGTGCCCTGTTGTAAAGTCTAATATTTGGTGTCCACTTTACTGATCATTAATGTATTGTTAGGACTGGTAAATTTCCTTATTCTCAGCAATACGAGTGCATAAATGCTCAATGCAAGTATAATCCAATTACTCGACCCTCCACTGCTACTTTTACCGCTACCTGTACTCGGCTCTGCTGCTACTGTAGTACTTATTGTTGCATTGCTCGTGGATAAACCATCAGAGACCGTAATAGTGAAATTCAACGTTGTGCTTGTCGTAGAGCTTGGTGCAGTGAAACTGACAGATACATCTGTTGTGCTGGATAAAGTCACGGTGGTTCCTGAGGTTTGCGACCATGAATAGCTCAAGCTGTCACCCTCGGGATCACTGCTTCCAGATGCATTCATGGTGACTGATGCTCCAGCGGAAACTGACGTTGGCGAATCTACTGACACCGTTGGAGGCTGATTCGCCGCAATATCAACGATTATCGATACTGTATCAGTCAGTGCTCCATCGCTAACTGTCAGCTCAAACGTTAAACTGTTGGCCTCAGCCGTGTTAGGGGCTGTAAATGTCACACTGATTGCATTTGTTGATGATAGTTCAACTGTTAAACCTGATATTTGCGACCAAGTATATGATAGTGTATCACCTTGTGTATCGCTTGATTTTGAGGCGTCAAGAGTTACGACTGCCCCAGGAGGAATTATGCCTAATGTGGCTATGTCAGCGTTAGGCGCTGTATTAGCAACCTCAGATTCAACATAGGCGAAAGCACCAGATTGAGTACCAGCAATGAGATCATCGTAGACAAGAACATCGACCTCTTCATGATCGTCAGTACAACTGCCACCGAAAGCCGACCATGTGGTGCCGCCATCATTGGACTCTTGTATACAATTACCAAATGCGACCCATACATGGTCTTCATCCGTTGGCTCAACTGCTATCGCTGAGAAATCATCATAAACACCCGTAGGTGTGACATCTGAAAACTGCCAGCAATCAAACGAAGTACAGGCACTTCCAGGGATGTAAGCACCTTTATAAAGGTCTCTATCTGTTGCTATGTAGACAACCGCTGTTACTGAACCTGTGCTGGGTATAACACCATCTATCGCCACCACGTACTTTGTCTGCAAATCTGCAAATAATGCATCTGTAGAATGTGTAGGTTTCCACCAGGCGGAGCTTGCACAAAGGCTAACTCGTGCACGGATACCTGTTTCAGGTGATCGACCGTCGCGGTCTCCGACACCGGCCCAAATAAAATTATCTTTAGAAAGAAGAGAATTCACCGGCATTTTAAGCAAAGGGGACGAGCCATTCAATGTGTCTATGTTCCATGTCAGCCCTTTGTCATCGGAGTAAAAAATACCGCCCTGAGTCCCTGTGTCAGTGTTGGCCACTGAGAGATAAACACGGTCGCATGAGCCGGCTGTCTGCCACTCAAGAGCAGTTGTGTATGAACGCTCAATACGATCACTTTCCAGCGGCTCACCCACGCCAGCGAAGTTATAGGGATCAAAAACACGAGACCAGTTTGAAGGCTCTGCTACCAAGTTGTAATCAACCACTCCGGTACTTGGGTCAACGCCATCTCCTGTTTGGTTCAAATAAACAGCACTGGTACCTATTAACACAGTTGCCTTATTATTAGGATCAATCACTACAGTTCGCGGTGGTGCACCATCCCCACCCGCGTAAATTGGGTATACCCAATCACCCGCTGTCACCACGCTGGTTGGATTGGTTGGATCGTAACCTCGGGCAAAGGCAGCACCACTTTTACTGACAATCCAAAGCTCTTTATTGGTTGTGGAGTTCTCAAAATAATCGAGATCATTGATTACCAAGCCTTCAATGCCGCGAGCATTGCCCAACTCACTTCCTGCCGGGCTTGCGTAGCCAGAACTTGGTACGTGTGTGATTTCTCCTATTGCTAAATCTGTTGCAATAAACAACCGTGTTGCGTCATTCGGATCTATTTCGAGTGAAGGATCGTTCGCATTAGTTGATTGTGATATCAACGAAGAACTTCCAGGGCCGGACCGATACAATAGCGAACTGAGTTTTGGTGTTACTTGCCAACCAGATGCTGGATTATTGTTGTCAAAAACTACGCGTCCGATGAATACGTGGCGACTTTCACTTCCTGAACTGGAGGTTCCTCTAAATATGGCTACATCACCTCGGGGATATCCATCGGTAAACCCAAATCCTGTGCAACTTGATGTGGTTCTGCTGTCGTTACTACATTGAAAATCGAAACCATCATCCCATGTTAGGCCACCATCTGTTGATTTGAAAATCATGGCATTAATTGACGAACCTGCAATATAAAGAGTATTTCCGTCAGGGTCTGCGGGATCAACTGCCACCAACTCAGCGATTACAGAGCAATCTGATAAGGGACAAGTGCCTGTTCTTAATTCGACAGGGGCAGCTGTGGGGAGTGTGATCATGGCCGGAGTTGTGGAGAGGTTCCACTGGGTTGAAGCGAGGGCATAGCTATTACTCAAACCATCGCGAAGTACCACATAGCCTGATTTGGATCCTGCAATTGCAAAGTCAACAATTTCATATGTACTATACGCTGTAGGCAGAGCAGAGGTTTGAAAAACCACATTACCACTGCCTCCACTCATCATTCTGATTATTTCTTGTCGCCGCGCAATGTACAATCCACCACTACTGTGACTATGAAGCATCTCAACACCATTAATTGTCATACCTGTGGATGGGTCACTGACGGGTGACCAACTGACCACAGGCCCTGTGGTCATACGACCGTAGGTAGTACTGACATAGAGCTCTTTGTTCTGCATGGTTCGTTCGTTACTAAGCACCGCATAAACTAGACCTGGCACAGCTTTGTCTTCCTCCACAGCAGTGGCGAAACCTGGCAAGTGTCCCGTTGCACCACTTGTGGTGGGGTTAGTCGTTGACACCCAAGTTGCCGGTGAACTTCCTGTTGCGGGCATGTATCGATAAACACCGCGCTGACTATTTTCAACAGCAATCAAAATCTCAGTGGTGCCGGTGTTGTCCATTGCTTCGATATCGGCGACATAACCACCGTAAAGGCCAATATTTTCTTTTACTGGCTCTGCCTTGACCACGGTAGATGCAATGATTGCGGTGAAAAAGACAACTACTGTTGTTACAAAATACAACTGTTTTTTTATAGTCAACATGTCAATATCCCTTATATGAATATCACTTAAAATTAGCGTTTTCCAACCTCTATTTCCGCAGATATACAAAAGTAGATTTCTTTAGAGACTTGTGGTTTTCTGCACACTACATGTTTTAAATGACCACCATTTCTTTGTTTGATCTTAAAAAAGCCAACGGAGTACCAATATCTCAAAATAGTCCTCTGAGTTAGCGAATCAACATAGTAAATAGTTTGCAGTCCTTCGTCTTAATAAAATGGAATTATGCTCGTGATTTTTTACCATCATTATCAAAATTAGCAGATAAACTCTAGTTAAGCAAAGGTCATTGTTTGACTAAAAATTACACAAGTTAACTACGTACAACTTAGCAAAAAGTAGTTAGAGCAATGACAACAGTCAATCACAGTATTATTGGGGAGATTTTGTAAAAAACGGAATATTTATGCGCTGATAAAATTTCATCATAAAAGTAATAATTATTGGATAGATTGTTAAAGGTTGATCGAACCTAACAGTAAGTCAATTTAGGGTTATTACCATCTAGTATGGTTTTAATGACGTTTTAGTACGTTAAAATCAAAGAATAATTTTTATATTAAAGCTTTATTACCAACAAAAAGCGCTCTTGATAAGTGAGCGAAAAATATTACTATATCCTCTTGAGTTATTTCTGATAGAAATGTATTGGGCTTTGTGTTGTCAGGGGTAAATAACTTTGACTTTAACATTAAATTTACCGTTATAAAGCCAAGGAGTTCATTTATTATATGATGACTTTTAATCAGCAAACATGGACAGAGTGTTTCTATTTACCAATTGATACCGTGACATGTTCAAAGGTTTTTATTTGATCTATTACTCTAACCACATCTTCATGGCGTGTATTATCATTTGGTATGACGATAGCACTGCTACTATCATTCTTGGCAATAAAGCTTTCTATCCGTGCAGGTAAGCGTTCCACATCAACCAGTTTGCCGTTGAAAAGTAAAACGCCTGATTCGTTAATTTGTACAATCATTGTAGGCGCATCATTGCTTGGCGATTTATTCATTTTTGGTCGATTTACAACCAAACCATCTTCTCTAACAAATGAAGTTGTTACTATAAAGAAAATCAATAAAATAAACACAATATCTAGCATGGGTGTCATGTCTGGGTCTACGTTCTTTTCTTCTCTGATCTTTTTTTTAGCCATAATTATTCCTTTTGTATGCTATATCATCAAACACACTATGTACGAGCATCTTCGTATAGTCAAATATTATTACGAGTAACTTCGTAATAAGTTGAAGGCTAATAGCTCATTTGAGTACGTTTGACTAAGTAATGGCGTGAGGTAATGGCATGCTAAAATAATTTTTTTAATCTTTTTTATAAGGGGCTGTTGATCTTTCAGGGGTAAATTTTATTCGAGATAAAAGTATTTTAGTCGCGGCGAGTAGTGTCTAGCCTAGTCATTCTAAGCAAATACACCCCAACAAAGTATAAAATGCTTTTAGCCGAATACTTCAAACAACGTTTGTTGGTCATTTTTATTGTGTTATCACTTTTTTATGTGACGTTACACGGATGTTGCGTATTAGACAATGCAGGAGCATATTGTCCTGAACAACAACATAAAAAAACCTCTGCTTTGTGTAAATAATAAATAATTCGTTGTAAAAGCAATCTCGAAAGATCAACAGTCCTTAACTAGTCTTATGTAGACTAGGATGTTTTTTTGTAAAAATAATTTGAACCGCGTTAATACGATGAGACATGACAGTGATAGAACCAATTTAAATTTAATTATGCACTGTCTATTTAGCTGTGTGTGATAAATATGATTATAATTAGTTTTATCCTCCAATAAATTTGACGTTAAATCCTTCTTTTTCTAACAGAGACTTAATTATTTCTCGTTTATCACCTTGAATCTCTATCACTTCGCCTACGACAGTTCCGCCAGAACCACAGGTTTTTTTTAACTTCTTAGCTAACGCTTTAAGCGCGGTTTCTTCAAGTCCTAAGGCGCTTATTGTTGTCACCCCTTTGCCTTTACGTCCTTTTGTTTCTCTACGAATATGTGCAAAACCATCACTGACACTTACTTTTTGAGTTTTTTTGTTAGGTTTTATTCGGCCACAATTTGTTGAATAGACTAATGATTGTTCATCAGAGGAATGTTGAACATCTTGATTAATTGGTTCCTTGCCAAAAGCTGATGCTAGATCTGCAAGGCTAGTGAGTTTTTCTTTCATAAAATGATTACCTGATGAGAATTGTTGGCACGGTTGAGCAGGGTAAAAGTAGTTATCCAAGCTTAAAATAAAAAACCACTCTTAAGAGTGGTTTTATTATAACAATAGTTGAGCAAAAGGCAGACTAAGTTTTTATAATTTACTTTCTAGCTCAGGTAATGTATCAAATAAATCTGAAACAATGCCATAGTCAGCGACTTGGAAAATGGGCGCTTCAGGATCTTTGTTAATTGCAACGATGATTTTAGAGTCTTTCATACCTGCTAAGTGCTGAATTGCACCACTGATACCAACAGCAATGTATAAATCTGGTGCAACTATTTTACCTGTTTGGCCTACTTGCATATCATTGGGAACAAAGCCGGCATCAACCGCAGCACGAGATGCACCAATAGCAGCACCTAGCTTGTCTGCAATACCTTCAAGAAGTTTGAAATTATCGCCATTTTGCATACCACGACCACCTGAAATAACAACACCGGCTGCACCTAAGTCAGGGCGTTCTGATTTAGTTAGTTCATCGCTAACATGACTAGAAATACCCGCATCAGTAGCACTGTCTAAAGACACTAATTCAGCGTTACCATCGGTAGCTACTGCATCAAATGCAGTGGCACGAACCGTAATAACTTTTTTGCTATCTAAACTTTGAACAGTGGCAATTGCATTACCTGCGTAAATAGGGCGCACAAAAGTGTCATCAGACTCAACACCTATGATATCAGAAATTTGCGTGACATCTAAAAGAGCAGCTACACGAGGCATAAAGTTTTTGCCTGTGCTAAGCGCTGTTGCAATAATATGGTCATAATCTGAGGCTAACTCAGTGACTAATAAGCTTATGTTTTCAGCTAATTGATGTTCGTAAGCGGCGTTATCAGCGAGTAAAACTTTGCTTACACCATTGACTTTAACTGCTTCGTCAGCAACTGATTGGCAGTTATAGCCAGCAACTAAAAGGGTAATGTCGCTACCAATAGCTTGTGCTGCGGCAACGGTTTTAACTGTTTCAGCTTTTAAGGTGCTGTTATCGTGTTCGGCAAATACTAATATACTCATGAGATCACCTTAGCTTCATTTTTTAATTTTTCAATTAACTCATCTACTGTTTCTACAATAATACCTGCTTGACGTTCAGCTGGAGGTGTTACTTTTAATAACTTAGTACGAGCGGATAAATCAATACCGAAATCTGCAGCTGACTTAACAGCAAGTGGCTTACGTTTAGCCTTCATTATATTAGGTAAAGATGCATAGCGAGGTTCATTTAAACGTAAATCAGTCGTTACAATGGCAGGAAGGTTTAAAGCAACCGTTTGTAAACCACCATCAATTTCACGCGTTACATTTACTTTATCGCCTTCAATTTTTACCTCAGAAGCGAAAGTGCCTTGAGCCATTCCAGTTAATGCAGCAAGCATTTGACCAGTTTGGTTATTATCACTATCGATAGCTTGCTTACCAAGAATAACTAATTGTGGAGATTCTTCTTCAACAACTTTTTGCAGTAGTTTAGCAATGTTCAATGAATCTAAGTTGGTATCAGCTTCTATTTGGATCGCACGATCAGCACCAAGGGCAAGAGCCGTACGTAACTGTTCTTGACAAGATTTATCACCAATTGACACTACAACTATTTCTGTTGCTGTGCCTGCTTCTTTTAAACGGACAGCCTCTTCAACAGCTATTTCACAAAATGGGTTGATAGCCATTTTTACATTTGCAAGATCTACATCTGAATTATCAGGTTTTACGCGTGCTTTGACGTTATAGTCAATCACTCGTTTTATTGGAACTAGTACTTTCATTATCGCCTCTGGTTTTACTTACTTGTTTTAGTATAGAAAATATATTTGAGATAAACCTCAAAAGACTACCTTTACTTTACGTTCACGTCAACGTAATCTTGGTGAAAACTTTCAAACTACGATACAATATCGATTATATTAAAGATAACTATACAGGTTGTTTAAAACAATTGTTAATACAGCATAGTAGCAACTGACAATATAGCTAGAAGAAACTAACTAAAAATAAGCTATTTGTATCTTGCTCGGTTACCTTTATTGGGATACTATCAAACACCTGTTTGAATATCAAACGCCTGTTTGAATTTATTTTACTGTTTATTATAAAATGTGAGGAGATACCATGGAACGAGAATCGATGGAATTTGATGTAGTAATTGTTGGTGCTGGTCCTGCTGGTTTATCTACTGCTTGTCACTTAATGCAATTAGCACAAAAACAAGACCAAGAATTAATGGTTTGTGTAGTTGAAAAAGGTTCTGAAGTTGGCGCTCATATTCTTTCTGGTGCGGTATTTGAGCCACGTACGTTAAATGAACTATTTCCAGATTGGCAAGAAAAAGGCGCACCGTTAACAACGAAAGTTACTGGCGACGATATTTATTTATTAAATAGTGAAAATAATGGTATTAAATTGCCGGGCTTCTCTGTACCAAAAACAATGCATAATGAAGGTAACTATATTGCCAGTATGGGTAATCTGTGTCGTTGGCTTGCTGAGCAAGCAGAGCAACTCGGGGTGGAAATATTCCCAGGATTTCCTGCGCAAAGTGTTATTTATAACGACGATGGCAGTGTTGGCGGTATCATTACTGGCGATATGGGTTTAGATAACGATGGCAATGAGAAAGATTCTTTTATGCCGGGTATGGAACTACGTGCTAAATATACCGTTTTTGCTGAAGGTTGTCGTGGTCACTTAGGTAAAGAGTTAATCGCTAAATTTGGTTTAGCCAAAGAGAGTTCACCACAGCATTATGGCATTGGTTTTAAAGAAATTTGGGATATCGACCCTAGTAAGCACCACGAAGGTTTAGTTGTTCATACCGCCGGTTGGCCTTTAGACAAAGACACCACTGGTGGTGGTTATTTATATCACGCTGAAAATAACCAAGTGTTTGTTGGTTTAATTGTAGACTTAAACTATTCTAATCCACACCTTAGCCCATTTGATGAATTTCAGCGCTATAAACACCACCCTAAAATTAGTCAATATCTTGAGGGGGGTAAGCGAGTGTCTTATGGTGCGCGTGCTATGGCCAAAGGTGGTTTTAATTCATTACCTAAGATGACTATGCCAGGTGCTATGTTGGTAGGTTGCGATGCGGGTACCATTAACTTTGCTAAAATTAAAGGTAATCATACGGCAATGAAGTCGGGAATGCTTGCGGCTGAAAGTATTATTGAAGCGTTAATCACTAGCGACGGTATTGCCGAGCAAGGTAAGCAAGAACTCACTTCTTTCACCGAGAAGTATAAAAATTCTTGGTTATATGACGAGTTATATAACACGCGAAATTTTGGCCCAGCAATGCATAAATTTGGTACGTTTTTGGGGGGGGCATATAATACAGTAGATCAAAACTTTTTTGGTGGTAAATTACCCTTTAACTTCAAAGATGAAAGCTTAGATCATGCCCAGTTAAAGGCTGCCTCAGATGCGCCTGTTATTCACTATGCTAAACCAGATAATAAGCTAAGTTTTGATAAGCTTTCGTCAGTGTTTTTGTCTAATACTAACCATGAAGAAGAGCAGCCTTGTCATCTTAAATTGACCGATGTGAGTATTCCTGTAAGTGTTAATTTATCAAAGTATGATGAACCAGCACAGCGTTATTGTCCTGCTGGCGTGTATGAGGTTGAGCAAACTGAAGAGGGTAATAAGTTTGTGATTAATGCACAAAACTGTATTCATTGTAAAACATGTGATATTAAAGATCCTAGTCAAAATATTACTTGGGTTACACCTGAAGGTACTGGTGGCCCCAATTACCCTAATATGTAAACTACAAGAATGTTAACGGGTGAATGACTGCCATGGTTATTCACCCAAGGTAAACCAAATTTTCTGTGTCAGTTGTGTTGTCGACCTAATTTTTTTAAATGCAAGGAGGCAACATGCAAAAAACTATCCTTATAGCAGTACTGCTAATATTGTCATTAAAACCTACAGCAAACGCTTTTCCTTTTGGTGTAACTCCACCACCTGCTAGCGTGTCATCGCCAAGTTCAAGTAGCTCAGGCACGTATAATGTTGTCTGGTCTATGTCTGGGAATATCGAATTCATGGAGGTGATGTCATCTGCTCAACAATCACGTTCTTTAGACGGGCGCTCTGGCGATGTTTGCCCCGGTGGTTGTAAAGAACAGTATACTTTTGTATTAGAGCAGTCTAAGGATAATAGCGCTTATGCTGTTATTTATGAGGGGATAGCCAAAGTAAAGCGACTTAGCGCATCGCCAGGAATATACCGTTATCGGGTGAAAGCCAAGTCTCTAAAATCACCTTTTTTACCCTACAGTACTTATACCTACAGCAATTACACTACAGTAGAGGTACCTATCCCCAAATCACCTGAAAATCCAGTTGATTTTTCAAATAAAGTGAAGGCAGACTCCCTCACTGTTGGTTTTCCGTCTCAAAAAGATTTAATTGGCACTACTAACGTTAATTTTAGAGTAGATGAGTCTGGTGGTGCGACATTTAATGTGCCATTAGCCATTTCACCAGGTATGGCTGGTGTTACACCACAATTGAGTTTTAACTATAATTCAAATAACCCTATGTCAGGCACTGTGGGGAAAGGGTGGAGTTTATCGGGTGTCTCTGCGATAACGCGCTGCCCAAGAACGCCTATTCAAGATGCGGCAATTAATGGCATCGTTGATATGGCTGTAGAATTTGATGAGGATGATAGATTTTGCCTTAATGGTCAAAAGTTGATCTTGATGTCAGGTGTTTATGGTGGCAATAATGCTACCTATAAAACACTAAAAGATGACTTTTCAACGATTACTTCACACACAGGCTCTGTAACAGGGCCAGCATACTTTAGTGTAAAAACTAAGTCAGGTGAAACACATACTTTTGGAACAGGCACAGCGAATAATTACCCCGTAGGCAATGTAAATGTGATTAAAGCGTGGTATATCAAATCAATAAAAGATACCTATGATAACGGCATATATTTTAATTATAAAACTGAAAATGCAGGAGAAGAATTTCTACTTGATTACATCAATTATGGTTCTTCTGTTGATGCAAATATCGGTAAAGTACAAATAAACTATGAAAACAAATACAAACCCACTTTTGGCTATCAAAATGGTTACCGTTATAAATCAACTAAGCGTATTGGCTCAATCACATCATATTATCAAAGCAGTTTGGTTTACAGGCATTATGATTTAAATTATCAACAATCTAATTTTTCAGGTGTTGGCAGGTTAACTAGCATCACAGAATGCGCTAACAGTAATTCAAGCTGTTTACCCAGTGCAACTTTTTTGTGGCGTAACCAAGGTAAAAAATACGGTTCATATTATGACTATTCTGTTACGCAATCTAGTGATGATGCGCGTAATTACACTCGAATATTTGATATTAACGGTGATGGCTATTCTGACATGGTTTATCCCAACAATGGAACTTGGTTTATTACATATGGGGCAAAAAAACCAGCTGATATGACAACGGGATCAGTAGGCTCACAAGCTGAGTTTGCTTATGATACCAGTGATGATGCTAAAAACTATGCGACAGTAATTGATTTTAATGGTGATACCAAACAAGACTTACTTATTCCGGTAAAGTCAGGTAACCAATATAAATGGTATGTTATTTATCATAAACCCCATCAAGCGCTTGTTTCAGATCAATGTTACCCCGAAGATATATATAACGACAAGAGAAACTCCATGTCTCGTCAAGAACTGTGCATCCCAGAAGATAGGCTACGCTCTTTTAATTTTGATAGTGAGTATCTTTTTACTACGCCGGGAAAAACAATCACAATCATGGATGTCAATGGTGATGCTCTTCAAGATGTTGTGTATTCAAGTCACGGAAAATATAATGTTAAATTAAATGGAAAGCTAAATGTTCCTGGCGATTTTAATTCTGCATATGGATTAATAGATAATGAGCAAAATTTAGATCTGCCTCCTACCCCCCTTAACGTTAGTACTTTCTCTCAAGCTCAAGGAGGGCTTGATGTTAATGGAGATGGGCGTACTGATGTAGTGCTTTATCATTATGAGAAAACATGTATTGCTTCGAGTGATCCTGATTACTGTAATCGTTATGACATAGATGGCAATTGGAAAGTTTACCTGTCTAACGGCCGTAAATTAGAATTTAGTCAAACTTTATTCAGTAGCAAAAACAGCCTTAGCCATATG
>JASMAS010000015.1 GCA_030754235.1 Litorilituus sp.
CACATGCTGTAAACGAATTTTATTAATATTTGAATACCACCAATCAGAGCAGCTAAGGCGATTAAGCGTTGGTATGTGTGGCTCATTGCTATCAAATGTAGGTATTTCTATTGAGTATTTATATGCGAAAGCACGACAAATATTATAAGCAGTTTCATTTTCCCCATACTCAACAATAATTAATCGACATTTATGCGCTGATTCTTTGCAAAAACTTTTAACCTCAGTATGTGAGCTTGAAAGGTTAAAATCATGGAGAATTAACTTTTTATCAATTCGACCAATAAAAAGGTTAGCTTCATATAAACTCTTTTCTTGATAAATTCGTAAATATTGATTTGCCAAAGCATCGGCTAGGTATGGGTGACGATTGAATATTTTTTGTCGGTAAGAATGACATTCACGTGTACCAATGCCATTTAGCTTTGATGGCAAAAAAGTGTCAAAACTATGCCATTTTCCAGCCCTATCAGGACTAACTGAGACTAATGGTGTCTCAGAACGAAAAAAGCTACAGCCTTTATTTCTAAGGGCTATAGCCTGATTCTGTTGACTTTCGTCAACCTTTAATTTGGTGGAGCGGGGGGGAGTTGAACCCCCGTCCAAAAAACCTACATCCTCGGTACTACATGTTTAGTCGATTATTTATTTAACCAATTAGACGCCAATCGACAGGCTTCGTCATGGTGAGTTTGATACTATTTTGCGGTTCAGCCTCAAACAAGCTTCCCTCGCTAACCTATTTGGGGTGACCATCAATCCTCGAGACAATAGGTGAGACTATGAGGTGATGGCTAGCCTTAGGCGGCTAGTGCGAACGTTTCGTCGTTTGCAATTATAGTTTTGCGGCTTTTTACCAGGCCAACCGCCCCTGGACATGCACCTTGGGTTTCGTGAATCTTGTCGAATCCTAAATCCGCCCCAAAGTTAATTCACTATATTCTAGCGATATTAAGCTAATTATACCGCGCTTAACGGTTAAGGCCAAATGAAATAATCAATTTGTTACCTTTACTCTTTGTTTTTCATCATTCTACCCTGTTCAACTTTCCATTCTCTGTCTTTTATATCGGCGCGTTTGTCATGATCTTTTTTACCTTTACCGAGATAAAACTCTAGTTTTACCCAGCACTTTTTCCAGTACATCGCGGTGGCGATTAAAGAAAATCCATTACGTTCTACAGCACCAATAAGCTTATCAAGCTCTCTACGGTTTAAAAGTAGCTTTCTTGGGCGAACAGGATCACAAACTACGTGACTCGAGGCTGATATCAACGGGTGGATTTCAGCGCCGACTAGATAAGCCTCGCGATCTTTTATATGTACATAGCAATCGGAAATGTTTACTTTGCCGTTGCGAATACTTTTAATTTCCCATCCTTGCAGGCTCATACCGGCTTCAAACTTGTCGGTTAGGGTATAGTTATGCCTAGCTTTCTTGTTCAAAGCAATGGTGTTACTGTTAGATTTATTTTTTGATTTTTTCTTAGCCATCATTTTTCCTATCATCAATCGCGGTTATTATACGGAGAATATCGCGCAATTAAATGAGAAATTTATCTTTTATTGGATAATGCGCTTTTTGCTCTATTTTGTTATTATACTCTTGTTAAATAACTTGAGGTCTAATAGAAGCAATGCCAGCGATAAACCGTAGTGCGCTTGTCATGTATAGTGTCGAGCAGATGTATCAATTAATTAATGATGTTTCAGCTTATCCAAGCTTTTTACCTGACTGTAGCGGTAGTAAAATCATAAGCCAAGATGATAATTCGGTTACGGCAGCCTTGCTAGTCTCAAAAGGAGGCATCAAAAAATGGTTTACCACGCAAAACACCCTTATTTCGAATCAAGAAGTACAGTTGACTTTAGTTGATGGTCCTTTTAATAAATTACAGGGTAGTTGGCAGTTAAAAGCTTTGACAGAAGATGCATGTAAAGTAAGTTTGGCACTTGAATATGAGTTTTCAAACAAAATGTTTGATGTAGCTTTCGGTCGTGTATTTACTCACTTAACCAATAATATGGTACAAGCCTTTACGCAACGCGCTAAAGATGTTTACGGGGTTAATGATTAAAATGGCAGCAGTAGTTGATCAAAACAGTAGCGATAACCATGAAGTGATGATTCATATCGAAGTTGTTTATGGGCTTGCAGATAAGCAAAAGCTCTTGGCTTTACCCGTAAATAAAGGAACTACCATTGAACAAGCGATTATTGAGTCGGGTATTCTTGGTTTATTTTCAGAAATCGACTTGAAAGTTAATAAAGTTGGCGTGTGGAATAAAGCGGTAAAACTTACTGACGTTGTTCAAGATTTAGATCGAATTGAAGTTTATCGCCCATTGATTGCCGATCCTAAAGAAGTCAGAAAACGTCGCGCTGAAAAAGCTAAGCAAGAAGGTCGAGCAGATAAAACAACAGGGGGACGGGTTAACCCGTTGTCTAAAAGAGATTAGTTAATATGCCTAGTTTAATAACGAATACCTATTACATTAATAAATTAGTCAGCTTAGAACAAACAACATTACTTAAACATAGTTATTTTATATTTCATTCATTTTGAGCGGTTAATTAATTCGCTAAATGTTCAATTAATGTACTTGGTATAATCTTTTTCTAAATCAAAAAACGGCTAACTGGCCGTTTTTTATTCTTAAACTTTTGTGCTACCTGATTAATTTTTTTTCATTTTATCTGTAGGAGCATTAAAAGGAACATTAAAGTTCTCAGATAACTTAAAATCTCCTGAAGCAGAGACTAGTTTGTCATCTTCAAATGTTATGGTGAAGTTCTTTTGCATGTTTAATTTTTCACTTCGGCCAGACTTAAAGCGGTAAATATAATTCCAAGTATTTTGGTCAAAAGAGTCTATTACAACAGGGCTACCTAAAACAAACTTTACTTGCTCTTTAGTCATACCTATTTGAATTTTATCAATACTTTTTTGCTCAAGGTAATTGCCTTGAGGAATATCTATACGATAAACCCAGCTTGAACAAGCAGAAAGTGATAGTGCGATAGTGATTATTGAAATTCGAAACAGCATGAAGTTATTATTACCTTAATTGGACTACTATAAAAGCATGAGCAGGGATAATAACGAAGCACGGGCTGAGATTCAAAATTATTTTAAATAAATTTTACAGCACAACGCTAAATTAATCCGTTTGGCATTGGTTTAACTAGCCAGTAACTCTTTTGCATTGGCTAAACTATGCTCTGATATTTTATCTCCTGCTAACAAGCGAGCTATTTCTTTGATGCGACTTTGCTTACTTAGTTCCGTTACATTTGTTTGGGTTTTCTCACCGTCAGTTAATTTACTGACAAACAATTGTTGATGCCCCTTGCAGGCAACTTGCGGTAAATGAGTGACACAAATAACTTGGGTGTTTTTTGATAATTGTTGAAGTTTTTTGCCAACCATCGCTGCAGTAGGACCACTAATTCCAACATCAACTTCATCAAAAATCAAGGTTGGTGTTACGACTTTATCGGCTAAAATAACTTGCATAGCTAGACTGATTCTTGACAGTTCGCCTCCTGAAGCTACTTTATTCATCGCTTCTAGTGCTTGGCCAGGGTTGATACTTACTTGAAAGTCAATTTTATCTACACCGTTGATTGAAATATTAGCAGAGGTATTTTGTTGAGGTTCATTTTTTATGGAGATAAAGAAGCGACCATTAGGCATATTAAGTTCTTGCATACTTTTGCTAATTAGTGCACTAAGTTTACATGCTGCTTGCGATCTTGATTTTGATAAGGCATTAGCCGATTCATGGTACAAAATCTTTGTTTTCTCAAGCTCATTAATAACAAGATCAAGTCTTGATTCATCATGGCATATTTCACTTAATGTCTGCTTTAGCTGCTGATGAGTTTCATAGAGCATTTCTGGTGAAATATTGTGTTTTTTTGCTAGTTGTAATGAGGTTGAATAACGCTCTTCAATGAAAGCATAGGCTTGTGGATCTAGCTCTAAGTGTTGATAATAACTTTTTAGATCTGTTTTCGCCTCTTCCAGTTGAATTAGACTGTCGTTTAATAAGGTAGCAACACTTTCTAACTTATCATCAACACGCATTATAGACGCAATATTATCAGAGCATTGGCGTAGAGCGTCTAGCACATTAAAACTTTCGTCATCGGCTAATGTTTGTAACGAAGCGAGGGTAGTCTCAAGTAGATCTTGGGCGTTAGCGTGGCGTTTGTAGTCCTTCTCTAAAGATTTGAACTCATTTTGTTGAGGAGAAAATTCATCAAGCTCAATGACTTGATATTGTATTAACTGTTGTTGAGCTTCTCGCTGGTGTTTACTTTCTTGTAGCTCTACTAATTCTTTGTTTAAGTTATGCCATTGCTTATAATAATGTTTTACATCATCCAGTAATAACGGGTGACTGGCATACTCATCAAGTAATTTACACTGTTGGCTAGATTTTACGATGAGCTGATGGTCATGTTGCCCATGAATATTAATCAATAGTTGTCCAATTTCTTTTAGTTGTACTAACGGCACTTGGCTGCCATTTATATAAGCTTTTGAGCGTCCTTCACTTGAAATGATTCGGCGCAAAATACATACCGTATCAGACTCTAAGTCTAAGTCATGCTGTTGTAACCATTGTTGAGCGGCTAGATTGTTTTGGGTTTCAAAGGTAGCAGCAAGCTCAGCTTTTTTACAATGAGGCCGAACTGCATTGGTTGTAGCTCGCTCACCTAAACATAAACCTAACGCATCTATGGCGATGGACTTACCTGCACCTGTTTCACCAGTAATAGTTGTCATGCCTTGTTGCCAGTCAATATCAAGAGATTGAACAATAGCGAAGTTTTGAATGTTAAGGTGTAAAAGCATGCTTGCCATCCCTTAAAGGTTGCTGTATAAATTTATAGCTGTTAATTTATACAGTAATTATAGGTAATGCAAATACTTTTTGAATTTACTTCGCTGTTTAACTAATAAAGCTTATTGCCCCAGCTTAATTTGCTGCGCAGTACATTAAAATAATCATGATTTAATGGATGTACTAAGCGAATAGTGTACTCACTCTTTTTAATAATTACTTCATCGCCGGGCATAACGGCTAAAATAACATGACCATCGCAACTTACTTGTAAACTTTCTTGGTTTTCATTAGCCAGAATAAGTTTAATTTCACTCTCGCCATCAACCACAATTGGGCGGCTAGTTAATGTATGAGGAAACATTGGCACTAAAGATAAAGCATTTAAATTTGGAGTTAAAATGGGACCGCCAGCAGACATTGAATAGGCAGTAGAGCCCGTAGGGGTTGAAATAATTAGACCGTCTGAGCGTTGACTGAACATAAACGAGTTATCGATGTAAACTTCAAACTCTATCATACTGGCCACTTTCCCTGCATGAAGAACGGCTTCGTTAACGGCACTATTTGAGCTTTTCAATTTACCATGACGATACACTTCAGCTTCGATGATAAAGCGCTGCT
Organism: Litorilituus sp.; assembly: GCA_030754235.1. Classification (GTDB taxonomy): domain Bacteria; phylum Pseudomonadota; class Gammaproteobacteria; order Enterobacterales; family Alteromonadaceae; genus Colwellia. The sequence continues at coordinate 5,479 of JASMAS010000015.1, forward strand.
CTGAGCGTGATTCTCCCGCTAATATTTTAGCTAAGGGGTCAATGATGTCGTTAGGTGCAAGGTCAGTTAAAAAACCTAAATTGCCACGGTTCACACCAATAACACCAATATTGTAACAAGCCAAAACACGTGCAGCACCCAACATATATCCATCACCGCCTACCACAATGGCTAGATCTGCTTGCTCGCCAATATCAGTAAGAGCCCGTACTTGCATGTCATCTATTGATATTGAGTTGGCAACAGAGTTTTCTACTAACACATTATAGTGGTTATCCCGTAAATATTGATGCAGTGCAAAAATTGTTGCGCTTGCACCTTGGTGATTTGGCTTACCGATAAGTCCAATAGTGTTGTAAAGTTTGCTCATGACAATTATTTCTTAATTTACTGATTTATATCTAAGTATATGTGCAGTTTCGCTGTATTTGAATAGCTTGTAAAGTTAGCATTTGATAATATACTTTTAATTTAGTGTGAAATTGAGCTTGAATAAGAAAATATTGCCCCCATGAATAGCTCCATTGCATTTTTATTATTGAAAATTATTTAGTTTTAATTGGAGTTTTTTATGACTACAGAGTCAGCAAAATCTGACGAGAAGCCAACAGCGGAGCAGTTAGCCGAAGAAATTGTGCAACAAGCAGAAGAGCAAGTTGAAGAGCAGCATGTACATGCTCATGAAATGATCAGTGATGAGCAAGAGCGTATTAATGAATTAGAGTTAGCTTTAGCAACAGCACAGGCTACAGTTTCTGAACAGAAAGATTCAGTTATTCGTGCAAAAGCTGAAGTAGATAATATTCGTCGCAGAGCCGCGCAAGATGTTGAGAAAGCCCGTAAGTTTGCTTTAGAGAAGTTTGCTAGCGAAATGTTAACTGTGGTAGATAACCTAGAACGTGGTTTAGCCACTATTGATGCAGACGCTGAAGAGCAAAAAGCAACTTTTGAAGGTGTTAATTTAACGCTGCAAGGTTTGTTATCAGGTCTAGAGAAATTTGGTGTTAAAGCTGTTGATCCTTTAGATCAACCATTTAATCCCGAATTACATCAAGCAATGTCAATGCAGGAAGTGCCAGATGTTGCTCCTAATACCGTTATTGCCGTAATGCAAAAAGGTTATGAATTAAATGGTCGCTTAATTCGACCAGCGATGGTTATGGTTTCTAAGGCAGCTCCTGCGGTAGATACTTCAGCTTAATAATAAAGCAACCAAAGTCGATAACATCAAATCCGTTAATGAGAATTAGCGGATTTTTTGCATTTTAATAGGCTTATTAGCACTAAATATGCTTTTTTTTACATTTTTTTCTTCTCTATAGTTGAAAAGTAATTTGCCGACCCCACTTACTATTTCAACAACAAATTAGATTAAACCTTTTACTTACAGCCAATAAAGAGGCTAAGTAAAAAATGAATAGGAGCTCCCATCATGGGCAAAATAATCGGTATTGACCTAGGAACAACTAACTCATGTGTAGCTGTTTTAGACGGCGAAAGTGTTCGCGTAATTGAAAATGCAGAAGGCGATCGTACAACCCCTTCAATTATTGCTTACACAGAAGAAGGCGAAACATTAGTAGGTCAACCTGCTAAACGCCAATCAGTAACAAATCCAACAAATACTTTATTTGCTATTAAGCGTTTAATTGGTCGTCGCTTCGAAGATAAAGAAGTGCAGCGCGATATTGAAATTATGCCTTTTGGTATCGTTAAAGCTGACAATGGCGATGCTTGGGTTAAAGCAAAAGATAAAAATGTTGCGCCACCACAGGTTTCTGCTGAAGTTTTAAAGAAAATGAAAAAAACAGCAGAAGATTTTCTAGGTGAAAGTGTTTCTGAAGCAGTAATAACTGTGCCTGCTTATTTTAATGATTCACAACGTCAAGCAACTAAAGATGCTGGTCGTATTGCTGGTCTTGATGTTAAGCGTATTATCAATGAACCAACGGCTGCCGCGCTAGCTTACGGTATGGACAAGTCTAAAGGTGATAAGGTTGTAGCTGTATACGATTTAGGTGGTGGTACCTTCGACATCTCAATTATTGAAATTGATGAAGTAGAAGGCGAGCACACGTTTGAAGTATTAGCAACTAATGGTGATACTCACTTAGGTGGTGAAGATTTCGATAACCGTTTAATTAATTATCTTGTTGATGAGTTCAAGAAAGATCAAGGTATGGATTTAACCGCTGATCCACTTGCTATGCAGCGTTTAAAAGAAGCCGCTGAAAAAGCAAAATGTGAACTTTCTTCTGCACAACAAACCGATGTTAATTTGCCGTATATCACAGCAGATGGTTCTGGTCCTAAGCACATGAACATCAAAGTAACTCGCGCTAAGCTTGAATCTTTAGTTGAAGATATGGTTAAAGCGACTTTAGAGCCGTTAAAAATTGCTCTTAAAGATGCTGATTTATCAACAAGTGATGTCGATGATGTTATTTTGGTTGGTGGTCAAACACGTATGCCAATGGTACAAAAAGCAGTTACTGATTTCTTCGGTAAAGAGCCACGTAAAGATGTTAACCCAGATGAAGCCGTAGCATCAGGTGCAGCGGTACAAGCAGGCGTTCTTTCTGGTGATGTGACCGACGTACTTCTTCTTGATGTTACGCCGTTATCATTAGGCATTGAAACAATGGGTGGTGTGATGACTAAGGTTATCGACAAAAACACGACCATTCCAACAAAACAATCGCAAACCTTCTCAACCGCTGATGATAACCAAGCTGCGGTAACGGTTCATGTCGTCCAAGGTGAGCGTAAGCAAGCTGCGGCTAACAAATCTTTAGGTCAATTTAATCTTGAAGGTATTGATCCGGCTCCACGCGGTACACCTCAAATCGAAGTCACTTTTGATATTGATGCTGATGGTATCTTGCATGTAACAGCCAAAGATAAGAATACTGGTAAAGAACAAAAAATTACTATCAAGGCATCTTCTGGTTTATCAGATGAAGAAGTAGAACAAATGGTAAATGATGCAGAAGCTAACGCTGATGCTGATGCTAAATTTGAAGATCTAGTTACTGCACGTAACCAAGCTGATGGTATGGTTCACGCTACTCGCAAGCAAGTTGAAGAAGCAGGTGATGAGTTACCAAACGAAGACAAAGAGAAAATTGAAGCCGCTATTACCGAACTTGAAGAAGTCATTAAAGGTGACGACAAAGAAGTAATTGATGCTAAATCTCAAGCGCTAATGGAAGCATCGGCTAAACTAATGGAGCTTGCGCAAGCAAAAGCACAAGGTGCTCCAGAAGGAGCTGCTCCTGAAGCTGATGGCGGCGCAGCCCCTGCAGATGATGTAGTAGATGCAGAGTTTGAAGAGGTTAAAGACGATAAGTAATTATTTGTCTACTGACTTGCTTTATAGCAACGTTGGAAGTACTCAAGTATAATCATATGCTCGGTGTTTCCGCGTTACTTTAAAGCGACTTAGCGACAACTAATTTACTTTAGATTTTCGTTGTTATTCTTAAAGCGTCGGTTACGGCGCTTTTTGTGTGTTAAGTAAGAGAAAAATAATTTTAATTTTGGTTCTGATTTGCTTAATTTATTTTCAATAAGAAATTAAGCAAATCAGTATCATTTAACTTGAAGTAAAGAAATAGATTTATGTCAAAACGTGATTATTATGAAGTGCTAGGCCTATCAAAAGATGCCGGCGAGCGCGATATTAAAAAAGCTTATAAAAAGTTAGCGATGAAATATCATCCTGACAGAACCGCAGGTGATAAAGCCAAAGAAGAAACTTTTAAAGAAATTAAAGAAGCCTATGAAGTATTAAAAGATGATCAAAAGCGCGCTGCTTATGATCAATACGGACATGCGGCTTTTGAGCAAGGTGGTCACGCTGGTGGTGGTTTTGGTGGTGGTCACGGTGATTTCGGTGATGCTTTTGGTGACATTTTTGGTGATATTTTCGGTGGTGGCCGTGGTCGCGGTGGTCGTCAATCTCGTGCACAACGAGGTTCAGATTTGCGTTATAACGTCGAGTTAAATCTTGAAGATGCAGTAAAAGGTAAGAGTTTAGAAATTAAAGTACCTACCTATGTTAGCTGTGAACCATGCCATGGTTCTGGCGCTAAAAAGGGCACCTCGGCTAAAACCTGTAGTACTTGTCATGGTCATGGACAAGTTCAAATGCGTCAAGGATTATTTGCCGTTCAGCAAACTTGTCCTACTTGTAGTGGTAAAGGCAAGGTTATTTCAGATCCCTGTCCTTCATGTCGTGGTCAAGGTCGTGTAGAGAAAAATAAAACGTTATCCGTTAAAATTCCAGCAGGTGTTGATACCGGTGATCGTATTCGCTTATCTGGTGAAGGTGAAGCAGGTGAGCATGGCGCACCGGCAGGTGATTTATATGTGCAAGTGAATGTTCGCGATCATGATATCTTCGTTCGTGATGAAAACCACTTATATTGTGAAGTTCCTATCAGTTTTGTTACCGCGGCATTAGGTGGTGAAATTGAGGTGCCTACTTTAGCTGGTAAAGTTAAACTTAAAGTACCTAAAGAAACACAAACCGGCAAAATGTTCCGTTTACGGGGCAAAGGTGTGAAGTCGGTACGTAGTAATGCTGCTGGTGATTTAATGTGTAAAGTAGTCCTTGAAACTCCTGTAAACTTATCAGGTGATCAAGCGGATCTATTACGCCAGTTAGAAGAAAAAATGGGTAAAAGCAGTAAAAAGCATAGTCCAAAAGAAACAGGCTTTTTTGACGGTGTGAAAAAGTTTTTTGACGATTTAAAAAGTTAACGTTTAGCGATAAAACATGAGAATCATTTATATCGTGTTATCACTTTTTTGACAGAGAGAATATGACTTGTAAACTCTGCCTAGTATCAACGACTAAAAATACCTGCAAAGGCCGTTAGAAAGGTTCAGCATACCCTATTTAAAAGCGACAAAGAGAGTGTTCTCTTTGTCGCTTTTTGTTCATTATTATCTTTAGCGCTTTAAGCGTATAAAGCATATGCTCAGAATAAAAAGAGTTAGTAACGCACTACCACCACCATGCAGCTCTACTACTTCTATATAAGGCTCGTCGTAATCAGCACTTTCTAACGGTATAGCATAAAGTGCGTTACTGTCATCAGAGCTATAGCTCGCTACGACATCACTATATCCCACTTCGTATAAATCAATTAGCACATCGTAATAATCGCTTGGATAGCCAGATAAAAATGAGGTAATCACTTGATATTCATCTAAATCTGTATTGCCGTTGATAATAAAGCTATCAGTGGTATAGTAATGTGTCCAAGGGCCGCCGTTTTTACTTAGGTACAACAGTGCATAAACGTTACCTAATTGGTTACTCGTGTAGCTAAAAATATCAGCATCAAAGGTCACATTCAAAGTTTGATAAAAGCTATCGCCATCAATATCATCTAGTAAAAAGCTGGTTGCGCTATAAATAGCAAAGTCGGCATAACTGTTATGAAGCAAAGTCGTTTTGTTATGGTGTTGCGTGTCTTTATTTTTTGTAGCTTTTACAAACGTTGTTTTTGAACTACTTAATATCTCTTCTCGCGTTTGGCCTGTCGCTTTGCCGCTAAGTTGATCCGCTATTAAGCTTGCCATTGTGTTTTTGGGTATATCAGGTCCTTTTTTGAATTGACCTTGAGAAATAGATCTATAGTTATTAGTGACTGAATTGTCTTTTGCATAAGTACTGGGAAAGAAAAAGAGTGAGATTAGCATCGATAAAATAATAACTATTGCTATCCAAGGTGTTTTTTTATCATGGTATGTTGTGAACATGGTATATCCTTACTGACATTGTGTATGTTGGTATTAAAACGCAGTAAAGATGAATATAAGCTGAACACGCTAACGTTGTTATTATAACTATTCAGCAAACGTTCAGTTGCTATGCTTTATGCTATTAATTAAGCTATAGCAATAGATTTAACATTTAATGTGATTACGTGGAATAACAATGAAATTTGCACTCACTTTAGCTTTTCTTATTTTAACTTTCTTACCTATGAGTGTGCACTCTCATGGGAGCTTCACTAATGCTATAACCCCTCTCAAAGCAAACCAGCAAGCTAAACCACAATTAAAAGTAAAAAGTAACAAAAAAGCCGCTCAATTAGCGAAGGCACGTTTAGGTGGAAAAGTACTTAAAGTGAAGAAAAAAAATTCAGGTTACCGGGTGAAATTAATCAAAAAAGACGGTCATATCGTTTCAGTTCATGTTGATGCTAAAACGGGCAAAGTAAGTCGAGGTAACTAACAATGCGTTTATTACTGCTTGAAGATGATCTTGCCCTACAGAAAAATCTGAATGATCATTTAGTGGCTGCTAACTATGTAGTTGATTTAGCAAGTGATGGTGAAGAAGGATTATTTCAAGGACAAGAATATCCTTACGATGCAGCTGTTATTGATATTGGCTTACCTAAACTTGATGGCATCAGCGTTATTCGATTATTGCGTGAGAAAAATATCGATTTTCCTATTTTAGTGTTAACAGCCAGAGGTAGTTGGCAAGATAAAGTTGCCGGATTAGATGCTGGCGCAGATGATTACTTAACTAAACCTTTTCAGCCTGAAGAGTTATTGGCACGCTTAAATGCTTTGATCCGTCGCTCGGCAGGGCAGGCAAGCCCATTGATTAAAAATGGTCCCTTAGTGATCAATACAAAAAGCTTGCAAGTTGAAATAAATAATCAAGTAATAAAACTGAGTAGCTCTGAATACAAGTTATTAGAATATATGATGCTGCATCTAGATGAAGTCACTTCTAAGTCGGTATTAACTGAACATATTTATGATCAAGACTTTGATCTTGACTCTAATGTTATAGAAGTATTTATCAGGCGGTTGAGAAAAAAACTCGATCCTAATAGTGACTATAACTTTATTGAAACGCTGCGTGGCCAGGGATATAAATTAAAACGACTATCGACGACATGAAAAATATATTTCACGCGCATTTGTGGTCGATGAATTCCCTTAAAGTTAGGTTATTACTCAGTACGTTAATTATGACGCTATCCGTGCTGCCAATTATAGGGTTTACGTTATCTAATGCCTTTGAGCAGCAGTTAAACCTTGCCACACAAAATGAACTTAAAGCGTATAGCTACTCTATTTTTACTGTTGCAGAAGTTGAAAATTATCAACTTGTTATGCCTGAGCAGTTATTAGAAAACCAATTTAATGTTAGTCAATCTGGTTTGTACGCAGTTATATCTCCATTAGGCTCTAGTAAACAACATAACAATATGCTGTTGTGGCAATCACAATCCATGCTAACTGTTACATTGCCTGAATATTTGCCTGCGCCTAAGGTTGGTCAAACTTTATCGTCAACCATAGAGTTATCAGGAAGTGAGCACATACTATACAGCTTTAGTGCAAGTTTTTCTAGTAATGGCCAAGACTTCCCTATTACCCTGCATTTAATTAAAAGTCAGCAAGAATTTCTCACCGCATTAAGTGATTTTAGGCAAAAATTATGGTTATGGTTATTTATTCTTATGGTGGTATTTATTGTAGTGCAAGTAGTGTGGTTATTATGGACTCTCAAACCTTTAACCCGTTTAAGGCTTGAACTTGAGCATATTGAAAAAGGGCAACAAAAAGTATTAGAAGCAAATTATCCTCTTGAATTAATGAAAGTAACTCAGCAATTTAATACACTATTAATTACTGAAGAAAACCAACGAACAAGATACCGTAATGCTCTATCAGACTTAGCGCATAGTTTGAAAAACCCCTTAGCCGTTATCCAAAGCCAAACCAATATTTCTGACAGTGCTAATGAACAGTTGCAGCGTATTAACCATATTGTTGAGCATCAATTAAAAAGAGCGCAAAGTGCAGGACAGTCTTCATGGCATTTGGGGGTCCCGGTTAATACAGTAACTGAAAAATTGATTAAAACCTTAGCTAAAATTTATCAAGATAAGCAATTGTCTTTCAATGTTGAGGTTGCTGTTCATGCTACTTTTAGAGGCGATGAAGCCGATTTAATGGAGATGCTTGGCAATCTATTGGACAACGCCTGTAAAGCAGCGGTCAGTCAAGTGTCAATAAAAGCGATAACAGTGGGTAAAAAATTGACTATTGAAATTGCTGATGATGGTCAAGGAATAGATAAATCCGAACAAGCACTTATTTTGTCTCGCGGAGGCCGTGCTGATACTTATCAGTTAGGACATGGTATTGGTTTAGCTATTGTTAATGATCTTATCACCAGTTATCAAGGGCAGTTATCGATTGGTAAATCATCTGAACTTTCAGGGGCATCTTTTACCCTTTTTTTTGAGTAAAATTATGCTACCAATACTTGTTTAACAAGTTATTCAGCTTGTGTTCAGTTTAGTGTTGTTAACCTTATTATCAATCAATAGCAATAAGGAAAACATTCATGAAACACCTCATTTTACTGCTTAGTTTAATCCCCATGACTTTGTTAGGTTGCTCAACGGTTCGGGCACAAGAGCCACCATTATCTATCACACAGAAAACACAAGAGCCGGTACTACTTACTGATGCCGAGCTAGCTCAAATGTTAGCGCCTATTGCTCTTTATCCTGATAGCTTACTCACTCACATTCTCATTGCTGCAACTTATCCTATTGAAATTGTTGAAGCACATCGCTGGTTGAAAAAAAATAAACAGCTAAGTGTCAAAAAGCTTGGCAAATTAGTAGAAAACCTTGATTGGGACGAAAGTGTTAAGGCGTTAATCAGTTTTGAGCGTGTGTTGAGTCGTCTAAGTGACAACTTAACATGGACATTGCAACTAGGTGATGCTTTTTTACAAGATGAAGTAAGATTATTGGACAGTATCCAAGCTTTAAGAAATCAAGCAAAAATCGCCGGCAATTTAGATAAAATGGATAACATGGACGTTAGCTATGATAATGATAATATTGTTATTGAACCCGTAGAAAAAGAAATTGTTTACGTGCCTTATTATGATACTCGAATGATTTATGGTACTTGGCATTGGGCATCATTCCCACCGGTTTACTGGACACCTCATCATAGTGCTCATGTAAGTTATTATCATCCTTTTCACTGGCACTCAGGTGTTCATATTTCGTTTAATTACTTTTTTAGTGCTTTTCATTGGCATAATCGCCATGTGGTTGTAGTTAAACCTCATCGAAGTCGCTATTATCGTTCCCGTCATTCCATCTCACGTGGCGGTTATGCAAAACGTTGGAAACATCAAGTAAGTCATAGGAAAGGAGTGGCGTATCGCAATAAGCATATCAGCAAAAAGTATCGCAGTGACCGCGTAAGAATACATAAGGCAAATAAACACTTAGATGGTAGAGTTGAGGTTAAAGGTACGCATAACCGAGTAATGGATAAGTTAGTGTCTACACACCAAGTTATAAATAACAAAGCGCAAACAACCGTGCATTTTAAGCATAAAACGGTTAAAGAACCGGTAAAAACAAAGCAGCAGTATAAGCCATATAATAAGCAGTATAAGCGCGTCAGTAAGCATCAGAAAAGCTTACCGCATAAAAAACAGCATCAGTCACGTGTGAAAAATACTACTAAAAATAAGGCTGTTAAAAAGTATACAAAAGAAAGGTAATAAACGGCTTAATATGAAGTGTTGTTGTTTACTTTTCTTGAAAATTAGGTAGAACACCGCTTCTACTATGCTCAAACACTAATGAGGTTTCCACTGTGGTGACTTCATCACGGGAGGTAATGTTTTTAAAGACAAATTGGCGCAGATGCTCACTGTCTTGTACTGACATATGGATATAGTAATCATAACTTCCACCCATATGATATAAGTTTAAAATTTCTGGGTAGGCTAGTAGATCATCTCGAAATTGATTAACAATTTGCTCTGAGTAAGGTTGTAGACGAATTGCGGCGATTGCTTCAATATTACCGCCAATGGTATTTAAGTTTACGTCAATATGCGCGCCTTTGATAACACCACTTTGTTTTAGCCGTTTAACCCGTTCAAGGCAAGTTGAAGGCGCAATACCTATTTTAGCCGCTAATTCTTTGTTGGTAATATCGGCATTGTTATATAAAAGCGTTAAAATTTGAAGGTCAATGCTATCGAGTTTTTTCATAGAGTGGTGTTTATCTTTTTACTGTTGAATTAGAGTAAATATTACACTTAAATACGCAGTTTAGGCTAGTGAATATCGATTGTTTTTGTATTTATGTCGTTTTTGCAGCTTTTTTCCGAATTATTCGCGACTTTTGTTTAGCGTGAACTTGCTATTGTAAACTTGATTTGCTCAAGGTGGTTAGGTTTTATTTTGTGGCAGTTAAGCTAGGTGTTGCTAAATTACCTGAAAAGGTTAATTTTTATCTGTTTTATCGCATTGCGCATTAGGTAGCGTCGGTTTTACCATGAGCTTATTTATCGGCTCGTTAGCCTTTGAACAAAGTAATGATATTCCACTGTATAAAAATAGACTAGGGATAGTTATTGGTTCAATAGCGCAATAAAAAAGTAATATTATGCTTATATTTTAAAAGAGAATTTATGACTTGTTGCCTAAGTTAACTCTGAGCGTAAAGTAGAGCTTGGCCAAGCTTAAGCCAATTGCTTAAAGCAAGATGAAATGAGCACTTTTTTTCGTTACAATGGCGCAAATATTTCTGCTTGCTTTTTTATGAACCATCAATACCAAGATCTTATCCTACTTTTTAATGAGACTTTTTTTGAGCAATACAATACCCGTTTAGTTAAAGGTGGAGATGAACCTTTTTATCAACCGAAAAATGAACACTGTTCGTATCATCAAATTATTTTTGCTCGAGGGTTTTATGCCAGTGCATTTCATGAAATTGCCCATTGGTGTCAAGCCGGTAAAGAAAGGCGTTTGCTAGAAGATTTTGGTTATTGGTATATTCCCGACGGCAGAAATGAGCAGCAGCAGAAAAAATTTGAACAAGTTGAAGTGATCCCTCAAGCCATTGAATGGGCATTTAATGTGGCCGCACAAAAAAAATTCTATGTTTCTTCTGATAACCTTGATGGTTTTCAGGGTGATACAAAGGGTTTTAAAGAGAATGTTTTTGAGCAAGTGACAATATATTTACAACAAGGCTTTCCACCCAGAGCACAGCAGTTTATGAACGCATTAGCACAATTTTATCAAACGCCCATGCCATTAACGCTTGCGCACTTTATCAAGCAAGAGGAATAAGGCTATGTTTAAATTAGGCCTAATTATTAACCCTATAGCAGGGCTTGGTGGTAGTGTTGCCTTAAAGGGGAGTGATGATATGACGCTACACGCTCTTGCTTTAGGTGCTAAACCAAAAGCGAATGTCCGTGCTAAAACAGCATTATCTGTATTGAAACCTTATCAAGATGATATCACTATTTATACCGTGAATGGGCAAATGGGGCAAGAGTGTGCTCAGCAACTCGGTTTTAAGGTTGAGCTCAGTTTTCACACTCCAGAGGCGGACACTAAGGCAGAAGATACTGAGCAAGCTGTTGTCGCTTTATTGTCAGATAATGTTGATATTATCTTGTTTGCTGGTGGAGATGGTACAGCACGAAATATCGCGTATGCGGTTGAGCAGTTTGCGTTGGCAAATGCTTGCGCTCAAATTCCAGTATTAGGTATTCCGGCGGGCTGTAAAATTCATTCAGGTGTTTATGCTATTACTCCAACGGCTGCCGGTAGAGTAGTTGAGTTAATGGTGACTAAGCAGTTAGTGACATTAACTGAGGGGGATGTTATGGACATTGATGAGTCTTTATTTCGACAAGGCATTGTTAAAGCTAAACGCTTTGGTGAAATGCAAATTCCTAGTGAATTACGTTTCGTTCAAGCCGTTAAATCAGGCGGAAAAGAGTCTGATGAGCTAGTGTTGCAAGATATCGCCGAAGATATTATTGATCACATGAGAGAGCATGATGAACACCTTTTTATTATTGGATCAGGCTCGACGACCGCTTTTTTAATGGCTGAGCTTAGTTTACCGAATACCTTACTTGGCGTTGATTTAGTTCAAGATGAAACACTCGTTGATACTGATGTGACAGAAGCACAATTATGGCAACAATTAGTGCAGGCTGAGGCTACACAACAGCGAGTTCATTTAGTGATCACTTTAATTGGTGGTCAAGGTCATATTTTTGGCCGAGGCAATCAACAATTAAGTCCTAGGGTTATTCGTTATATTATTGGGCAAGAGGGTGGTAAAATAAATATTAGCATTATTGCTACCAAGTCTAAATTGACACAGCTAAATAATCGTCCGTTAATTAGTGATACTGGTGATAGCGAATTAGATCAGCTTTTGTCAGGCTTTATGGTGATAACTACAGGTTATAAGGATCAGGTATTATATCCTGTTGCTAGCCCTCAATAGTGGAAGAAACAAACTGGGTACACTTATCGACCTAAATATTGAATACACTTTACACAAGCTTAACGAACTGAGAGTAGCTCTTCGTCATGAGCAGGTAAAATGGCTTTAATGTAGGCAAAAAACAATGAATATAAATTAACAAAGAGAAAAAAATGCTCCCTTCTACAACACATGCAATCAATACTGTAACTGAACTTTACCAGTATTTAGATAGTTTATTCGATCAAAATATTGATTGTGATACTTTATTTGCCAGTGGCTATTTACGAGGTTTTATCTCGCTTTATGCCACAGAGTTTGGTGATGAGCAGCAAGTGATTGTAGCTGAACTGTTTGCCAATATTTCTCAGGGGCTAAGTGATGCTAAACAAGAGTTGAGCCCACAAGATTACGCTATAGTGCAAAACTTTTGGTTAGCACTACAAGAGACATTGAAGCACTCTTAGCTCGAGATTTTTCGCTTGATAATATCTCTAATAATAAAGCGGTTAGGACTTAAGTTAAAAAGCATATCGTTATCGACAGGATAAGGTGTTCCACATAAATCTGCTGTTAAAATATCAGCAGCTAATGGCGCTGAGCATAACCCTCTTGCACCAAAGCCCATCATGACATATAAATTGTCGATTACAGGAGCTTGTTGGTTGTATTTCCAATTTTTATCTTTACTAAGATGAGGATAAATTTCAATATGCTTTTGAATATCTGGCATGGCCCCAACCATGGGCATATGATCAGGTGTCATACAGCGCAATCTCGCTTTGCTGCTACTGACATCATCTTTATTCCAACCGATATTTTCAGCCTGTTTAGGCAAACATTGACGCAATATGTTAAGGTTAAAATCATCATCTTTGGCCGTTGATTGTGTCGACATGCTATTTTTATTAAAGGTTGCACCAATACAATGTATCGCGTTGTTTTCTGGTGTTAAATAACCTTTATGGCAAATAACCGTTGAGAGGTTTTTAATGTTGTCATTGGTATGCATACTGGTTACTTGCCCTTGCACAGAGCTATACGGTAGCTGCTTGATTAAAGGCAGATTAATGGCTTCTGCTCCGCCACAAACGATTAAAACACTGGCGTTAAGCTTGCCTTTATTCGTTGTTAGCTGCCAGCTTTTACTGTCGGTTTGTGTGATTTTTTCAATACTTATATTGGTTTTTATTTTTAACCTACCGGTTGTTTTTGCAGCATTTATAATTTGCTCTACAGCTATTTGTGGCGCTAGCCAGCCAGCGTGAGGCATAAATAGCCCACCATAATCAAGGGTAATATTAGCCAATAGACTCGCTTTTTGGGCATCAACACTATGAATGAGCTCTACCGGCCAGGTATTAAGTTCTGCAAATTTTTCTTGGCGTTTTGCTAGCGCTTCCTTGTAAGAAACCTCAAGAAGCCCGCACCATTGATGAGGAAAATCAAAGCCGTCAGCCACCACTTGATTATACACCGCTTTTGCTCGCCAAAAAGCTTGCTGATAAAACAAACTAATATCGTCTTGCTGTTGATGTAAAAGGGGGTAGAGGGCACCGATGGCATTACTTGAACCACCTTGAGCCACTGCATCATCTTTGCAATATAAAGTGACTTTAATGCCTTGCTTGGTTAAAGCATATGCAGCACAAGCTGAGGCAATTCCACCACCAATAATACTTACATGCTGTGGCTTGGTTATTTTAGCCCTTAATTGATAACCTTTTTGATGGTGTGGGTCTTGTTGGAAAATGCCTGTTAGTATTTGTTTTTTATTGCCGGTATAAGGCTTTTTCTCAATTCTAAAACCAACCGCTTGAAGATGTCGTTTAACAAAACCGGCAACGGTAAACGTAGCAACACTTGCTTGAGGTTTTGATAAGCGACCTAGTTGGGTAAATAGATGTTCATGCCACATGTCTGGATTTTTTGCTGGGGAAAATCCGTCAAGATACCACGCATCAACTAAGCCGTTTTTTCCTGTTTTTAAATGTGTTAACCCTTGAGTGGCGTCATTTATTATCAACGTTAGGGTTACTCGTGCGTTAAAAAAATTTAATTTAACGTTATGGTGGCCGTTATTATCAAAATCAGGATATTGGGCAATTAATAAATCTACATAGCGTGCTAACTGTGGAAAATTTTGAAGGGATTTTGTTAATAGCGCTTTAGACAGGGGGTATTTTTCTACGCTGATGACATTAACTTTAGCGAGATTTTTATTGGGGTGTTTATCTAACAAATTTTGGTACGCTTGTAAGGTCAATAAAAAATTTAATCCGGTACCAAAGCCTGTTTCAGCAATTGTAAAGGTGTTTGATGCGGCTAATATTCTTTTAGCGATCTTATTACCACAAATAAATATTTCTTCACTTTGTTGGTAACCCACTTCGCTATCAAAATAAATATCATCAAATTGTTCAGAATAAGGAGAGCCGTTTTTTTGAAAGCTTAAGCGTGGTGTTGAATGATTAGAAGTAGTCAAAAAGAAACCATTTAAAAGTTAGTCAATATTCATTGTCAGTATTTTACGTTAGTTTGCGACAGAGATCAGCGATATTAACCAAAAGGTCGTAGATATTATCTGGGCGATATCATAATATAGTGTACATGTGTACACTGGATTTGTTTTTTGGCTAACTAGTAATACCAGTTAGTGATAGTATTACGAGTATAATGTCTCGATTTTTGAAATTCTTATCCTAATTTTAATTTTAATTTTAATTTTTTATAAAATAGTGGTTATTTAAATGAAACGTGTTGTGATCACCGGTATCGGTATAATCTCAAGCATTGGTAATAATGCAAAAGAAGTTTTAGCTTCATTGAAGTCAGGAAGTTCAGGTATTACTCGTTCTGAAAGCTTTGCTGAACAAGGTTTACGTAGTCAAGTTTGGGGAAAACCTGATATTGATATTAAAGAGCATATCGATCGTAAATCCCTTCGTTTTATGGGCGATGCGGCAGGTTATGCCTACATAGCCATGGATCAAGCGATTGAAGATGCTAAGCTGACAGATGAGCAAGTCTCAAACGTGAGAACCGGTATTGTTGCTGGCTCCGGTGGAGCATCGTCTGCAAATATTGTTGCATCAAGCGATACATTGCGAAACCGTGGTGTACGCCGTGTTGGCCCCTATGCAGTCCCTAAAACTATGTCTAGTACAGTTTCAGCTTGTTTAGCAACCCCCTTTAAAATTAAAGGTGTTAACTATTCTATTAGCTCAGCTTGTGCTACCAGTGCCCATTGTATTGGCCATGCTATGGAGCTTATTCAATTGGGTAAACAAGATATTGTTTTTGCTGGTGGTGGCGAAGAAGTCGATTGGTCACTGGCTATGATGTTTGATGGCATGGGCGCTTTATCATCAGGAAGAAATGATACACCGCAATTAGCTTCACGCACTTATGATGCTGACCGTGATGGTTTTGTTATTTCTGGTGGCGGTGGTATGGTTGTTGTTGAAGAGTTAGAGCATGCACTTGCACGCGGTGCACACATTTATGCAGAAGTGGTTGGCTATGGCGCAACTTCTGATGGCTACGATATGGTAGCACCAAGTGGTGAAGGTGCAGTCCGTTGTATGCAACAAGCGATGGTTGGCGTTAAAGGTGAGATTGACTACTTAAATACCCATGGTACTTCTACGCCTGTTGGTGATGTAAAAGAGCTAGGGGCTATTCAAGAACTGTTCGGAGAAAAGTCTCCTGCCATTAGCGCAACTAAAGCAATGACAGGCCATGCGCTTGGTGCTGCAGGCGTTCACGAAGCAATTTATTCTATGTTAATGATGGAAAATAATTTTGTTGCCCCTTCAATTAATGTAGATAACCTAGATGAACAAGCTCAAGGTTTAGACATTGCCACCGAAAAACGCGATCTAGAGCTAAATACCGTTATGTCTAATAGTTTTGGTTTTGGTGGCACTAATGCCACGTTAGTGATGCAAAAGTATAAGGACTAATTTGTTGTAAAAAAGATAAAACCATATCAAAGCCATGTTACGTAATTTAGCGAACATGGCTTTATTTTTTGTAGCCCTATTAGTATGAATTACTTTATAATTAATCAACTTAAATATAGAAAATCTTTTTTTGTTCAATGAAAATACTTTTCGATGAAAATATGCCTTACGCTAAAGAGTTTTTTAGCGATATTTGCGGTAAAAACACTCAGATACAGGGGTTCTCTGGTCGTGAGTTAAATGCTCTGCAACTTGCCGATGCTGATGTATTACTGGTCCGTTCGATCACGCAAGTTAATCAAGCTTTGTTGCAAAACAATCATCAATTAAGCTTTGTTGGTACGGCAACCATTGGTACAGATCATATCGATTTACCCTATCTAGCCAAACGTAATATTGCCTTTCATTCTGCGCCTGGCTGTAATGCTATTTCTGTGGCTGAGTATGTGATAAGTAGTTTAGTTGTTTTAGCAGAGCGTTATTTATTAGATATTACAAAGCTCAGTGTCGGTATTGTTGGTGCGGGTAATACAGGCTCACGTGTATTTGAAAAACTAACCGCTTTAGGAATATCGCCTAAAATTTGCGATCCTTTGTTAGAGGAAAGTGAGCATGATAACAGAGATTTTGTTTCGTTAGATGACGTGCTTAGTTGTGATATTATTTCTTTACATGTACCTAAAGTTGTCGAAGGTAAATACCCTACCTACCATCTCCTGAACGAATCACGATTAAGTAAACTTAATGATGGGCAAATTTTGATCAACGCTTGTCGTGGAGAAGTAATTGATAATCAGGCTCTACTTAGGTTGAAAAAGTCGGGGCACGGTTTAAAGTTGGTGTTAGATGTTTGGGAAGGAGAGCCTGAGATATTAACGTCACTCGTTGAGCATACTGAAATAGCTACAGCGCACATTGCAGGTTATAGCTTAGAAGGAAAATCTCGTGGTACTGAAATGCTTTATCAGGCATTATGCCAACAATTAGGTAAAGTGCCAATATTGCAATTATCTCACCTTTTACCAAAAGCAAGTATTGCTAACATAGATATAGTTGAAACAGTAGACCAAAGCCTAGTTAATAAATTGGTTAAAATCGTCTATGATGTTAGACGAGATGATGCTATTTTTCGTCAACAATTGGCCAGTGAAGGTTTTGACAATCTGAGAAAAAATTATCCAGTTCGTCGCGAGTTTTCGTCCGTTAAAGTTACTTTATTATCCAGTGCCTTCAGTGATGTGCCACATCGCTTAGGCTTTAGTATTAGCTCCTAATAGAGCATAAGTCCAACAAGTAGAGAGAGGATCATGGCACAGAAATTTGATGTATGCGTACTTGGCGCAACAGGTTTGGTTGGCAAAACCATTATGGAAATTTTAGAAGAAAGAGATTTCCCAATTAACAAACTTTACCCATTAGCCAGTGCGCGCTCAGCGGGTGAATTTATTGAATTTAATGGTGAAAGCATTGAAGTTTTAGATGCGGATAACTTTGATTGGAGCCAAGCACAAATTGGTTTCTTTTCAGCCGGAGGCTCAACGTCGGCAAAATATGCTCCTATGGCGGGTGATGCAGGCTGTATTGTTATTGATAACACTTCAGAATTTCGTTACGACGAAGATATTCCATTAGTCGTACCAGAGGTAAATCCACAAGCATTAGCTGAATACCGTAACCGTAATATTATTGCTAATCCTAACTGTTCTACTATTCAAATGATGGTAGCACTAAAACCCATTTATGATGCTGTAGGTATTAACCGTGTTAATGTGAGCACCTATCAATCTGTATCGGGTGGTGGTAAAGCATCTATGGATGAACTAGCTAAACAAACGGCTGATTTATTAAGTGGCAAGCCAGTAGAGTCTAAGAACTTCTCTCGTCAAATTGCTTTTAACGTTATTCCACAAATTGATGTATTTCTTGATAATGGTTATACCAAAGAAGAAATGAAAATGGTTTGGGAAACGAAGAAAATTTTAAATGATGATAATGTACTGGTTAACCCAACTGCAGTTCGCGTACCGGTATTTTTTGGTCATGGTGAAGCGTTACATATTGAAACAAACTCACCAATTTCTGCTGAAGAAGTGAAAGATTTACTCGCTCAAGCACCGGGTTTAGTAGTGTGTCATAATGATCAAGATTTCCCTACACAAATTGGTGATGCTAGTGGCAAAGATGAAACTTATGTCGGTCGAATTCGTGAGGATATCAGTCACAATTGCGGTATAAATATGTGGATTGTTGCCGATAATGTCCGTAAAGGTGCGGCAACCAATAGTATTCAAATAGCTGAATTATTAATAAAAGATCACTTAAGTTAATTTATTTTTTGAAATAATTAGGCAGCCAAAACCCCATAGTAAAACTCATCATAAACAATTGTGTTCATGGTGAGTTTTTTGTTTTCTTCAAATCATAGCTGCGATGGTACAGAACATTCATATATTATAGCGTTTGAGCGTAGTAAAAAATACCAAGCAATATTATCTGAGTTTGATATTATCCTATCATCAGCATAAATAACTCCATGCTAATGGAATGATTTTTGCTTTGTTATACAATACTGTTAAATATCATAATCTAGTCAATTAACTGACAGTTAACATATTTTGTTAAAAGAAAAATAACTGGGAAAGCTTCGATGCAAAAAATATTATGCCTGTGCCTATGGCAGGTTATCGTTCTTAGTATAGCGACAGTAAGCATATTCTCTATTAGCTTACCTGCTGTTGGTCAAGGGGTAGCTGCTAAAGAAGAGAGTGGCATTCGCATGCGAGGCCCTAAAAGCTCAGATGTTTTCCCTTATGATAAGTATGGACCTATTACGAAACGCGATACTTTATGGAAAATAGCGTTAACAGTAAGGCCTGATAACCGTTTAACGGTATATCAAGTGATGCAAGCTTTATATAAAGCTAACCCACAAGCATTTGCAGAAAATAACTTAAATTATTTGGTACAAGGTCAGTATTTGCAAATTCCATCATTTACACAAATGATGAAAATTAATCGTACAGAAGCCGAAAGAAAATCAAACCAGGACGATCAAAACTGGCAAAAAAAGCAACCAAAAGCCACCAATAAAACGGTAAATAAACTCCAAGAGCCCAGTGTTAATAAAAAAGACTTAAACACGGTAAAAGTTGAAATTAATGATCAATTACAAAAAATAGATACAGAGCAACAACAACGATTAAAAAGCATTCAAAATGATGTGTTAGACTCAATTGACGGCTTGCAAGCTATTTTGAAAGAAAATGAAAAATTGCGTCAACGTTTAGCAAGTTTTAATAGCCAACTTGGCACCATGCAAAAAGAGGTGGCTAAAGGGAAAGAAATCAAGCTGCAAATGGATCATATGCTTAAATTGCAGCAAGCTTTACTCAACAAAGCACAAGCGAGGGAGCAAGAGCTATTATTGGAAAAACAACGAGCAGAGGCGGCAAAAAACAATATATATTCAAGCCTATGGCTCAAGGTATTAATAGGAACGCTTCCTGCCTTGCTACTGCTTATTGTCACGGTATTGATTTTTAAACGCAAACAGAGTGTGCAACCAGCGGAAGAAGTTGTTTCCCAACAAGACAATAAAGTTCACAAAGAAGCGATTGTTGCACATAAAGAAGAAAAAGAGCCAGTTGATGCAATAGATGACTTAACTTTGGATGATGACTCGTCACTTGACGGTGATTTATCGTTAGATGATGAATTAGAAGCTGAAGATGATTTATCCATGGATCTCGTTGAAGAAGAAGATGACGTTATCCATTTAGATAGTGACGATGAAGATGAATTAGATGGACTAGATGATTTAGAAGATATATTACTTGATGATGATAGCCCACTCGATGAACAAAGTAGTGAAGGCATAGCTCAGGATGACTTAGATGAGCTACTTTCCTCGGATGAGTTATCGATTGATGAATCTTCATTGCAAGAAGAAGCTCTTGAGAATAATCAGATTGATCAAGATGATCTTGATGATTTACTCAATAGTCTTGATGAAGAGTTATCGGTTGATGAAGATCCATTAGCTGAAGAAAGTCATATTAGTATTGATGATGTTATAGAGTCCGACGAGCCCGATGAGTTGATAGAGGAAGTTACCGCTGATCTAGACTCTGTTACAGATGACGAAACGGCTCAAGCGGAAATTACGGATCCCGATGATATTGATGCGTTGCTTGAGTCGATGAATATAGAAGACTCTTCAGAAAATGAAGAATCCCCGGTAGAAAATCAGATCAGCCAAGACAGTGATGAAGCCGAAATCAACAGTCCCGATGATCTAGATGCATTACTTGACTCGATGGGTGTTGAAGACTCCTCAGAAAATGAAGAACCCCCGGTAGAAAATCAGATCAGCCAAGACAGTGATGAAGCCGAAATCGAAATCACCGATCCCGATGATATTGACGCATTACTTGACTCGATGGGCTCTGATGAACCTCAAAAAGAAATTACTGATCCCGATGATATTGATGCCGTACTTAACTCTATGGGCTCTGATGAACCTCAAAAAGAGATTACTGATCCAAATGATATTGATGAAATACTTGAATCAATGGGGGAGGAAGAAAATAACGATATCGTTGATAACATAGGCGAGTCTCCCAATAGAAGCAAGATAGAAAGTTTATCCGAAGAGTATATTGCACCATTGCTAGCGGCTGACTTTAGTGCTATTCACAAAGAGAGCTCAACTGATGACATGAGCTCCGATATAGATGCAAACATTGTCGCGCCCGATGAGTCTGATCAAGCAGAAAATTCTGATACTTTAGATATTGGTGATGAATTAGATGAAGGAGAGCAGGGAGCTTTTGATGAGGAAGCTTTATCCAAATTACTCCATGATTCAGCATCAGAGAATGCAGTAGAGTTAACGCCAGATTTCTCAGATAAAAATGTGTTAGCTGATTTATTGAATGATAGTAGTGATGACGCTGACAATGTTACTTCAGAAGCAACAGAAATTGATGATATTCAAGAACTTGATAATTTAGAGTTTGATGAATTGCTCGCTAATATTGAAGAAGAGTCTAATGTGGCTAGCACTTCCGTTGATTATACTCAAGACTATGATCCAGATGATTCTATTTCCTTAGATGATTTTGATGATCCTAATAGTGGAGTCGTGACTGAAAGTGATACTAAAGCTAACGAAGACAACTTTGTTTCAGTTGATTCAATACTTTCTGCTGCACAAGATATCGATGTCACAGAAGAATTGTACGATGAAGCTAACATTGATGTAGGGTTGAATGAATATTCTGAATTTACTGAAAATGTCAATCAAGTGGATGTTGATGAAGATGAAAATGGCATGGCAGCTAAACTCGACTTAGCAAAAGTTTATGTGGAAATAGGCGATCAAGATAATGCTCAAGTTATTTTACTGGAAATAATTAATCACGGTAATCCCCAACAGCAACTTGAAGCACAAGAATTACTTGATAACCTGTAAAAACAAGTTGCACTACAAATACCATTGGCATAACGAAGCAAATAATAGATAATGCGCCTTTAAATTTTTCGATAAAATGGCACATTAAGAGGTTGGCATGCGTTATGCTCTTGGCATCGAATATGATGGTAAAAATTACTGTGGTTGGCAGCGACAAAAAAGTGTCGTTAGTGTTCAGCAAACACTAGAAAATGCCCTATCAAAAATAGCCGATGAACCTATTGAAGTGGTTTGTGCTGGTCGAACAGATACCGGTGTAAATGCCACAAATCAAGTGATTCATTTTGATACCAATAAAGTTCGTAAAGATATTGCATGGACTTTAGGTGTAAATACTCATTTACCTAGAGATGTTGCCGTAACTTGGGTTAAAGCTGTTAGTGAAGATTTTCACGCACGCTTTAGCGCGACAGCAAGACGTTATCGTTATATCATTTATAATAATGCTTTACGCTCAGCGATTCTAAGTGATGGTATCAGTCATTTTCATTATCCTCTTGATGAAACCTTGATGCATGAAGGAGCCCAATATTTAGTGGGCAAACATGACTTTACCTCTTTTCGAACTGTTCATTGCCAGTCACATTCCCCTACCCGAACTATTGAGCACTGCCAGGTAACTCGTCAAGGTGAATACATTATCGTTGATGTAAAAGCCAATGCCTTTTTACATCATATGGTGCGCAATATTGTTGGGAGTTTAATGCGAGTGGGCCAAGCACAAGAACCTATCTCTTGGATAAAAGAAGTGCTAGAACACAAAAATCGTTGTATGGCTGGTGTGACAGCCCCTCCAGAAGGGTTATATTTTGTAGAAGTTGATTATCCCCAGCAGTTTGCATTACCTAAAAGACCCTTTGGGCCACTTTTTTTAAATTAATTCTTTTATTAAAGTAAAATTACTTACAAGACAGACCAGTTTTTTATATAAAACATGGGTTAAAGTGTGTTCTAATTCATCGTTAAGTTAGCATTCTTTTCAAAATTGACTTTTTAGTGATATTTTTAGATAAAAAGTTGATTTATATTCGTTGCAATAGGCAAAAATAAAATTATGAGCTGGATTGAAAAAATTCTCCCCAAAGCAAAATCTACCCAAAAACGTAATATTCCGGAAGGTGTCTGGAGTAAATGTTCCTCATGTAATGCAGTGCTTTACAAAGTTGAGTTGGATAGACAGATTTCAGTATGCCCCAAATGTGATCATCATATGCGAATTACGGCACGAAAGCGTATTGATAGCTTCTTAGACCAAGATAATCGCATGGAACTTGGTGAAAGTTTTGAAGCACAAGATATTTTAAGATTTAAAGACTCAAAACGCTATAAAGACCGATTAAGTGCAGCTCAAAAAAATACCGGTGAAAAAGATGCACTCGTGGTGATGAAAGGTGAATTACATGGTATGCCTGTTGTCGCTGCTGCTTTTGAATTTTCATTTTTAGGTGGTTCAATGGCATCGGTTGTTGGTGCTCGTTTTGTGGCAGGTGTTGAGTATTGTTTAGAGCATAACTTACCCTTTATTTGTTTCTCTGCCAGTGGTGGTGCCCGTATGCAAGAGGCACTATTCTCATTAATGCAAATGGCTAAAACGAGTGCTGCATTAGCTAAAATGAGCGAGAAAGGCTTACCTTATGTATCGGTATTAACCGATCCAACTATGGGTGGGGTTTCAGCAAGTTTAGCTATGCTAGGTGATATTAATGTTGCTGAACCAAAAGCGTTAATAGGCTTTGCTGGTCCACGAGTTATCGAGCAAACGGTAAGAGAAAAACTTCCTGAAGGTTTCCAACGAAGTGAATTTTTGTTAGAAAAAGGTGCTATCGACATGATAGTGGATCGTCGAAACATGCGAGACACACTTGCTCGCATGTTAGCCAAATTTACTGGGCAACCTAGTCCAGTTGCGGAAAGTGCATAACCTTTTAATGCCCAGTGATCAAAAAAGCCACTTAAAAGGCGGCAAAAGCCTTAATGAGTGGCTTTGTTATTTAGAAACTATCCATGAAACTGAGATTGATCTTGGTTTGTCACGCATCAGGATTGTTGCGCAGCGTTTAGCGATTGATTTAAGTTTTGCTACTGTGATTACAGTCGCAGGCACTAATGGCAAAGGAACAACATGTGCATTTTTAGAGAATGCTTTATGCCGCGAGCATAAACACAAGGATGCTGCTCATTCACAGTTAAATGTTGCGGTGTACTCTTCTCCCCACATTGAATGCTTTAATGAACGATTGCGTATTAACCATTGCGATGTTGATGATATTGCCTTTATAAAAGCCTTTGAACAAATAGAGTTAGCTCGAGATGATATTTCTCTCAGTTATTATGAGTTCACCACCTTAGCGGCATTTGTCGTCTTAATGGCTAGTAAACCTGAGATTATTATTCTCGAAGTAGGTCTAGGCGGTAGGCTCGATGCGACAAATATTATTGACGCAGATGTTGCGGTTATTACCTCGGTGGATATTGATCATCAAGCTTTTCTTGGCAATGACCGTGAAACAATAGGTTTTGAAAAAGCAGGTATTATGCGTGCCGAACAAGATATTATTGTTGGTGATTTTACACCTCCAAAATCGGTACTAAAACATGCTAGTGACATTAATCAAGCTTTAGAACCTGAAAAAATATCGCAAGCGTTGGCTAAAATAAAAGTAAGAGGGAAGGACTTTACAATTGTTGACGCCATTAATGCCGATAATACGCTTGGGTTTTGGCAATGGCAATACCGTGATCAAGTGAAAGGTGAACAACAGACATTTCAAATAAAACAACTTATTCCTACCAGTATTCCCCGTGATAATGTTGCCACAGCATTAATGGTGTTAAAGCAACTTGGGGTGGCATTAACGAGTGAAAAGGTAAATCGTCTGATCCAGCAAACCAAAGTAGCAGGTAGAACAGAAATGTTTAAATTTACTTGTGATGTGATGCTTGATGTGGGTCATAATCCTCATGCAGGGCGTTATTTGGCTAATCAATTGAGTTTGCTTAAAACGCAACATGGATACACAAACGTTATTGCGGTATGCGCCATGTTGGCTGACAAAGATATAAAAAACACCTTGTCAGCACTCTCGCAACGTGTTGATTATTGGTATATTGCTCCCTTGGCAGTACCAAGATCTGCAACAACAGAGTATACCAGTGAAATACTTGGTAAGTTTACTCAGGCAATCAATTGTTTTGACAATATCACTCAGGCATTTAAAATAGCTAGCGAAGATGCTAAACCAACGGATTTAATTTTGGTGTTTGGCTCTTTTTTTACAGTGGCTGAAATTAGAAAGCTGCTAATTTAATTGATTAATACCAAATAGATTACGTTGTTCTCTTGGTATTATACTCGCTAATCGATTTAGCCTGGAGTTTCATTTGTCTACACCGTTTCAAAACCGCCTTGTTGGTACCATTATAGTTGCCGCAGCTGTTGTTATTTTTTTACCTGATCTACTCGATGGTAAGAAAAATATAAATCAAACAGACTTTGAAGCTATACCTAAAGCACCAAGCTTTACCGGAAAAATAACGCATAAAACATTTCCGGAGCAAAAACTAGTTCTAAAAGAATTGCCGCAAATTATTAATGAAACAGCATTAGATTTAGACAGTGAAACGTCAGAAAAAGAGCTGAGCCATACGGTTGTAAAGGCCACTGCTCAGTCAAATGAGATCATAACGCCAGCGACTAAAGCTAACGCTATTCTCGCAAAGGTAGAGCCTGTTACCATCGAGAAGAAAGCCGTTATTAATAAACCCGTATTAGGTAAGCATCCAGAAAGGGCGGTTAATAAAGAAGCTTGGGTTATTCAATTAGGTAGCTTTAAACATAAGAGAAATGTCGAGGAGCTGTTGGCCAAGCTAAAACTAAAAGGTTATAGCGCTTTTACTAAACCAATTAAAACGAAAAAGGGTACGCTAACTAAGGTTTTTGTTGGTCCTGAATTAATTAAATCATCATTAGAAAAGCAAATTTCACCGTTGAAAAAATTAACCGGTGTTCAAGGAAAAATCGCTCGTTTTTACCCAACCAAATAAAGAAGAATGATAAAAAAATTGTTACTATGCCAAAATAGAATTGAGTTATTTCTAACCCAGAAATAACTCAATCAACTTGGTATTATTAATTCTATTCTGGTAGAATGCGCGGCTCTAATCAATGAGAAACTCAAATTATGATTTGGATAGATTATGCCATTTTGGCTGTTATAGGCGTATCAACACTTATTAGTTTGGTGCGTGGCTTTGTTAAAGAAGCGGTGTCCCTAGTTGTTTGGATCAGTGCCTTTTTTATTGCGAGTACCTTCTATGCCAACCTAGCTAATTTACTCACTAATATTTCCGATCAGCTATTACGTAACGCGGCCGCCATCACTATACTATTTATCGCTACTTTAGTGTTGGGTGCTCTGGTTAATTTCCTAATAGGTCAATTAGTCAGTAAAACGGGCTTGTCAGGTACCGATAGGGTTTTAGGGCTAGTTTTCGGTGCTTTACGAGGCGTATTAATTATCAGTGCAGTGCTCTTCTTTATGGATGCATTTACTGGTGCTGCGGGCAGTGATTGGTGGAAAAGTTCACAACTGATCCCTGAATTTAAATTAGTTGTTGAATGGTTCTTTGAGTATCTCAAGCAGTCATCTAGTTTTCTAACTTAGCGTTAATTTATTTACTTTACTCAGGTCAAACGGAGAAAAATTCATGTGTGGTATTGTTGGTATTGTCGGAAAAACCCCGGTTAATCAATATTTGTATGACGGATTAACTGTGTTACAGCATAGAGGTCAAGATGCTGCCGGTATTGTAACTATCCATAACAATACTTTTAGGCTTAGAAAAGCTAATGGTTTAGTTAAAGATGTATTTCATACCCGTCATATGATGCGCTTACAAGGTAACATTGGTATTGGTCATGTTCGTTACCCAACTGCGGGTACTTCTAGTTCTTCTGAAGCGCAACCATTTTATGCAAATTCACCTTATGGGATATCACTAGCTCACAATGGTAACCTTACTAATGCTGATGAATTAAAGCGTTGGTTAAATACTGAAGCACGACGTCATGTAAATACTACTTCAGATTCTGAGTTGTTACTTAATATTTTAGGCCATGAACTACAACAAAGTGCTAATTTAGCACTCACACCTGATGATGTTTTTAATGCGGTAGCTAATACCCACAAGCGGGTAAGAGGTGCTTATGCTACGGTTGCTTTGATCATTGGTTATGGCATGGTTGCTTTTCGTGATCCTAATGGCATTCGCCCGTTAGTATTTGGTAAACGTGAAACAGAACATGGCGTAGAGTATATGGTTGCCTCTGAATCAGTTGCACTAGATGCATGTTCATTTGAATTTGTTCGTGATGTTGCCCCAGGTGAAGCGATTTTCTTTTCACAAAATGGTCAAATTCATAGTAAGCAATGCGCTGAAAACCCCACTTACAGCCCTTGTATTTTTGAATTTGTTTATTTTGCTCGTCCTGATTCAACTATTGATAAAATGTCAGTGTACGCATCTCGTGTAGAGATGGGAACTAAGCTTGGTGAAAAAATTGCCAATGATTGGGAAGATGAAGATATTGATGTCGTTATTCCTATTCCTGAAACTTCGTGTGATATTGCTTTACAAATAGCTAAACAACTCGAACTTCCTTACCGACAAGGCTTTGTAAAGAACCGTTATATTGGTCGTACTTTCATTATGCCAGGTCAAGAACAACGTAAGAAATCTGTTCGTCAAAAACTTAATGCTATCAGTACTGAGTTTAAAGGTAAAAATGTTTTACTCGTTGATGATTCTGTTGTACGTGGTACCACTTCAGAGCAAATTATTGAAATGGCTCGAGCTTCAGGTGCTAAAAAAGTGTACTTTGCATCGGCGGCACCAGAAGTTCGTTTCCCTAATGTCTATGGTATTGATATGCCAAGCGCCAATGAACTGATTGCTCATGGACGAGATGTTGATGATATTTGTACTTTGATTGGTGCCGATAAGCTTATATTTCAAGAAATTGATGATTTAGTTGCTGCCGTGGGCTCTCATAATGCAGAAATCACTAATTTTGATACTTCTGTATTTGATGGTAATTATGTTACCAATGATATTGACAACTCTTATTTAGAAAAATTAGATGCGCTACGTAATAATAGTACTAAAGAAGAATCAGATAAAAATGCTGATTCTGTGATAGATATGTATAACGAAGGTGCTGAATAAGTCGCTTCCTTTGACTAGGTGATAATGTAATTGCATCTAAAATAAGTAGCGGGTCTAAAATAACTCGCTACTTGTCACTTCTCGCTCAAGTTATAAACTCATAGCCAAAAGCGACTCCCCAGATGACTGTACTCAAGGCCATAATAGCAATTAACAAAACTAAGCCGCAAGTAACAACAGAGCTCGAGTAAATGAAGCCTTTTTCCTCTGGAATGTTCATCATAATAGGCACCCCCGAATACAATAAATACACTGAATAACAGACCGCAGCAATAACGGCTAGACTTACAAACCAGAGTACGGGATATAATGCTGAAATACCAACCATTAAAATCGGTGTAGCGGTATAAACGGCAAGTTCAAGTGATTGTACAAAGCTGGGGGTCGAATCGAAGGTTTTTGCCATCCAATGAATTAAGCAGGCTAGGGAAAAAACACCGAAAACAAGTGCTATGTACATAAAAATGGCCATCACTTGGGCGCTAGATTGGTTGACCTTTATCGGTTCGCCTACTCCAATCGTCCAACCAATATGTGCCGCAGCATAATAACCACAAATAGTGGGTATTAGAGAAACCACTAAAATATGTACTAAGCTATACATTAAGCTTTCATGAACTCTTTTGATCGTTTTCCATTCATCTTTTGGGTGAGTATATAAACCCCATATATGATTCAATATCATTATGTTCTCCTTTGTTTGCTACTAGCTACACACCGGACGTGGTTAATATTAATTACACCGTATTGCTTACACTATAATACGGTATGGGGTGTATAAGCGATCACTCGCACATAAAGAATGATTAGACCCTAGCTTTCTTTAAAGGTTACTTGAAATAAGTGGAAAGTAAAAGTGTGGGGAATTTAAAAATAACAAAAACTGAGTATGATTACCTTAATACAGTTGACCCAAAGCAATCACTGTACAATGATATTTAACGACAAAAAGCATGCTCAACTGACTTTAATTCGAACAATTCTCATTATTTCAATGTCAAGCCCTGCGATGGTTTCATGATCAGGATAATAGGTAATATTAACCCGTTGCCCTTGCAAGCTTTTATAGAGTTTTTTGCGTTTATATTTAAAAGGTACATCAATATTTTCTAGCATTAAGGTGTTTAGCAGCCAATCATCAAACTCTCGTTGTACATGCGAAATGACCTTAATGTTGTCAGTATGTACTAGTTTGGGGTGACGTTCAGTAAGTTGTTTTGCTAATTTATTTGAATTTATGTTTGCCATGACTTGATCAATGTCAGTTAAAAGTGAATTTTTACTAGTATCTCAATATTCACCCTTTTAAAATAGCACTAATCTTAGATTTTTAACCAAAAGTAACTTTGCCGTGACCACACCTTATTATTCTACACTGCTTGCACCGATATTAAATTTTCTTCAATGTGAAACTCCCGACTCATGGATAAATGAAGCAAAAAAAACAGAAAACTTACCGGTTATTTTGTTGGATCACCTCGCGTGTGAGTTAAAAGCGGGTCAAACAGCGATGTTTTTAATACGAAAATATGCTGTTGATAAAGAAAGTAGCCAGATATTATTTGAGTGGTTTAAACCTTATGAAGATTTTCTCTATCGAAAGCAAGGTAACTTACAATCACTTAACAATAAAAATAATTTAACTAAAGCTATTTTACCTAAAAACAACTCACCCTATAGCCAAGACTTAATTGATAAAATGGTGTTATTAATAAAAGAAGAATTGCATCATTTTTACCAAGTGTTAGAAATTATGGAAGATCGTAATATTTCTTATCAGGGGATCAAAGCAGGCCGTTATGCCAAAGGTATGATGAAGCATGTGACGACTTATGAGCCTAATGCTCTAATAGATAAGTTAATCATAGGTGCTTATATTGAAGCACGTTCATGTGAACGTTTTGCGAAATTAGCGCCACACTTAGATGACGAGTTAAATCAATTTTATGTATCATTATTGCGCTCAGAAGCTCGTCACTATCAAGATTATTTAGCGTTAGCTGAGCAAGTTTCAGGTGGCGATGTCAGTGAACGTGTTGCGTACTTTGGTAAGGTTGAAGCTGAATTGATATCAACACCAGATAATGATTTTAAGTTTCATTCCGGTGTACCAATATTTAGAGCAAATTAAAGTTATTTTCTTCTCGATATTATTTACTAATGCCATTAATTAAGGTCATTGCTATAACTCAACAGCAACTTGATTAAAATTGCTCATCCTAAGCGTCAAGAATGAGCAGTTTAAGAGAGATAAACTTTGATAATAACCCGTACTTAAACTAATGGCGTATTCATTAACTCAATCTGGTCTGGTGTCACTTTGAGCCAAGCTCCTTGCTCGTACCAATCACCTAACACAATACGTTTAGCTTCTTTATTATTAACCCTTAATTGATGTATATCAGGTCTGTGGGTATGACCATGAATCAGTAATTGGCTATGATATTTTGCTAAACAACTTACTACTTCTTCATGGGTAACATCCATAATACCTTGAGGCTTATTGGCGGTTGCTGCAGCGCTTTTTTTACGATAGTTGTCAGCCATTTTTTTACGGACAAATAAAGGTAGGTTGGTCATTATTGCTTGCCACCACCATGAACGTGACTTTTTTCGAAATGCTTGATAGGCAACATCACGGGTACACAACGTATCGCCGTGCATAATAACAACACTTTTTCCATATAAATCAATTAATTCCACTTCTGGTAATAAGATCATCCCTGACTTTTTGGCATATTTTTTACCGAGCAAAAAATCTCTGTTACCATGAATGTAATATATTTTGGTACCGGTGTTTGCAAGTGTTAACAGTGCGTTAGCAATCGTCGCGATATAAGCGCTATCGTCATCATCTCCAATCCAAGCTTCAAATAAGTCTCCGAGTATATAGAGCACTCGAGCTTGTACCGCATCGTTTTTTAAAAAACGTAAAAAACAGGCAGTAATGTCTGGCCTGTTCTGTGCTAGGTGCAAATCAGCAACAAAATAAGTAATATCTTGTTGCTGATTTGAATGTGAATGAAGCAATGAAGGATTACTCAACAATGGCTGATTCAATTAAAATATCTTCTTTTGGTACATCACCGTGACCAAACATGTTGCCGGTTTCAGCTAAGGCCATTTTGTCAATGACATCCATACCTTCAACTACTTCGCCAAATACACAGTAACCCCAACCTTGAAGTGATTCATTTTTAAAGTCTAAGAAGTCATTGTCTGTTAAGTTGATAAAAAACTGCGCAGAAGCTGAATGAGGCTCTTGGGTACGAGCCATAGCGATAGACCCGCGTTGATTAGTTAAGCCATTATTTGCTTCATTTTTAATACTTGCACGAGTTTCTTTTTCTTCTAAACCAGGAGCAAAACCACCACCTTGTGCCATAAATCCTTTTATTACACGGTGAAAAATAGTCCCGTTATAGTGACCTTCTTCCACGTATTGTTGAAAGTTTTTAGCGGTAGTTGGCGCTTTATCAAAGTTTAACTCAATTTTAATATCACCCAGCGTTGTTTTGAAAATAATCATAGTGTTCTCGTTTACAGAAAAAAATTATCAGAATTGTACGCTAAGTTGACAGAAAGTGCATCTGCTATGGTGATCCAAAAACGCCCTTGAGGTACAATCTCTTTTCAAATTATACCATTAGCTTTTAACTCGCAGGAGTCGCACCCCCTCATGTTACAGATATACAATACTTTAACCCGCAAAAAGGAAGTTTTTACCCCAATTAATCCTGGTAAAGTAGGCTTGTATGTATGTGGTTGTACGGTTTACGACTTATGTCATATTGGTCACGCTCGCACTTATATTAGTTTCGATAACATTGCCCGTTATATGCGATTTTCTGGTTTAGAGGTGAATTATGTGCGTAACATTACTGACGTTGAAGATAAAATCATTAACCGTGCTATTGAAAATAATGAGACACCAGAACAACTAACAGAGCGCACCATTGGTTATATGCATGAAGATTTTGATGCTTTAAATATGGCAAGGCCAGATCTTGAGCCGCGCGTAACCACTCACATGGGTGAAATTATCACCATGATTGAAACCTTGGTAACTAAAAATCATGCCTATATTGCAGGTGGTCAAGCTAATGAAACAGGTCAAGGAGATGTGTTATTTGATGTTTCAAGTTTTGATGATTACGGTAAATTAAGCGGCCAAAATTTAGAACAATTACAAGCTGGCTCCCGCGTTGATGTGGATAAAACAAAAAATAATCCATTAGACTTTGTTTTATGGAAATCAGCTAAACCTGGTGAGCCAAGTTGGTCTTCTCCATGGGGAGAAGGACGTCCAGGCTGGCATATTGAGTGCTCAGCAATGAATGCAAAAGAACTTGGTCATCATTTTGATATTCACGGTGGAGGTTCTGATTTACAGTTTCCTCACCATGAAAATGAAGTTGCTCAAAGTTGTTGTGCTCTGGATACGCCTTATGTAAATTACTGGATGCATACCGGTATGGTACAAGTAGACCAAGAAAAAATGTCTAAATCTTTAGGGAATTTTTTCACTATTCGTGATGTACTGGCTCAGTATGATGCTGAAACTGTACGTTTCTTCTTAACAACAGGGCATTACCGAAGTCAGCTAAACTATTCAACCGATAACTTAACACAAGCAAGAGCCTCATTAGAGCGTATTTATACTGCATTAAGAGATGTTGATATGGTCACAGATTTTGTACTTAATAGAGAGTCAACTTACGTACAGCAATTTTGCCAAGCGATGGATGATGATATCAACACGCCACAAGCGATTGCGATATTATTTGAAATAGCCAAAGAGCTGAATGTCGCAAAAGAAAAAGACAAAAAAGTAGCGTCGATGCTTGCGAGTACACTTAAAGCATTAGGTGGTGTTATCGGTTTATTACAACTTGACCCTGCCAGCTTCTTACAGGGGAAAAATGATGATGGTGAAGTGGCGATAATTGAAGCATTAATTGCTCAGCGTAATCAAGCACGAGCAGATAAAAACTGGTCACTTGCTGATGAAGCGAGAGACAAATTAAATGCAATGAGTATTGTTTTAGAAGATAGCGCAGGTAAAACAACTTGGCGTAAAGCTTAAGACTTTGCTCATGTGACTGCTTTCTTTGACAACCCCACCCTTGGGCTGTTCCCTTCGCGCTCAGGGCAACTCAAACGCTCAGGGGCAACGTAGGCCTCAGGGTGAATGCTAAACAATAGCTGTCTCATTGTCCTGAGTTTGTCGAAGGAAGCTGTCTTCAACTGATCATCTTTTTCGCTCACAATGCGCAGGTACGTTTGTTACTTTCCAAATTGCTCACAAGCAATTAAGGTGTTTTCAATCAGACTTGCTACCGTCATTGGTCCTACACCACCAGGAACAGGCGTAATAAAAGCCGCCTTATTTTTTGCCGCATCAAAGCCAACATCACCGACAAGTTTCCCCGAATCTAAACGGTTAATACCTACATCAATAACTGTTGCTCCCTCTTTTATCCATTCGCCAGGAATAAAAGCAGGTTTACCTACAGCAACAACAACTAAATCGGCATTGCGCACTTTAGACTCTAAATCGTTGGTAAATCTATGGGTTGTCGTTACCGTACAACCAGCAAGTAATAACTCAAGTGTCATAGGGCGGCCAACAATATTAGAAGCTCCTACCACTAAAGCTTCTAAACCATGGGGTTTCACGCCCGTTGATTCAATTAACTCCATAATCCCTTTTGGAGTGCATGGGCGAAGGCCTGGTTGACGTAGTGCTAACTTACCGACATTTGAAGGGTGAAAGCCATCAACATCCTTTTCAGGGTTGATATGTTCAATGACTAAATTAGCATCTAGCTCTTTAGGTAAGGGTAATTGCACTAAAATGCCGTCAATGGCATCGTCAGTATTAAGCTCATCGATCAACTGGTACAGTTCATCTTGACTGGTTGTTTCAGGTAAGTCATAAGAGCGTGAAACAAAACCGACTTCTTCGCATGCTTTTCGTTTACTGCCAACATAGACTTGTGAAGCAGCATCACAGCCAACTAAAATAACAGCTAAGCCTGGAGCTCTTTGGCCATTACTAATTCGTTGGGTGACTTTTGCTTTTACTGTATCTCTTAGTTGCTTGGCAATATGCTTGCCGTCAATCAATGATGCCGTCATAATAATTAATTGTAACCTTGAATAGATAGTGAAATTGATGGGCTAATTAAAGCGGTGCTATTTTGCCATAAAGTGAAAATCATATATAGCTACTAAGAGAATAAATTCGTTAAATAATAAAAATTTTACTTCCTATTTGTATGCTGTCATTATTCATTGCGTGCTCAAGCTAGTCGACATATTTTGATACTAATCGTGCAAGTTGCATTAAAAGTGAACGAACAGGTATTTTTTTATAAAAAAAGTTTGACTGGAATGGCGCAACTCGGTAATATCCGCACCCGTTGAAAGCAGCTAAGCTTTTTAGTTTCTTTAAGCAAATGTCGGTGATTAGCGCAGCTTGGTAGCGCACTTGGTTTGGGTCCAAGGGGTCGCAAGTTCGAATCTTGCATCACCGACCACTTATTTAATAAGTAAGTGAACCTAGTATAAGGTACTGTGCGCCCTTAGCTCAGCTGGATAGAGCAACGCCCTTCTAAGGCGTGGGTCAAAGGTTCGAATCCTTTAGGGCGTGCCATATAACCTTAGGTATGCCAAATTATGGTGGCTATAGCTCAGTTGGTAGAGCCCCGGATTGTGATTCCGGTTGTCGTGGGTTCAAGTCCCATTAGCCACCCCATCTTTTACTTTACTGCACCTTGCCAGTATAGTTTTAAAATCGGTGATTAGCGCAGCTTGGTAGCGCACTTGGTTTGGGTCCAAGGGGTCGCAAGTTCGAATCTTGCATCACCGACCACTTTTTACTGGTCAAAATCACTGCATTTGTAAAAAGCAGGTGGAAAATGAGTTAAGTAGAAGTGCAACTACCTTTTTATTGATTTTCTATGTTTTTCAAGGTAAATGACTCAATTGAGTCCAATAAGCTGCAAAGTTTTTTGTGAAAATTCATTTGAAATCATCTCTATTTTTAGCCTTTAAACTTATCACTTGTATCTTTTTTGAAGCCTCGCTATAATTCTGCGTCACAAATTTTAACCGTTCGTATGAGCACGGCATCTTTTGTTCTTTTATTTACTTCAAAAAGTGAATAAAGTAGGAAATAAATAGATGCATTTTAAATAGCGTAGCACGCTAAGTTTTGAGGTATATAAATGCAAGTTTCAGTTGAGACTACACAAGGTTTGGAACGTCGTTTGACTATTTCTGTTCCTGCCGAAACAGTAGATGTTGAAGTTAAAAACCGTCTTCGTCAAGTTGCTAAAACCCAGCGTATCAATGGTTTCCGCCCGGGTAAAGTACCACCATCAGTCATTCAAAAGCGTTACGGCCAATCTGTTCGTCAAGAAGTCGCGGGTGAAATCATGCAGCGTAGCTTTGTTGATGCTATTGTTGCTGAAAAATTAAACCCTGCTGGTCGTCCTGCTTTTACCGCTAAAAGCAATGAAGATGGCAAAGATTTTGAATTTGATGCAACGTTTGAAGTTTATCCAGAAGTTGAACTTAAAGAGTTAGAAAAAATTGCTGTTGAGCGTCCCGCTGTTGAAGTAACAGACAAAGATTTAGATGAAATGTTTGTCACATTACAAAAGCAACATCAAACGTGGAAAGAGAACAAGCGAAAAACGAAGAAAGGCGACCGATTAACAATTGATTTCACTGGCCGCATTGACGGTGAAGAGTTTGAAGGTGGCAAAGCTGAAAGTTTTGAGCTTGAGCTTGGCGCTGGCCGAATGATCCCCGGCTTTGAAAAAGAAGTAACGGGTATGAAAGTAGGTGAAGAAAAAACTATTTCTGTTACTTTCCCTGAAGATTACCATGCTGAAAACTTAAAAGGTAAAGAAGCAGAGTTTGATATTGTTGTTCATAAAACTGAAGGGCCTATTTTACCTGAAATTGATGAAGACTTTGCAAAATTGTTTGGTGTTCAAGAAGGTGGTGTTGAAGCGCTTCGTGAAGAAGTTGGCAAAAACATGGAGCGTGAATTAAGCCAAGCAGTTAAAGCTAAAGTAAAAGAGCAAGTTATTGAAGGCCTATTAGCCGGTCATGAAGTTGGTGTGCCTGCTGGTTTAGTTGAGCAAGAAATTGACGTGTTACGTCAACAAGCTATGCAACGTTTCCAAGGTCAAATGGATCCTAAAAACTTACCTGAATTACCAAGCGATATGTTCAAAGAACAGGCTGAACGTCGCGTGAAAATTGGTTTATTATTAGGTGAAGTTATTAAAGTAAACGAATTAAAAGTTGATGATGCTAAAGTAGATGAGTTAATTGCAACCGCCGCTTCTGCTTATGAAGATCCAAAAGAAGTTATTGAATACTATGCAAACAATAAAGAGTTAATGCAACAAATGCAAAACGTTGCTCTAGAAGAGCAAGCCGTTGAACTTTTAGTTGAAAAAGCAGCAGTAAAAGATAAAAAAGCAAGCTTTAAAGACATTATGAACCCAGAAGGTAAGTAATATACCTGTTCAGTCGTAGTTTTCGATTGACATTAAGCTAAGCAATCGCTTAAATGGCTTATATGGAAACATATAAGCCATTTTACTTTTTATAAAGGGATAAAATACCTTGTTTAATTCTCAATTTAGTTCTCAATTTAATTCTCAGCACATGTCTCAAACCAATACACCTCAAAATTCAGCTAACTCAATTGAAAGTGCTTTAGTACCTATGGTTGTAGAACAAACAGCCAAAGGTGAACGCTCTTATGATATCTATTCACGCTTGTTAAAAGAGCGAGTGATTTTTTTATGTGGTCAAGTTGAAGACCATATGGCCAATTTAATTATTGCGCAACTATTGTTTTTAGAGTCAGAAAGCCCAGACAAAGATATTTTTCTTTATATTAACTCTCCTGGCGGATCTGTTACTGCGGGTATGGCCATTTACGATACAATGAAATTCATTAAGCCTAATATCAGTACTGTATGTATTGGCCAGGCAGCGAGTATGGGCGCATTCTTGCTTTCTGGTGGTGAAAAAGGTAAGCGCTACTGTTTACCTAACGCGCGTGTGATGATCCATCAACCATTAGGGGGCTTTCAAGGCCAGGCCTCTGATTTTGAAATTCATGCTAAAGAAATATTATTTATTAAAGATAAATTAAATCGCTTAATGGCAGAGCATACAGGGAAGCCATTAAAGACAGTTGCGCAAGATACTGACCGAGATAACTTCTTAAGTGCAGAAGCGGCGGTTGAATATGGCTTAGTTGATGCCATATTAGAACAACGATTAGATTAATATTGTTCAATGGCCACTAATGCCAAAAACATTAAGTAGCCAGTAGCACAAAAATAATTAACGTAATACTACTATAATTAGAGTGACGGGTAATTGAAAAGTAATAACAGAATAAAACGATTTAGAGGCAGGGTATGACCGATATTAAAAATGGTGACGGTGATAACGGTAAGTTACTTTACTGCTCATTTTGTGGCAAAAGCCAACATGAAGTGCGCAAGTTGATTGCTGGCCCATCAGTGTTTGTGTGTGATGAGTGTGTTGAACTATGTAACGACATTATTCGTGAAGAAGTAAAAGAAATTTTACCACAAGAAGAGAAAGAAGCACTCCCTTCACCGGTAGAAATTCGTGAAAGTTTAGATGATTATGTTATCGGCCAAGAGCATGCCAAAAAGGTACTCGCGGTAGCGGTATATAATCACTATAAGCGTTTACGTAACGGTGATTCACACAATGGTGTAGAGCTAGGTAAAAGTAATATTTTACTTATAGGTCCAACAGGTAGTGGTAAAACATTGCTTGCTCAAACGCTAGCTCGTTTACTTGATGTACCCTTTACAATGGCTGATGCAACCACGTTAACTGAAGCAGGTTATGTAGGGGAAGATGTTGAGAACATCATCCAAAAACTACTGCAAAAATGTGATTATGATGTCGATAAAGCGCAGCGTGGTATAGTTTACATTGATGAAATTGATAAAATTTCACGCAAATCAGATAACCCGTCGATTACTCGTGATGTTTCGGGGGAAGGAGTCCAACAAGCCCTATTAAAACTGATTGAGGGGACCATTGCTTCAGTACCACCACAAGGTGGAAGAAAGCATCCTCAACAAGAGTTTTTACAAGTGGACACTTCTAAAATACTCTTTATTTGTGGTGGTGCTTTTGCTGGCTTAGATAAAGTAATAGAGCAACGTTGCCATACCGGAACAGGAATTGGTTTTGGTGCCGAAGTGCGCAGTAAAGATCAAGAAAAATCTCTTACCGAGCGTTTTGAAGATGTTGAGCCGGAAGATTTAGTTAAATATGGCTTGATACCAGAATTTATTGGACGTTTACCTGTTGTCGCCACACTACGCGAGTTAGATGAAGCAGCATTGATTCAAATTCTTCAAGAGCCTAAAAATGCTTTAACTAAACAGTTTTCTGCATTATTTGACATGGAAAAGGTTGAATTAGAATTTAGAGAAGATGCTTTGCACGCCATTGCCAGAAAAGCCATGGATAGAAAAACAGGGGCAAGAGGCTTACGTTCAATTGTCGAAGCTGTTTTACTCGATACTATGTATGAATTGCCATCAATGGAAAATGTCAGCAAAGTGGTCGTTGATGAAACAACCATTAAAGGCGAGTCAAAACCTTTAGTCATTTATGACAATCAACCAGATCAAGCAGCATCTGAATAAATGGTATTGAACTGATGAAAAAGAGCTTTTATAGCTCTTTTTTTTAATAAAAATCTTAACAGGATAATATCAACAGCCCGTAATTTATTAAGGTAATTATGAAGCCGTTATTCGTTTGCCAACGTCCTGCCAAAACGCAAATTTAAGAGGGTACATGCCTCATTATTGATGTTGACAAAGACGCGACATAAAATAAGTTAACCAGAGCGTGCAAGATATCCTTGTATTGAATAGCCACTTGCTTTGATCTATAACTTGCGTTGAAGTCTTTTAATTACCGTTAATTAGGCAATTAATGAGTTTGTTTGATATAAACTTTTATTTTTTGCTTGTAAGTTCTACCTTTATCCCCATATTAATTCTATAAAATAATCCGTTTGGTATAAATTACCACTTTTCTCAAAGAGACAGTCATGACTGAAGAATTATCTGCTGTAGTTGAAATCCCCGTTCTTGCCTTGCGCGATGTTGTTGTGTACCCACAAATGGTGATCCCTTTATTTGTGGGCCGTGAAAAGTCTATTCGCTGTTTAGATCTTGCGATGGAAAATGATAAACAAGTCTTTCTAGTGGCGCAAAAAGACGCTTCGGTAGATGACCCTCAAGCAGATGATGTTTACCAAACAGGTACGGTAGCAACTATTTTACAAATGCTAAAACTACCTGATGGTACCGTAAAAGTCCTTGTTGAAGGTGGGCAAAGAGCACAAATAAATACATTTGTAGAAACACAAGAGTATTTTAGTGCTGAAGTTGAGTACCTAGCATCTGATGGTAGTGAAGAAGAAGACCATGAAATCTTAATCCGTTCTGCGATGTCGCAGTTTGAAGGTTATGTCAAGCTTAACAAAAAAATCCCACCTGAGGTGCTTACTTCCTTATCGGGCATTGATGATCCACAACAGCTTGCCGATACCATGGCAGCACATATGCCATTAAAATTAGTGGATAAACAAAAAGTACTAGAAATTATCAATGTGACAAAGCGGTTGGAGCACTTGATGGCTTTGATGGAAGGTGAAATAGATCTTCTGCAAGTTGAGAAAAAAATTCGCACTCGCGTTAAGAAGCAAATGGAAAAAAGTCAGCGAGAGTACTATTTGAATGAGCAAATGAAAGCGATTCAAAAAGAGCTTAATGAGGGAGATGAAACACCTGATGAACTTGAGCAAATGGCCAAGAGCATAGAAGATGCGCAAATGCCACAAGAGGCAAAAGAGAAAACACTTGCTGAATTACAAAAATTGAAAATGATGTCACCTATGTCAGCAGAGGCAACGGTAGTAAGAAGCTATATTGATTGCATGCTCAATGTACCGTGGAAAAAGCGTAGCAAACTCAAGCGTAATCTAGCGCTTGCACAAGAGGTATTAGACAAAGATCATTTTGGTTTAGATAAAGTTAAAGAGCACATTTTAGAATATCTTGCGGTACAACAAAGAGTAAGTCAGTTAAAAGGGCCTATTTTATGTTTAGTGGGTCCGCCTGGTGTTGGTAAAACTTCATTAGGGCAATCTATTGCTAAGTCTACCGGTCGAAAATATGTTCGAATGGCCTTAGGTGGTGTTAGAGATGAAGCTGAAATACGAGGACACCGCAGAACTTACATAGGCTCATTACCAGGTAAGCTTATACAAAAAATGTCCAAAGTTGGTGTTAAGAACCCATTGTTTTTATTAGACGAGATTGACAAGATGTCTTCTGATATGCGCGGTGATCCTGCTTCAGCCTTATTAGAAGTGTTAGATCCTGAACAAAATACCAGCTTCAATGATCACTACTTGGAAGTGGATTATGACTTGTCTGATGTCATGTTTGTGGCGACCTCTAATAGCATGGATATACCTGGACCACTGTTAGATCGCATGGAAGTAATTCGTTTGTCGGGGTATACCGAAGATGAAAAACTAAATATTGCTCGTAATCATTTACTTGAAAAACAAATAAAGCGTAATGGTTTAAAAGACAAAGAAATTAAAATTGATGATAGCGCTATCATCGGGATAATCCGTTATTATACTCGCGAAGCAGGGGTGAGAAGTTTAGAGCGTGAAATTTCTAAATTATGTCGAAAAGCCGTTAAATCAATATTGCTTGATAAGAAATTGAAGCAAGTTACCATCAATCAAGATAATCTAGATGAATACTTAGGTGTACAGCGTTTTGACTATGGTAAAGCCGATGATGAAAACCGTATAGGCTTAGTTACAGGTCTTGCGTGGACACAGGTTGGTGGAGAACTGTTAACTATTGAAACGGCATCAGTGCCAGGCAAAGGTAAATTAAGCTATACCGGATCACTAGGTGATGTCATGCAAGAGTCAATTCAGGCAGCGATGACTGTAGTACGTTCTCGCACTGAAAAATTACGCATTAATGATGATTTTTATGAAAAACGAGACATTCATGTTCATGTACCTGAAGGAGCAACACCCAAAGATGGTCCAAGCGCTGGAATCGGTATGTGTACGGCGCTAGTTTCAAGCTTAACAGGTAACCCAGTCAAAGCTGATGTGGCAATGACGGGAGAAATCACGTTGCGTGGTGAAGTATTAGCTATTGGGGGGTTAAAAGAAAAACTTTTAGCAGCGCACAGAGGTGGCATTAAAACAGTTGTGATTCCACACGAAAATGCACGTGATTTGAAAGAAATACCAGAAAATGTAAAAGCTGAATTATCAATTCACCCCGTTAAATGGATAGATGAAGTACTGACTATTGCCCTAGAGAACCCCGTTGCGCAGTGGCAAACGGAATAAATGGTCTGCGAAAATTTAACTGTTTTTTTGTCATAAATCATACAAAAGCGAAGAAAATACCTAAAAAAGTAAAAAAAAATGAAAAAAAGTGGAATAAAGGCTTTTCAAACGCTGAAACTATGGTAAGTTAACTACGCTTATGTCGCTAGACCCCTTGTTCAGTAAGCCCAAGAGGTTTTATTTATAATAGGTCTAGCCGTAATAGTATTTTCTAAACTCGACGCTTGGTGTTCAAAAGAAACAAAATAACGAATCGTTGATTTTCGTTTCTATGGGACGAACTTTTGCAAACACTCATATAAAAAGAGACGCAAAGATAGCGTTGTAATAATAACAATTTAAGGGGTATACACTGTGAATAAATCTCAACTTATCGAGAAAATTTCTGAAGGCGCTGACATTTCTAAAGCAGCTGCGGGTCGCGCATTAGATTCATTTATTGGCGCTGTAACTGAAGAATTACAAAATGGTGAGCAAGTTGCTCTAGTTGGTTTTGGTACTTTTTCTGTACGTGACCGTGCTGCTCGCACTGGCCGTAATCCACAAACCGGTGCTACTATTGAAATCGCCGCTGCTAAAATTCCATCTTTCAAAGCTGGTAAAGCATTAAAAGATAGCTGTAACGGCTAGTATTTATTAATTTGCTCTTGGCATGTAATATTTATCTAAAGACCACCATTAGGTGGTCTTTTGCTTTATAAACACAACAATTAATAATAAATGTACGATAAAGCAATCTAGTACTTCAAGCGGCGGTTTGCTTCTGTTAAAATCGCGAGCAATAAAAAATTAATGGTCGTTATTATTTTTTGGTAACTGACTTAATAGGGTGTTTACCTTAAAGAAAAGAGAAAAAAATGTTAGAAGATATTCGAGAAAGTTCGCAAGGCTTAACCGCTAAAATTATTCTTGGTCTAATTATATTAACCTTTGCTGTCGCGGGTATTGGTAGCTATACCAATTCAGCTGATACATCTGTTGCCACAGTTGATGGTGAAAAAATTAGTCAACAAGCCTTCAATAAAGCTTATCAGGCTCAGCGTAACCGCATGGCGCAGCAGTTTGGTGACATGTTTGACACCCTATCAAATGATGCTAATTATATGGCGAACTTTCGTCAAAGCGTGTTAGATAACCTGATCAATGAGAAATTAATTGATCAGAGCGCACAACGCTTAGCGATACGAGTTTCTGATGAACGCTTAAAGAACACTATTCGTGAAATGCCAGAATTTCAAGTAGATGGTGCATTCGATAATAATCGCTACTTAGCCATTATTAACCAAGCGGGTTTTTATCAGTCTTCAGACTTTAGAGACTATTTACGCGTAGAAATGACACGCCGCCAATTAAGCCAAGCCTTAGTCGCAACAGAATTTAACTTGCCTTACCAAGAGAAATTGCAACTTGCTTTACAAAACCAAACTCGCGATGTGCGCTTTGCCACTATTTCTGCTAAGCAGTTTGAAAAAAATGTTGAGGTAAGTGAAGAGGAAATTAAAACTTACTATCAAGCAAATCAAGTTCGTTTTGAAAATAAAGAACAAGTTAAAGTTAACTATATCACTTTAAATGTGAACGATATTGCGAAAAAGATTGAAGTCAGTGAAGAAGACATTAGTACTTATTACCAAGAAAACATTGCTAGCTTCACTCAAGCTGAGCAACGACGAGTATCTCATATTTTAATTGAGTTTACTGAGGGTGATAGTGACAGTGAATTATCAGCTAAAACACAAGCAGAAGCCGTTTTAGCGCGTATTGAACAAGGTGAAGACTTTGCCGCCTTAGCAAAAGCCTTATCAAACGATACGTTTAGTGGTGAAAATGGCGGTGATTTAGAGTTTCTTGAAGCAGGTGTTATGGAGTCAAGCTTTGATGACGCAGCATTTGCATTGAAAAATGTTGGCGACACCACAGAGCTTGTTAAAACAAGTTTTGGTTACCACATAATTAAGTTAACAGAACTTAAGCCTGAAGTGATAGAAAACCTTGCTGATATCAAAGTAGAGTTAACAGCTAAAGTGAGTAATGAAAAAGCACAAGATGTTTTTTATGAAAAAACACAAAAACTCGCTGAAGTTAGTTTTGAATTTCCTGACAGTTTAGATGATGCCGCAAGCGAAGTTAATGCGAGTGTTACTACTTCTACTTGGTTATCTCGTACGGGTAATTCAGCACCTTTTGATAATGCAAAAGTTATTGATGCTGCGTTTTCAGATATTGTTTTACAAGATAATATGAACTCAGATGTTATAGAAGTAGGTGATGATGTTGCTTTAGTCTTGCGTTTAGATACATATCAAGAAGCGAAAGTTAAACCTCTAGATGAAGTTAAAGCACAAATTAAGCATATTTTAGTTGCACAAAAAGCGACACAAAAAGCACAAGATACGGTTGATGAGTTGTTAGCCCAGTTTACAGCCGGTAATGATATTGAAGCACAGTTAGCTGAGCTAAGTGCAAGTTTTACAACTAAAGCTGCACTAGCACGTTATAGTGGTGATTTAGATCAGAGTATAAGCCGTGAAGCGTTTGTACTGCCACACCCTAAAGCCGGTGTTGTTTCGGCATCGACAGTTGCATTAAGTAATGGTGATTTAGCTTTGGTTGAAGTACAAGCTGTACAAGTCAGTGATAAACCAGCTAATCCACAGCTTGCTCAACAACAAACGTCACAATTGGCGCAGTCAGCTTATCAAAGTTATATTGATTCATTAAAAGTAGGCGCAAAGATTACTCGTCAAACAGTAGCAGAGCCAACAAGCTATTAATAACAAATAACAAATAACAAATAACAAAAAGCGAGTAGCAGGGTATCTGCTACTCGCTTTTTTTTCATCATATTAAGTGTTATACCACTAATTAATGTACTTGATATTATGACCTTTTATTTCGTAATTGAAAGTTCTGGTTCATCATTAATCTTTGGGTAACCTTGTGCTTTGGCTTAGCCATGACATCTAGCGTTTTACCTTCTTCAACGATTTTGCCTTGGGATAACACCATAATATCATCACTAAAATGACGTATAATTCCCATGTTGTGAGAAATTAAAATGTAGGCTAAGCCCATTTGTTGTTGAAGATCGAGTAATAAGTTGATTATTTGTGAACGTAAGGAAGGATCTAAAGAGGCTAGTGCTTCATCAAGAATAATTACCTGTGGCTGAAGGATTATCGCACGGGCAAGGGATATGCGCTGCTTTTGGCCACCAGAAAACATATGAGGGTAGAAATTCATATGATCGCCAAGTAAGCCGACTTTTTGTAATGTTTGCCTGATAAGCTCAGTACGTTTTTTCTCTTCAAAGGGGGTGTTGAGTTTTAGTGGCTCATCTAATAATTGTTGAATAGTTAAGCTTGGATTTAAGGTAGTGCCTGAGTCTTGAAAAATCATACGTATGTGTTGGCA
The DNA here is from genome assembly GCA_030754235.1 of Litorilituus sp. Taxonomy (GTDB): domain Bacteria; phylum Pseudomonadota; class Gammaproteobacteria; order Enterobacterales; family Alteromonadaceae; genus Colwellia. The sequence goes on from JASMAS010000015.1 coordinate 50,378, forward strand.
TCTATGTCGATAACTGCCTGTTTTTAATGCGTTACCATTAAGGTAAATTTTACCGCTAGTTGCAGGCTCTGCGCCGACCAATATTTTAGCTAAGCTGGATTTCCCAGAGCCCGTTTTACCAATAACAGCTAGGGTTTTATGTGCTTTTACAGAAAAAGATATGGAATCAAGTACGGTAGTTTGTTTTTTGTTAAAGCCAAATACTTTACGATGGTATGACTTCGTTAAGGCTTCAACTCTAAGTAAATCTGCCATGCTAACCTCTATTAGGCATAGTTAAGAAAGGAAAATGGCAACTGACTTTATGGCCGTGGAAGCTGCTAACAGAGGGTGCTCTTACACAATCCTGCTGTGCTCGTGGACACCTTGGACCTAATCTACAGCCAATTGGAAGGTGTTGTAAAATAGGGATACTGCCAGGTAAAGTCATCAGTCTTGATTTAGCAGGTAAATGTAAATTTGCCATAGGACTACTATCAACTAAGGCTTGAGTATAAGGGTGCATCGCTTTTTTAAATATCTGCTCAGTAGTACCCGCTTCAACAAATTGACCGCTATACATAACGGTAATGGTATGTGTCCAGTGAGTGATGTTTTCCAAATCATGACTAATCAATAAAATGGCCATATTTTTTAACTGGTTTAAGCTAGCCAATAAGCGAAAAACTTGCCCTTGATTGGTGTTTTCCATCGCCGCGGTAGGTTCATCTGCGATGAGTAAAATAGGTTTTCTTGCTAAGGCAATCGCAATCATGACCCGTTGGCATACAGCCTCTGTAAGTTGATGTGGATAGCTCTTAAGGCAAGCGGTATGCTTTTTAATACCCACTTTATGTAATAACTTTATCGCTTCGGCTTCACGTTGCTGCTGTTTTTGCCAGAAAAACCCTGTTAAACGACTAATTTCTATGGCTTCAGATAATTGCTCACCAATAGAGGTCGTTGGGTCTAAACAAGCCATTGGCTCTTGAAAAATCATGGCAATATCGCGTGATAATATTTCTTTGCGCTCATCAATGGATAAGCGTAATAAATCAATACCTCGCCAATGAAAGCGGTCAGCGTGTACATGCCATTTATCGTCTAAAACACCGACAATAGCTTGGGCTAGTAACGACTTACCTGAACCTGATTCACCAACAACACCACGTACTTCGCCTTCTTTCATCGACAGGCTTACTTTATCAACAGCGAGAATATTTTGATCACCGGTGATAAGTTCAATGGATAAGTTTCTAATATCAAGTAAGTTCATTATCCCTCCTTACGCAGCTTAAGTGCATGGCGAATACCTTCACCAACAAGGTTGGTTGAAACAACAGAAAATAATATTGCCAAACCTGGTAAGTATACAGTCCAAGGGGCAATGTAAAATAAGTCTAAGCCGTTAGCTAAAGTAGCTCCCCATTCTGGCATTGGAATTTGAGCGCCAAGACCTAGAAAGCCTAAAGTAGCAATATCTAATATTGCAGCAGATTGTGCCATGGTCGCTTGGCTCATTATTCTATCGACAATATTAGGAAAGATTGAATAATACAAAATTCTAACAGGGCTTGCGCCATCGAGTCTAGAAGCGAGCACATAGTCCTTTCTAAATTCCTCTTTAACAGCATAACGTGTGATATGAACAAATTGTGGTATTAATACCATCACAACAGCCCACACTGTATTACTTATACCTGGCCCTAAAATAGCAACGATAATAATAGCCAGTAGTAGTGAGGGGATGGATAGAATGACATCAAGAAAATGGTTAAGAAAACTAGACTTCATGCCAGTGGTTAAGGCAGATAACGAACCGATTATCACCCCCACCACTGACGATATAATAACCACAACAAAGCTCAAACCAAAGGTCAGTGAGGTACCGTACATCAATCTTGAGAGCATATCTCGGCCTAACTCATCAGTACCTAATAGATAACTTACATTACCGTCACTATGCCATGCAGGTGGTAGTAATAGCATGTCAAGTTGACCTTCTATAGGAGAGTATGGCGCCAACAAAGGACTAAAAATAGAGAGAATAATTAAAAAAATAAAACAGCTAAACCCAGCCATAGCAACTGGCGTTTTACGAAAAATAAGCCATAGCTGCATAAACGGTGACGGAAAAACTTCCTCTAAATATATTTTATTACGTGCCATATTTTTTATCCCTTGCCAGCGGGTTTAGCGCTGCATAAATAAAATCGGTGAGAATATGAACGACAAAAATAAAGCATGAAAGTACCAATAAACCATTTTGTATAGCAGTGTAATCTCGTTGAGCAATACTGACAATAAGCCAACGCCCAATACCTGGCCAGCTAAAGATAACTTCCGTCACCATTGCAATGGTTACAAGGCTAGCAAACTGCAATCCTACATGGCGAATAATTTTAATTAAGGCATTACGGATAGCATGCCGAAATATAATTTGTTTAAAGCTTAAGCCTTTAGCACTTGCAGCTCTAATATAGCTTGTTTGAAGTACTTCAATCATCGATGTACGCGATAAACGAATAAAAATAGTTGTTGGTGCTATGGCAATTACAAAGGCGGGTAAGACAATATGCGCTGTTGCATCACGAAATGCCTGCCATTTATAAGGGCTATCGCTGAGTAAAATATCAATAAACTGAATACCGGTAACTAGCTCAATTTCAAACAATAAACTGATTTGTCCTGCAGAGGGGAACCAGCCTAAATTAATAGAAAAAATTAATATTGCCAATAAACCTAGCCAAAAAACGGGAATTGAATAACCTATCATTGACACGGATAAAATAATGTTATCGGAGAGTTTGTTATGTCTTATGGCGGCAATAAAGCCTAAAGGAATACCTATAAACATGGCGATAAATAATGCGACTAAGCTCAGTTCAATAGTTGCAGGCAATAAATTCATTATTTCATGACTAATGACTGATTGACTTGCCATTGAAAGCCCTAAGTCACCTGAAATAATATGCTTTAAATAAATAATGTATTGCCAAATAATATTGCTGTCAGTGTGATAGCGAGCCTTTAATTCTATCAACTGCGCAGGGGTGACATTAATAGCGCCAGATAAGTTAATAACAGCATCGCCTGGAAATAAAAAGCTTAAACTAAAAGAAAGCATCGTTAGTAATAACATAGTGAAAACAAATAAACTAAGACGGCGAAGTGTAAAAATAAGCATTTAGTTTACCTTTTTTGTCTTAGTTTTGTTTTGTACAGTTTCATCTTTTACTGCTATTGTCAGTGGACTTTTCTTCACTTGGTAAAAACTTATGCCACCAAAGGGACCCATGGTTTTACCAACAATATTATTTCCACGGGCTTGGTATCTCTTAGAGTGTGCAATAGGAATTAAAGGCAACTCTTTATTCAGAATGGCGTTAGCCTGAGTGTAAAGCTGTTTTCTTTGCTCAATATTATTCGTTTCTAGCGCTTTATGAATAATATCATCATAATCTTGATTGCACCAAAAAGTTCTGTTGCTTCCAATATGACTGGCGGCACAACTGAGCATTGGTGTAAAAAAATTATCAGGATCAGGATGATCTGCTGACCAACCTAATAAAAATGATTGGTGCTCTCCCTGTGCTAAACGATGCAAAAAGGTATTCCACTCGTAACTGACAATATCCACATTGATGTTGATCTTTTTTAAATCCGCTTGAATAAGTTTTGCCATGGTGATGGCATTAGGGTTGTATGGCCTTTGTACCGGCATTGCCCATAAGTCCATAGTAAAACCATCAGGGTAGCCGGCTTGGGCAAGTAACGTTTTAGCCTTATCCAAATTAAACGCTTGCTCTTTTGATGTTTTATCGTATGCCCATGAAGTTTCAGGTAAAATTGATTTTGCTAACTCGGCTTGCCCTTGGTAAACAGTATCAAGTAACACTTGTTTATTGATAGCAAAAGCCATTGCTTGGCGAACCAAAATATTATTAAAAGGAGCCTGAGTCGTATTAAAACCAAAATAACCAACATTTAATGCAGTAACCGACTCAAGGGTTAAATCACTGCGTTGAGTAATTTTATTATGGGCAATAGGATAACTACTAATATCACACTCTTTTGCTAATAGCTTGGTTAATCTACCGGTATTACTCGATGTAATATCAAACACTAATTGCTCTATTTTCGCGGATCCTTGCCAATACGCTTTATGGTGATAAAAACGAATCAACGACCCTACGCGATATTCTTTTAATTTAAATGGTCCAGTGCCAATAGGGTGTATATCAATGTTCTGTTTTTGTTGATTCTTGTTTAGTTTTTCTGCATATTGCGCCGATAATATCACCGCGAAGTCTGTTGCTAAATTAGCTAAAAAATTGTTGTCGGCACGAGTCAGGTGAAAGCGAATAGTGTAATCGTTAATTTTTTCAATTTTTTTAATTAAGCTATCAAATTCAATGTTTTGAAAGAAAGGGTAATGACCACCTGACGTTAAATGAAAAGGGTGTTCGTGATCAATAATACGATTAAAACTAAAAAGCACATCATCAGCATTGAAGTGTCTGGTTGGGGTAAAATAATCTGTTTGATGAAAACTAACGTTTTTGCGTAGATAGAAGGTTACTTTTTTACCATCACGTGTAACATGCCAGGACTTCGCCAAAGCCGGCACTAAATTATTCTCATCGCCTTGATAAGCAATTAGTTTATTATAAAGTTGTTTAGAGGTCGCATCAATAGTGGTACCAGAGGTGACTAATTGCGGGTTAAAGGTGTCAGGAGAACCTTCAGAGCAATAAATTACACTGCGCTGATTTAATGATAGCCTGCTATTATCATCACAGGCTGTTAGCAAAGCTATTAATAAAATAGCGCTAATAAAAGAGTTAAGACAATTCATCAGTTACACTACCATCGAGTAAGTTGTATTTTTTTAAATAGCCCCTTAATTGATGATAGGTTAACTCTAAAGCTTGTGCCGTTTTCTTTTGATTAAATTGACAGTGAGCTAAGGCTGACTTTATCAGTTCTATTTCATAGCCTTGTGAAAGTGATTTTAACGATTGTGGAAAATCAGGGGTTGTTGCTGCATCCAAAGATTTATTGATCACGCTAACATTAGCGGGTGCATTATCGCTTTCTTGAGTGCTGTCATCTGTATCTATCTTTGTAGGCGTTTTATTTTCATTAGGGACTAAATGCACTCTATCTAGCGTTTTAATTTGCTGACTAGGCCTAAAAGGAGATTCAAAGGGATCGATAATCAGCTCATGTACAGGTAAGTGGGGGTTATTACAACGATAAACACTACGTTCAACGACATTCTTTAATTCTCGAATATTACCTGGCCAATGATAATCCAGCATAGCGCGTTTTGCTTTTTCAGTAAATCCGCTAAAAAGTTCAAACTCTAATTCACGTGCCATATTAATCGCAAAATGCTCGGCAAGCATAAGAATATCTTCAAGACGCTCTCTAAGTGGCGGTAAAGTAATGACATCAAAAGCTAGGCGGTCTAGAAGATCAGCCCTAAATTGACCTGTTGAGGCTAGGCTAGGTAGGTCTTCATTGGTTGCTGCTACTAAACGCACATCGGTAGTAATTGTTCGTGAACCGCCAACGCGTTCAAATTCACCATATTCAACTACGCGCAAAAGTTTTTCTTGAATTAACCCAGAGGTGTTAGCTATTTCATCTAAAAACAGTGTTCCTTTATCAGCTCGCTCAAATCGCCCTTCATGACGCTTACTTGCGCCGGTAAAAGCGCCAGAGTCGTAGCCAAAAAGCTCCGTTTCTAGTAAGTTTTCATTGAGTGCGGCACAATTAAGCTTTAAGTAACTTTGTTCCCAACGTTTAGATAAATAATGAAGGCGAGCAGCAATAAGCTCTTTACCTGTTCCGCGCTCACCAATAATGAGTACAGGCTTACTCAGCGGAGCAATTTGTGATATTTGCTCTAACACTTCTAAAAAGCTGTTAGATTGACCAAGCAGATTGTCTTGTTGATTAAAACGAGCCATGTTTTTACTTAATAATAAACTATTAGTTAATTTCACTAACAAATAGTGTATTTTATTAAGCGCTTAGATAATAGTTTTTTTTGATTATTTAATTAATTTTTTAAAAACAGTTAGTTAATAGAATTTGTCAATGTGGCGTAATTCCTGAATGTATGAAATATACATTTAACAAATTGATTAAAAGTAAAGAGGAAGTTGTTATGGGTATTTTTTCAAGGTTTACTGATATTGTTAACTCTAATATAAATAACTTACTAGATAAAGCGGAAGATCCAGCCAAAATGGTACGACTCATCATTCAAGAAATGGAAGACACCTTGGTTGAAGTTCGCTCAAGTTCAGCAAAAACATTAGCCGATAAAAAAGAGTTAACTCGACGCGTTACTCGTTTTGAAAATGAAGCACAGCAATGGCAAGAAAAAGCCGAGTTAGCATTAAGTAAAGATAGAGAAGACTTAGCAAGAGCGGCATTAGTAGAAAAGAAAAAAAGTGAAGAAAATAGACACGTTTTAGTTGAAGAACTCGTCCACATAGATGAGCAGATCACAAAGTTACAAGATGAGATCTCTCAATTGCAAGACAAGTTAGCTGATGCAAAATCACGTCAAAAAACGATTCTATTGCGTGAGAAAACCGCTAACTCACGTTTAAAAGTGAAGCAGAATATTGAATCGAATAAAGTTAATGATGCGTTAGGTCGTTTTGATAGCTACGAGCGTAAAATTGATGATATTGAAGCACAAATTGAATCTTACGATATGGGGAGTAAATCACTGGCCGATGAAATTGCAGACTTAGAAGCCGATGATAAAGTTGATGATGAACTCGCATCGTTAAAAGCCAAAATGAAGAAAAAATAAAAATTTACAGTAAAAGCTTAATGCTTAATAGTTTACGTACTCATTACATTTATTATATAACTTAAGTTTAGTTAAAAGAGTCAAGGAGAAGAGTTGTGCATGACGTTATTATGGCACCGGTAATTATTTTTATGTTAATTGTTGCTCCAATATGGTTGGTGCTACATTACCGCAGCAAAAAACAAGTTAGCCAAGGTTTAAGTGAGGAAGAATATCTGCAACTGTCTGAGTTATCAGAAACGGCAGACAAAATGGCTGACCGTATTAAAACGCTTGAAGCTATTTTAGATGCGGAGACCCCTGATTGGAGAAGTAAATTATGAGTGGCAAAAAAGGAGAGTTATATCGTAATCCACAAGGTGGAAAAATAGCCGGTGTGTGCGCTGGTATTGCAGACTATTTTGGCTGGGAAACTTGGCTAGTAAGAATTTTAGTTGTCTCAGGCGTGTTGTTTGGTATGCCATTTTTAATTATTGGTTATATTGCCGCATGGTTTATATTAGATACAAAACCTTGTGCTCAAACGCACAAAGCAGGTAATAAATTTTTTCGATACAATAAGCAACACCAACAGCGTAAAAAAGGTGAAGCTGATGACCTTGACTATGAGCAAGTTAACGAGTCGATAAAAGTAAAGGCAAGAGTTTGGCAAGCGGGAGAACCACCTAAACAAGCCTTTCATGATATTCGCCGTAAATATCGTACGCTGGAAACTCAGCTTCAAGATATCGAGAAATACGTAACCTCTGCTGAGTTCACCGTTTCAAGGGAAATCAATAAGTTATAAAACCTCTGTTCAGTTTATGTCACTTTATCACTAAAGTAGTGGTATGCCTTATCTAGGAACGATGAGTGTAGGCAACCACTTTGTTATTCTTGTTCATTCTTAACGCGTAATGACTATTATTCTTTAAAGAAAATCATTACTATCAAAGTATTCAGTTTTAGGGACGTCATTAATTACCTATGGCAATGATAAAAAAACAGCGTTTAGCTAAATTAAAAGATAAAGCCAAGGAACTGCTGAGTCGCACTTTAGATCAGCACATTAATTTAGCAGTAACAGGTTTAAGTCGAAGTGGTAAAACGGCTTTTATTACTTCTTTTGTCAATCAACTCATTAATGAAGGTCATGGTAGTCAGCTCAGTTTTTTTGATCCCGTCCATCATGGCAATTTCATTGCGGCTAAACGTGTCGCACAAAAAAACTTATCCGTTCCGCGCTTTGATTATGATTTAGCTATTTCAGCACTTACTAATGAAAAGCCGAGTTGGCCTGAGCCTACCCATGGTATCAGTGAGCTGCGTTTAGCTATACGTTATCAACCTACAACGTCGTTATTAAAATATGGCAGTGATATGGCAACATTAACGGTTGATATCACTGACTATCCGGGCGAATGGTTGCTTGATTTACCTATGCTTAAACAAACTTACGAGCAGTGGTCAGAGCAAACAAACGCATTGCTGTTAACTGAACCCCGTCACCAATACGCTAAGGTATTTTTAGCCAAGGTGGCTCAGTTAGACCCCTTCGCACCTGCAGATGACGAAACCTTAGCAAACCTATCGAAAGAATATACTGAGTTATTGCATTTATTCCGTCATCAGTTAGGACTTTCGGTCATTCAACCGGGGCGCTTTATTTTGCCTGCAGAACTTGCTGGCGCGCCTATTTTAGAGTTTTTTCCTTTTCCCAATATACATGCTATTGACGGTAATGATTATCAAAATGCTAGTGATGATAGTTTTATTGGTATGCTCAGAGCTCGTTTTATTGAGTACAAACAAAGTGTTGTGAAAAAGTTTTATCAACAGCATTTTGTTCGTTTTGATCGACAAATTGTGTTAGCAGATTGTTTAACACCACTTAATGCCTGCTCAGAAAACTCTGGACCAGAAAGTTTTGCCGATTTGCAGCTGGCGATAGATATGATTTTGGAAAGTTACAGCTATGGAAAATCAGGTTTATTAGCGCGATTATTTTCACCTAAAATTGATAAACTACTGTTTGCTGCTACTAAAGCAGATCATGTCACCGGTGAGCAACACGCGCCAATGATCTCATTATTGAACCAGCTTATTTACCAAAGCAAGCATAAGCTTAATTATGATGCAATTGAGATGAAAACCTTAGCAATAGCATCAGTGAAAAGTACTCAATCAGGCAAAATACTTCATCAAGGTCAACAGGTTTCGGTGATTCAGGGTAATCGTTTATCTGTCAATGATAATCGTTGTATTGCTGATAAAGTAACGTTATTTCCTGGTGCAGTACCTGATAAATTACCAGAACAGCAATATTGGCAAAGCTCTGCCTTTAATTTTATCAACTTTGCCCCGCCCGCTGGTCTCACTCAGCACCAAGCTTTACCACACATACGTATGGATCAGGTCTTACAGTTCTTATTAGCAGATAAAATGATATGAAACATTTAGAGAAAGACATGGAAAAATCAACTCAGAGCAAAACCGCATCGGCTCACCAACAACAAATTTTATTTGCCGATAACGAAATGGAAAATGAGCAATCCGCCCCCCACGTTAAAGGCACGGCTGATGGCAAACAAATTTTATTTAATAATCAAGATTACTTGCCCATGGATGAGCGTGATGAGTTACCTGCCAGTGTAGAGGAGATTGAACTCTCTGTAAATGAAAGCCCAATTGGTAGACGTCCCCGTTGGTTATGGAGAATTGCACTCTCTTTATTTATGGTAATTATTAGTGTTGAAACGGTAGATTTTTTTATTACAGGTTTTACCCATTCCCCCATTTTAACGAGTATTTATGGTGTGCTTTTAACTTGCTTATTGGTTATTAGCTCGTCAGCGCTTATGAGAGAATGGTCAACGTTAAGACAATTTAAACGCCGCCAACGCTTAAAGCAGCAATCGTTACTATGGTTAAAATCATCGAGGGAGGAAGCACTCCAATGCACCGCTACAACTATTGATGTGAAAGATTTTTGCCAGCAAATAAACAAAAGCTTACCCTGTGATTTACTGTCTGAGCAAGAGCAAGCATGGCAAAGAGCTTTAGCTGCTGAGCACTCTAGTGATGAACTGTTACAGCTTTACTCAAGAGTTGTGTTAAGTAAAGTCGATGAAAAAGCGATGGCTGAAGTTGCTAAATTTTCTACAGAAGCGATTGCTCTTGTTTCTCTAAGCCCTGTAGCCTTGGTTGATATGTTGCTTATGCTATGGCGTAATTTACGCATGATTAATAAAGTTGCTGGGTTATATGGCTTAAAACTTGGCTATTGGAGCCGAATTAAACTTATTAGGCAGGTGTTTGTTAATATGGTTTATGCAGGAGCAAGTGAATTAATTACCGACTTCGGTACGGATATGATTGGTGCCGATTTATTAGGTAAACTTTCGGGTAGATTAGCGCAAGGCTTAGGTGCAGGTATGCTTACTGCACGTTTAGGGGTAAAAACAATGCAACTGTGTCGACCAATTCCTTTTAATGATAAACCTAAGCTAAGTCATGTTCGAAAAGAAATGCTTGTCACGATTAAAAAGCTACTGAGTCATAAAAATAACTAACAATACCGGTTAACCACACCTTCAGGCTGAGTGTAATTTTTGTTGTAATTATTATTTTACAATAATCTTGGTTGGTTGTTTTTTGACCATCCTTCATTGCTTCCCTTTACGTTATTTATTGCCTTAAGATAAATCCAACTACTGGGGACTCCCCCATAGGCCTGTTACTAATAAATATAATTAAGGCTGCAAACAAAGGTTATTACAATGACAAAACACACCAAATATGTGTCTAAAACTCCTAATGAACAGGGAGTTATTGAGTGGACAGAACAAGAAAATAAAACGTGGCAAACATTAATTACTCGTCAATTATCGAAAATAGAAGATAAAGCGTGTGATGAATATATTAATGGTTTAAAAAAAATACAGCTACCGCTTGATAGAGTTCCTCAACTTGACGAAGTTTCTAAGGTACTCAAAGAAACAACAGGCTGGCAGTGTCATGCCGTTCCCGCCTTAATAGGTTTTGGCGAATTTTTTAAATTACTTTCAGAAAAAAAATTCCCTGTCGCGACCTTTATTCGAAGCGAAGAAGAACTAGACTACTTGCAAGAACCTGATATTTTTCATGAAATATTTGGCCATTGTCCGCTGCTGACCAATTCTTCATTTGCAAACTACACACAGGCGTACGGTAAAATGGGGTTAAATGCCACTAAAGAGCAGCGAGTATTTTTGGCAAGGTTGTATTGGTTTACCGTTGAATTTGGTCTACTTGCTACACCTGAAGGTACTCGTATTTACGGTGGTGGCATTCTTTCATCTCCGGGGGAAACCGAATACGCATTAACCGCTAAAACGGTTGAAAGAAGAGTGCTAAATAAGCAAAAAGTGGTTGATGTTTTTAGAACTCAATATCGAATCGATATCATGCAGCCCGTATATTTTATGTTAAATCAAGTCAGTGATTTAGATAAGATCAGAGAGTTAGAAGTTGACGAAATTATGGATCTTATTGAAGAAGCAAAATCACTAGGAATGTTTCCAGCAAAATTTGAACCTAAAAATGTAGCTTAAACAATTGACTAAAAAATACAGCGCTACAACGTAATCAGCTAAATAAGCATAAGGACTTAAAATGTCAGAACAATTATCAACACAACAATGTGAAGCATGTCATGCACAAGCACCTAAAGTAAGTGATCAAGAACTACAAACACTGCTAAGAGAAATTCCAGACTGGGTACCGCAAGTTAGGGATAATGTCATGATGTTAGAACGAGAATATAAATTCAAAAACTATAAACTTGCTTGGGCATTCGCTAATAAAGTGAGTGAATTGGCAGAAGCAGAGTTTCATCACCCGTCAATTTTATTAGAGTGGGGAAAAGTGACGGTGACTTGGTGGACACACTCTATTCATGGTTTACACAAAAATGACTTTATTTGTGCCGCAAAAACGGATGGATTACTCGTTTAAGTGAAAAATAATCACTTTTAAATGACTGATTTTTAAGTCAAATAGATAAAAAGCTCTGGTAAATACAATGATAAGGGCTTTTTTATTGTACAAATTAGTTTACAATGGCTTTTTGTTTTTCAGATCGAATCAAAGGGCTATTGTATGCGTTTGGAAATTACTTGCCATGACCGAGTGGGCATGGGGCAAAAAGTATTAGGTACTTTTGTTGAACATGGTATTAATGTTCGTGGTATTGAGTTAAAGCAACCGGGACGTATTTTCATCAATATCCCTGATTTAGAGTTTGCTGATCTACAAACCTTTATGCCTCAGTTACGTTTATTAGAAGGTGTCGGTGATGTGAAAACTACACCTTATATGCCCTCAGAGCGTGAACGTAACGAGCTTGTCACTCTGATTAAAACCTTCCCCGACCCTTTTATTTCTTTAGACGCTAAGGGCAATATTCGTATTGTTAATAATGTTGCCTCAACCATCATGGGCTGTGATGAAGAAAGCATTAAAGGTCAACATGTTAGTCAATGGCTTAAAGGTTTTAATTTTACCCGTTGGTTAGACAGTGATGATGTACTTGCTCAAACTCGACGCTTAAAGTTTCAAGGTGAAGACTTTGTCGCGGATATTATCCCTATCAATGTGGCCGGTGAGGCTGATTTAAACAATGGCAAAACAAAGCAAATTTTAGCTGGCGCCGTACTTATCCTTAAATCGGAAGCACGCCTTGGTCAGCAAATAAACGCATTCAAGCAGCCCAATGAAAATACTTTCTCTGGCATTCAAGCGGGCAGTACCGCAATGCGTAAAGTGATCAGAGAAGCTAAACGGATGTCTCAGCTTGACTCATCAATTCTCATTATAGGTGAAACCGGTACGGGTAAAGAGCTACTTGCTCGAGCTTGCCATGCGTGTAGTGAACGTGCAGAACAGCCTTTTATGACGTTAAATTGTGCTGCGCTACCTGATGATGTGGCAGAGTCAGAATTATTCGGTGTGGGAGAAATAGACCCTGAAAACAGTAAGCGTGGTATTTTTGAGCTTGCCGATGGTGGTAGTGTCTTTTTAGATGAAGTAGGCGAAATGTCAACAAAGCTGCAAAGCAAATTACTACGAGTCATTCAAAATGGTAGCTTTAGACGCGTAAACTCAGAGCAAGAAATTACCGTGAATGTACGTATTATTAGCTCAACAAACAAAGATCTACTTCATTTAGTCTCAGTTGGTGAATTTAGAGAAGACCTGTATTATCGTCTGAATGTTTTTGGCCTCAATATTCCTCCCCTTAGAGAAAGACGCAGTGACATTTTACCGTTAACGGAATATTTCATCGCTAATGCAGGCCAACGTATAGGGCGCAGTAATTTAACCCTAACACAAGAGTGCCGAGAGTTTATTGAGCACTATCCATGGCCGGGTAACGTCAGGCAATTAGAAAATGTAGTAACACGCGCCACTTCATTGCTCGAAGGTGATAAAATAGACGTAGAATATCTGCAGCTACCTGCCTATACCCGTGAGCATGGCTACCTTGAACAAGAGTTTGAAGGAACGCTCGATGCCGCAGTAAAAAGCTTTGAAGCAGACCTGCTGAGAAAATTATATCCTGCTTATCCAAGCACCAGACAGTTAGCCAAAAAATTAGGCTTAAGTCATACGGCCATTGCTAATAAATTACGTGAATATGACATCAATAAAAAAACTGTAAAAATTTAGTTATTATTCTTCCCCCTCTACGCAGCAAAAACGCCCTCTTTACACTAGGGGCTGTTGAGGTTTAGGGTTAAATTTTGTTCGAGATAAAAGCATTTTAGTCGCGGCGAGTAGTGTGGAGCCTAGTCATGCTAAGCAAATATACCCCAACAACGAATAAAATGCTTTTAGCCTAATCCTTCAAACAATGTTTGTTAAACATGTTTACTGCGTTATTGCCTTTTTATGTGACGTTACATGGATAATGTTGCTTATTAGACAATGCAGGATCATATTGTCCTGAACAACATGACACAGCCTCTTCCTTGTATAAATAGCCAATAATTCGCTGCAAAAGTAATCTCAAAAGATTAACAGCCCCTAGGCAATAAGCAGTCTAAGGGGGTTATATTTAACGTAAACAAAAGTGGAAAAAAACATGTAAACAATTTTTTCCGCCAGCTATTTGTTTTGATTTGTCGCTAACTTGTGACAACACGCTAAAAATTCGTAAAATTAGAACATCATACTCTATTGATACTAGTAGTTATTATTAGTACTTAATTACACATAAAGGTCTTTTAAATGAAGTTAGCGACAGTAAAAAATAATACTCGTGATGGGCAATTAGTAGTGGTAAGTACCACGTTAGATAAAGCTGTTGCGGTACCTGATATTGCTAATACCTTACAAAATGCTTTAGATAATTGGCATGATGTTTCCCCTAAACTTGAAAAAGTTTACCAGGCACTTAATGCTGGTGAAATAAGCAACGCCATTGAATTTGACCAAAGGCAATGTGAGTCACCACTACCAAGAGCCTATCAATGGGCCGATGGCAGTGCTTATGTAAACCATGTTGAACTTGTTCGAAAAGCGCGTAATGCCGAAATGCCAGAGACTTTCTGGACAGACCCACTTATGTATCAAGGTGGCTCTGACGCATTTGTTGGCCCACGTGACGAGATAAAGGTTGCTTCAACGGACTATGGTATTGACTTTGAGTCAGAGGTGGCGGTAATTACAGGTGATGTACCTATGGGAGCATCTACTGAGCAAGCAGCTAACCACATTAAATTAGTAATGTTAGTAAATGATGTGTCATTGCGTAATTTAATCCCTGGTGAGCTAGCTAAAGGCTTTGGCTTTTTTGCTTCAAAACCTTCAAGCGCCTTCTCGCCGGTTGCTATTACCCCTGATGAACTAGGAAGTGCTTGGGACGGAGCAAAGCTTCACTTACCTCTAACAACTCACTTAAATGGCGACTTATTTGGCCAACCCAACTGTGGTGTTGATATGACCTTTGACTTTCCTACCATCGTTGCCCATGCCGCTAAAACTCGCCCACTTTCTGCTGGATGCATTGTTGGTTCTGGTACTATCTCAAACTATGATCGTTCAGCGGGATCTAGTTGTTTGGCCGAAAAACGCATGTTAGAGATCATCGCTGATGGTAAGCCAAGTACTCCATTTATGAGCTTTGGCGATAATGTTCGTATTGAAATGTTTGATGATAATGGTGAAAGTATTTTTGGTGCCATTGAGCAAACGGTTGTGGAGTATAAAGGGTAAAGTCAAGGTTAATACTGAGCGCGAAGCAGTCCTTTTGTAGACTCAGGATAGTTGAATACCTCCATTTATCCTGAGTATTAGGTTTTCCCTGGCTGTTTTGTTGTTCTTGAGCTAGTTGAAGTATCGAAGAAAACTTTTGATCTATAAAAATTATAATGACAATGAACAAAGGGATATTAAATGAAACTATATGGTTATTGGCGCTCTACTGCGGCATATCGAGTAAGAATTGCTTTACACCTAAAAGCAATAGAATTTGAAAGAGAATCGGTGCATTTGGTGAAAAATGGTGGTGAGCAGCACCAGGAATTTTATGCGCAACTTAACCCAAACCAGTTGGTGCCAACCTTAGTCGATGGTGATTTTTCATTAAACCAATCGTTAGCAATTATTGACTATGTAGACGCAAATTATCCCGGTTTATCTTTATACCCTGACGACGCCAAAACTCGGGCAAAAGTGCAGGCGCTAGCATTAGACATTGCCTGCGATATTCACCCGCTAAATAATTTACGAATTCAGCAATATTTAGCAGGTGATATGAAAGTTGCTGCACAAGCCAAAAGTGCTTGGCTAGATCACTGGATGACAATAGGCTTTAATGCCATTGAAAAACGACTTGTACAAACAGCGGGTTGTTACTGTTTTCAAGATCAAATAACGGTTGCCGATATTTGTCTCGTGGCACAAGTTTACAATGCCCATCGTTTTAATGTTGACATGAGTGCTTATCCCTATATTAATCGCGTGGTTGAAAATTGTAATAAACTCGAAGCTTTTCAGTTAGCATTACCTGAAAATCAACCGGATG
>JASMAS010000016.1 GCA_030754235.1 Litorilituus sp.
AGCGACGCAGGAGCAAAAACCAACTGTTATTTGTCCTGCTTGAGTGGCTTGTTAGCTGTTTTCTTGGTAGCAATCTGCACTTCTAGCACATGAAGATTTAATGCCTAATTCTTCATGATATTGCGCCATAATATAAAACATAATTAAAAATATACATGTAGCTATAACGAATTTAACCAAGTGCTTACTATAGAATGTTTTACGCCAAGCTCCATCAACAAATTTAGTAAAATGTTTAAATGCAAAGATAAAAGAAACTATTGCAATAATAAAGGGAATCATTCCCAGTAAACTCATACTCGACCTTAAACAGCTAACAGCTTATTAGAAGGAATTTTTCCTTGTTTAAACAAGGGATTTTTCCTTCTTTCAAATTTTTCAAATAGTAACATACTTTATTTCTCAAATGTATACAATAACTTACTTATCACCCTGTCAGGTTGCTATAAAGAAAGCGAGAATAATTCCTTTTTACTGGTGCAAAAGAGGAATACAAGCTAAACTGTATAAAAAAACAGTATCACATATAAGGACGTATAGATGAACTCACTTTTTCTGTGCCACATTAAAGAGCAAATGTGGACTAAAAGATACGCAAAACGCACTATAGAATCTTACTTGCATTGGATAAAAGCATTTATAATCTTTAACGATAAACGCCACCCTAATACATGCCATAATAAAGAAGTAGAAGCTTTTTTATCCCACCTGTCAAATGTAATGAACGTTGCCCCTAAAACGCAAGCATTAGCATTAAATGCAGTATCTTTCATGTATAAATATGTATTAAAAAACGAGTTAACTTTAGAGCTTAATTTTAATAAAAGTCACATACAACAAAAACTGCCTGTGGTGTTAACGCAACAAGAAATATCTGCACTATTACCGCAAATTAATGCTAATTATCGATTAGCTTGTCAACTGATGTACGGTAGTGGTTTACGGTTAATGGAAGCGGTGCGTTTAAGAGTACAAGACATAGACTTTGATTACTTTACCGTCAGGGTTTGGCAAGGAAAAGGCAGTAAAAATCGCTGTGTTACGCTAGCAAAAGAGTTAATACCTTCACTAAAAAAACAAATTCAAGCGGTTGAATTACTTTTTGAATTAGATAACGACACCGATAATTATCAAGGTGTTTACCTTCCTTTTGCGCTTAGTAAAAAATACCCTAATGCACGAAAAGAGTTAGGCTGGCATTATTTATTTCCATCCAAAAGTCTAAGTGAAGACCCTGAAGTAAATGCCCTAAGGCGCCATCATATTAATGAAACCACCATAAGAAAATCAATCAAAAATGCAGCTAAACAGGCACATATAGAAAAAAACGTCACTTGTCACACGTTGCGTCACTCTTTCGCTACCCATTTATTGCAACGAGGTGCTGATATCCGTACAGTGCAGGAGCAGCTAGGCCATAGCGACTTACGCACAACACAAATTTATACTCATGTTATAGAACATGGGGCTAACGGCGTGCGTAGCCCTTTGTCTGATTTACTTTAAAAAATCATGCTTCTTCACCATGAAGTAAATCTGCAAATTTCTCTAACTTTTCTAACGCCAGAGCGTGTATTGATTTTCTTGGGTAACGCCCAGTGCTATTAAGGGTTCCAGCTTTATTCGACATCAATAATTCTAATGCTTGATCAATCGTTTCAACAGCATAAATTGTAAACATGCCTTGCTCTACTGCATCAATAACATCACTATTTAACATCAAGTTAATCACATTGGTTTTAGGAATAATTACGCCCTGCTTACCCGTTAGCCCTTTGTCTTTGCATAGTTGAAAAAAACCCTCTATTTTTTCATTAACGCCACCCACAGATTGCACTTCACCATGCTGATTAATAGAGCCCGTAATCGCCAAACTTTGATCAATAGGCAACAGAGTAATAGCCGAAATCAAAGCACAAAGTTCTGCCATTGAGGCGCTATCTCCATCAATATGTCCATAAGATTGTTCAATGGCTATATTGGCAGAAATACTAACAGGAAAACCTTGACCATATTTATGCCCTAAATATCCCGTTAACAGCAACACTCCTTTTGAGTGAATAGACTTACCTAAATCAACCTCACGCTCAATATCTGTCACGCCTTGGCTGCCAGCATAAACGGTCGCGGTGATCCGTGCAGGGGTACCAAAAACACTATCCCCAATTTCAAGTACCGTTAAGCCATTTACTTTACCAACAAAATCACCTTCAGTATGAATAAGTACTTGCTGCTCTTTTATTTCATCAAGCCAGGTTTCACTTAATCGGCCAGTACGACGTTTTTTCGCAGCTAAGGCCAACTCAACATGCTCAGCGGTCAGCTTACCTTTTGCGCCTGCTTTCCCCCAGCAATAATTTGCTTCATCCAACAAATCATTTACTTGCACAATATTGGCTGATATTTTATGTTGATGCTCAGCACGTCGCAAGGCATAGCGCACCAAGGCAAGCACCGCTTCATCATCAATATCAGGATACTTATGTTTAAAGGCTCGTTGTCTTATTAAATTGCCATAAGCTTTTAAATTATCTTCGTTTTTATCTAAATAGCGATCAAAGTCTGCTAGCACTCTAAATAGCTCGGTAAACTCCTGATCATAATCTTGCAAGGTATAATAAATTTCTGCATCACCTAACAGAATAACTTTTACTTGCAGAGGAATTTTTTCCGGTTGTAAACTAAAAGCCCCCGGTTGGGTTATTTCTGAATACGGATTTTCTATGGTAATTTGACCCGTTTTCAAAGCTAATTTAAGTCTTGACCATACCAAAGGCTGAGTTAACAATTTATCGGCATCAAGCAGCAAATATCCGCCATTCGCTTTATGAAGCGCCCCCGGTCTAATTAACCGATAGCTGGTATAAGTGCTCCCTTGAAAACTAGCAAAATCCACATGACCAAATAAATTTTGATAGGTTGGGTTTTGTTCATAAACCACAGGAGCACCATCATCGGTGTCTCTAGACACCAATAAGTTGGGTAAAAAGCGTTCAGCCATAAGCTTACGCAACTCTTTATCGTTAACCGACTCTTCTTCTTCAGTAACTAAAATTTCTAATACGGCATCAACAATATGCGCTTTGACTTTCGTTAAATATTTTAATACGCCTTTATTTGCAGCAAACTCTTGTTCAAGTTCTGTTAAGTAAGGAGCAATACCTTGTTCAGCGGTGTCATATTTTAATTTACGCATTTTATCAGACGAGATGCGTTTCCATTGTGGTAACTCTAATAATTGTTCAGCTAGCACAATTTCAAGTTCAGCCAATAATTGATAAAACTTTGCGCGTTCTTCTTCATTAACACTAGCAAATTCTTTATCATTTAACGGTTTTCCATCTACTAAGGGCGAAAAGCCTACCTCACCATTTTCTTCGTATAAAGCCACGTTATTTTTCAAGGCTATATCTTCAACAGCCTCAATGGCTTGGTCATATTTATTATTAAATTCTCTGTCAATGGCCGATTTTTGTCGTTGATAGCCTGGGTTATCAAAAATTTCAGGAAACAAATCTAACAACTCATCAATAAACTTATTTAAGCGTGACAACAATTGCTTACCATCACCTGGGTTGACGTACAATTTAAATGGCGCATGGGTTTCATCAAAGTTATTGATATAGCACCACTCTGTTGGCGTAGGCTGCTCTTTGGCCAATGCAATTAACATTTGCTTTATTAACGTTTGTCTACCTGTGCCATGCTCCCCCATGGCAAACACATTAAAACCA
This sequence comes from Litorilituus sp., assembly GCA_030754235.1. Classification (GTDB taxonomy): domain Bacteria; phylum Pseudomonadota; class Gammaproteobacteria; order Enterobacterales; family Alteromonadaceae; genus Colwellia. The sequence goes on from JASMAS010000016.1 coordinate 3,735, forward strand.
ATGGCCGACATAGAAAGGCCAAACGCTAACGCTTCTTTTGCACGTTCATGCCCAATAAAAACCTGTTTGATATGGCTAGAACATTGTGATTGGGAAAACAATTGCGCGCTAATGGTTGTGCTCAGCTGTGATGAAGAGAGTTTACAGTGTGAAACTGGCGTTGTGGTCATGAAAATCCTTGAAGTTATTTACTCGAAATTTTTTAATTGAAACGCTGAAATATAAGGCATTTAAAAGCAAGTCGGTAAGTTTACTCGCTAAATTTTCATTGAACAATAGCAGCATTAAGGATCAAGAGGCAAGCGGGTAAAAGTTTCTCCACCACATTGAGCACACACACCTAATTCACTGGCATGCATTAGCGTTAATGTGTGCTGGCAATGTTGACAAGCTATTTCGCCAAAGCCAATGATATCACCGCGATGATATACCCCATCATGTTTAAAATCATCAACAAGCTCAGCCCACTCAACCTGCGACTTATCAGTCAGCTGTGCTAAGTTGGCCCATAAGGTCTCATTTAATAACCCCAAATAAATAGAGTGTTTAGCTTGTGATTGATTTTGCTGATAAAAATCATGTAAGTCATAGCTTAGGTTATCCGCAAATTGGCTAAGCTTTTCTTCAGACATCTCTTCTGCGGCTTTTGCATATAACGTCGCTTGCTTTATCAAGGCCGTAATTTTAGTTTTTTGTATTTCTTTTACTTCATTTAACCAAGCATTAAGATTTTGATAAACCACCATTAAATACTCTTTTTTTTCAACCATCATCCTTTCCTTTTATGAGTACTTGGTATTCTTTTTAATAGTATAGACAAAATAAGCAATTAAGCTTGTTGTTAAGCACCTAGATAAGGTATTCTATCGCGATATTTTTAATTCCTGTTTTTAGTTATTTTCAGCATAAACTGCTGAACAAAAAATTTAAAACACTCCAAATTACAGCGTTCGAGAAGCCATTAATGGAAGCCATTTACAACCACCAAGCAATTGAAGCAACAGTACAAAAATTTTGGACTGACAACAACACCTTTAAAGCCATAGAAGATGACAGCAAAGAAAAATTTTATTGCTTAGCCATGTTTCCATACCCAAGTGGGCGTTTACATATGGGCCATGTGCGTAACTACAGCTTAGGCGATGTGATTTCTCGCTACCAACGCATGCAAGGTAAAAATGTTATGCAACCTATGGGCTGGGATGCTTTTGGCTTACCGGCTGAAAACGCGGCAATTAAAAACAAAAGTGCGCCAGGCAAATGGACTTATCAAAATATAGATTACATGCGTAAGCAGTTAAAATCATTAGGCTTTGGATACGACTGGGACAGAGAACTAGCTACCTGCAAGCAAGACTACTATCGCTGGGAGCAGTGGTTTTTCACTAAGCTTTATGAAAAAGGTTTAGTGTATAAAAAAAACGCCACGGTGAATTGGGACCCTGTCGATCAAACCGTACTGGCTAACGAACAAGTAATTGACGGTCGTGGCTGGCGCTCAGGTGCCATTATTGAGAAAAAAGAAATTCCACAATGGTTTATTAAAATAACCGATTACGCGCAAGAATTACTAGACGACTTAGACCAACTAGAAGATTGGCCTGAGCAAGTAAAAACTATGCAACGTAACTGGATTGGTCGTTCACAAGGCGTTGAAATGACCTTTGAGGTTGACGGTGTAGTTGACAGTAAAAAAGAGTGCTTCAACATTTACACAACACGTCCTGATACCTTAATGGGAGTAACTTATGTAGCTCTAGCTGCAGAGCATCCTTTAAGCTTAGCCGTAGCTAAAAACAACCCTGCTCTGGCCAACTTTATTGAAGAATGTAAAGCAAACCAAACTACAGAAGCCGACATGGCAACAATGGAGAAAAAAGGGGTTGATACTGGCCTTAAAGCCATTCACCCATTAACCGGTGAACGAGTCCCCGTTTGGGCGGCAAACTTTGTCTTAATGGATTATGGCTCAGGGGCAGTTATGTCCGTTCCCGGTCACGATCAACGTGACTATGAATTTGCCACTAAGTATGGTTTAGCCATCACACAAGTTATTAAAGGCCAAGAAGCTGACGATATCAGTAAAGCAGCCATTACAGAAAAAGGCTTATTAATCAATTCAGGTGAGTTTGATAACTTAGACTTTGACGCTGCATTTAAAGCCATTAGCGATAAATTAGTCAGCGAAAATAAAGGAAAAATCACCACTAATTTCCGTTTACGTGATTGGGGTGTTTCACGCCAGCGTTATTGGGGTACACCAATTCCAATGATCAATCTAGCCAATGGAGAGTCGGTTCCGGTACCTGAAAACCAGCTACCGGTTGTACTACCTGAAGATGTGTCGATGAACGGCGTCACCTCCCCCATCAAAGATGATCCACAATGGGCTAAAACAACCTTCAATGGTGAAGATGCCCTGCGTGAAACCGACACCTTTGACACCTTTATGGAGTCTTCTTGGTATTACGCGCGTTATTGTTCTCCCAATGACAACACGCAAATGCTTGACCCAAGCAAAGCCAATTACTGGTTGCCCGTTGATCAATACATTGGTGGTATTGAACATGCAATTTTGCATTTACTTTATTCTCGTTTCTTCCACAAATTATTACGTGATGTCGGGTTAGTGGCAAGTGACGAACCGTTTAAAAAACTATTGTGCCAAGGTATGGTATTAGCTGATACATACTACCGTGAAGCAGAAAATGGCGCCCAAGAGTGGATTGCACCATGCGATGTTAACGTTGAGCGTAATGAAAAAGGACAAGTAACTTCTGCCATTAGCAAAATGGACGGTGAAGCCGTTATTTCAGCCGGCATGAGCAAAATGTCAAAGTCAAAAAATAACGGCATTGACCCACAAGCCGTGATTGAAAAGTTTGGCGCTGACACAGTACGCTTATTTATTATGTTTACCTCACCGCCAGAGCAAACTTTAGAGTGGTCAGATGCTGGTGTTGAAGGCGCGCACCGCTTTGTTAAACGCGTTTATAAAATAGTGAATGATTTTGTGGCAACCAACGATGCTAAATTACCTACAATAGCCTCATTAACCTTAAGCTCAGCACAAAAAACACTACGCCGAGAACTACACAAAACCATTGCGAAAGTGACCGATGACATTGGCCGTCGTAACACCTTTAATACTGCGATTGCTGCCATCATGGAGTTAATGAACCATTTAAGTAAAGCGCCAATGAAAACTGCTGAACAGAAAACGGTTATGCTTGAGTCACTTCGCGCTGTTGTGTTGATGCTTACTCCCATCACCCCCCATATGTGTCATTATTTATGGCAACAACTAGATGAAAACAACACCGCCGTGGAAGACGCTCAATGGCCAGTAGTAGATGATAGTGCGTTGGTTGAAGATGAAAAACTCATCATAGTGCAAGTTAACGGTAAGTTGCGTGCTAAAATCACCATAGCAGCCGATGCCAGTAAAGAAGCGGTTGAAGCCAAAGGTTTAGCCGATGATGGCGTGATTAAATTCACCACTGATAAAACTATCCGCAAAGTGATTTATGTACCGGGAAAACTGCTTAATATTGTGGCGAATTAATATGGGATTATCCTATTTTAGTTCAAGTGTTCGCAAAGCGAATCAACAAACATGCTTGTTGGCGATATGCATATCAAGCATGTTGTTTAGCTGTGGTTTTCAGTTAAGAGGTGATTACTTACTTGATAAAGAGCTACAAACCTTATATGTCAGTTCAAGTGATGTACATGGTCAATTAACACGTTTGCTTAAACAGCATTTAAAGCGAAATCAGGTAAATGTTTTAACCAGTAAAACCGCTCAATCACCTGAGCTACGTATTATGTCAGACAAGCTAGATAGACGAACATTATCGGTATTTAAAAACGGGCAAGTTGCTGAATATGAACTAATATATACGGTGCATTATCAGCTGCGTTTTGTTAATGCAGAGCCGCAAAACTTTCGCTTTGAAGTTAATAGAGACTATCAAGATGATCCAAGCCAAGCACTCGCAAAATCACGCGAACTTTCATTATTATTAAGTGAAATGAGGCAATCGGCAGCAGACAAAATTTTACGCAATATGGCAAGTATTCAAGGCTAACTCGCTGTTTTTTTTCTAAACAAGGCTTAAATGAAAATTTATCATAACCAATTACCACAAACATTAACACAATCCTTTCATTGTGTATGGTTGGTATTTGGTGATGAACCTTGGCAAAAAAATAACGCGTTAACCAGCATAAAATCGCATGCCAATCAGCAGGGCTATAGTGAATTGATTCGCTTTAGCACCGATAATCACTTTAACTGGCAGCAACTCATGGATGAATACCTGTCCATGAGTCTATTTGCTAGCCAACGTATTATCGAAGTTGAATTTACCACTCATAAAATTGGTGATGCGGGTAACAAAGCCTTGCTCGCCTTAAGTGAACGTTTAGCGCAAGATGCTAAAGACGCCCAGTCACCTAAAGATGTGATTTTTATTTTTCACGGTGAAAAATTAGATGGTCCTAGTGCGAACCGAAAGTGGTTTAAAGCGTTAACAGCGTTAGGTTGTTATTTACCTTTATACGATATTGACGCCAAAGCTTTGCCCCGTTGGTTGCAAACTCAGGTAAAAAATTTACAGCTTAATTTAGCACCAGAACTAACTAATTTACTGCTTGAATTATTTGAAGGAAATTTACCTGCGCTTGAGCAAGAGCTACAAAAATTGTCCTTGTTATTTAAGCCACAGCAACTTATTACCCTAGCAGATGCTGAAAACTTAGTGATCAACCAAGCTAAATTTAACCCCTTTCAAATCATTGATGCCCTCTTGCTGGGCAACTGTAAAAAATGTATCACCATGCTAGATAAAATGCAGCAAGAAGGCATTGCGGCCAGCCAACTACTGTGGTTTTTTAATAAAGAAATAAATCAACTTTATCTAATGTTAACAAAACTAGCTCAAGGCCAATCACTTAATGATCTTTATAAAGAATATCGTATCTGGGATAAACGTAAACCCTTATATCAACACGCACTAACCCACATCACTTTAGCCAATACTAAACACGCAATTGCAAGGCTAGCCGATATTGACTTAATCAGTAAAACCAGTAGTGAATTTAATAGCTTTATTCTATTAGCCGATCTGTGCCTAACCCTTTATCAAGGCGAAAAAACTAGACAATTTTCGCTAAATTATGAGTTCAGCTAAACGTGGAAAACATTGGTATATTAGGGGGAACTTTTGATCCCATTCACCTTGGTCACACCGAGCCAGTAAAACAACTAATGTCTTGTTTATCACTTAATAAAGTACTCCTTATCCCAGCAAACATCCCCCCTCATAAAACAAGCCCCAATGTCACCGCCAAACAAAGAGCAGACATGGTCAAACTGGTTTGCAACGAAGAAGAATATTTTTATTGCGATAACCGAGAGTTAGCCCGTAGCGGTCATTCTTACACCGTCGATACTTTAACTGAGCTAAAACAATGCTACCCTAAGCAAAGGCTCTTTTTTATAATGGGTTTAGATTCATTATTAACCTTTACCACGTGGCATAAATATCAACAAATTTTATCCTTATGCCATGTAGTGGTAAACACCCGACCAAACTATCAACTTAACAGTGTCAACGAAGCCACCAGGCAATTACTCAATCAGCATAAAATAACCCGTTTAGCCGAGTTAGAGCAAAAAGCTTGTGGTGGTATCCTCATTATCCCTGAAATCATAGAGCTGTTAACGCAACACAACGCCACAGCACCAATAAAACCTCTCATCAATATCAACATCTCATCAAGCGAAATTAGGCATCGCTTAGCCAGTAAACAAAACTGTGATCAATTTCTCAATGCAAAAGTTTGCGCATTTATCAATAAAAATCGGCTTTATCGTTAACCTATAGCGCAAATGATGTTAGTATTCTCAGGTTGTGCTTAACTGAAATACTAAGCACCAAAAGTACATTCATACCACACTGTAAATATATAGGAAAATCACCTTGCAAACTGAAGCACTTAACGCATTTGTTATTGAAAAACTCGAAGACATGAAAGGTCGAGATATTATCTCTCTTAATATCATGGATAAAGCCAGCTTTGCCGACTTTATGATCATCTGCTCAGGTAACTCAAATCGCCACGTAAAATCAATCGCCCAATCGGTAGCTACTGAGTGCCGCGCTAAAGGGTTTGAACCTAAAGGCATAGAAGGTAATGACGTTGGAGAATGGTCATTAGTGGATTTAGGCGATATTATTGTTCACGTAATGACCGATGAACAGCGTGATAAATATAATCTTGAACAACTTTGGGCTGAAGATTAGTTCACTCATTAACAACCTAGCACGATTTTATTATGAAGTTAACGTTATACGCCGTTGGGACTAAAATGCCTGCTTGGGTCACGCAAGGTTTTAGCGAATATGCGCGTCGATTTCCCCGTGACATGTCATTTGATTTAGTTGAAATACCCGCAGGAAAGCGCGGAAAAAATGCTGACATAGCCCGAATTCTTGAAAAAGAAGGCGAACAGCTATTGGCAGCGATTCCAAAAGGAAACCGTATTGTAACCTTAGAAGTAGAAGGTTTACCTTGGAACACTCCACAACTTGCCAAGCAGCTAGAGCGTTGGCAATTTGATGGTAGAGATGTCGCCTTGCTTGTCGGTGGGCCAGAAGGCTTAGCGATGACTTGTATTCAAGCTAGTGAGCAAAAGTGGTCGTTATCACCACTGACCTTACCTCACCCTATGGTCAGAATTATCATTGCTGAAAGCTTATACCGCGCTTGGAGCGTTAATCATAACCACCCGTATCACAGAGAATAATTTTGGCTCCTCGTCGCGTTCTGATTAGGAATCACACAGCAGAAGCAAACCTGTTTGCAAGACGTACTTTTATCGCTTTTATTGGTGTATTGGTTTTGTTATTAGTCTTGTTTACTAATGTGTATAACCTACAAGTTAACTCATTTGAAAAGTATCAAACTCGCTCTAACGCTAACCGGATAAAATTACTCCCTGTCGCGCCTAATCGCGGTTTGATTTATGACCGAAATGGTGTGTTACTTGCCGATAACAAACCAGTTTATAGCTTGGCGGTTATTCCCGAAGATGTACAAGATCTAAAAAATAGCATCAGTGAAGTCAGCCAACTGCTGCAGATAAGCCAAGACAGACAAGACAAGTTTTTCAAAGCCGTTAAACGTAAACGTCGCTTTAAACAGGTTGAGTTATACCCACGGTTAAGTGAACACCAAGTCGCGGTGTTTTCCGTCAACCAACATAAATATCCTGGTATTTTTGTTGATGCACGTTTAAAGCGTTACTACCCCTTTAGTGATTTAACCACCCATAGCTTAGGCTACGTGGCACGTATAAACCGAAAAGATATTAATAAACTAGAGCTTGAAGGCAAGTCAGAAAACTATGCCGCAACTCATGGCATTGGCAAGCTAGGGATTGAAAAATATTACGAAGATATTTTACATGGACGTATTGGGCATCAAGAAGTTGAGATAAATAGCCAAGGACGTATTATACGCACCTTAGATTATACCCCCCCCATCTCAGGAAAAGATCTCACTTTAACCCTAGATATAGAATTACAAATGATCGCTAAACGTGCCTTATCAGGTAAGCGCGGCGCCGTTGTGGCGATGGATCCTCGCACCGGAGGCATTTTAGCCATGTATTCTAACCCAAGTTATGATGGTAATTTATTTGTTCACGGTATTAGTTCAAAAGATTATAAAAAATTACTCAATTCCAAAAACTTGCCACTGATCAATCGCAGTGTTCAAGGTTACCCGCCCGCATCAACGGTAAAACCTTTTCTAGCACTTACCGGCTTAGAAGAAAAAGTCATTACTGAGCATAGCAAAATTCCAGATCCCGGTTGGTATCAACTTGAAGGTTTACCCAATAAATATCGTGATTGGAAAAATGGAGGGCATGGCTGGGTCGACTTAAATCGAGCTATAGAACAGTCATGTAATATTTATTTCTTCGATTTAGCCTTTAAATTAGGCATTACCAAAATCAGCACCATGATGGAACGCTTTGGTTTTGGTGATTACACCGGTATAGATATTCATGAAGAAAGTAAGGCTATTATGCCAAGTGTGGGTTGGAAACGCGCTCGCTATAATCAGCCTTGGTATACCGGTGAAACCTTATCCGTAGGAATTGGCCAAAGTTTCTGGACGGTCACGCCATTGCAATTAACACAAGCATTAACCACCTTAGTAAACCGTGGTGAGAGAAAAGTGCCACATTTTCTTAAAGCAACAGCTGAAGTTTCTTCAAGTAACAGCAACCATAACAACACTCATGTTCAAAGACATTATGAAGAACAAGCGCCACTGAAATTAAACCAAGCGAAGAATTGGGATATTGTTCTTAATGCTATGCACAGAACCGTTCAAAAGGTTGATGCTACAGGGCATGCAGCCTTTAAAGGAACCACTTATGATGCGGCGGGTAAAACAGGATCAGCCCAAGTTGCTCGTATTAAGCAAGATGAAAAGTACGACGCACAAGCAACACAAGAGCGTAAACGTGATAATGCCATGTTTATCGCCTTTGCTCCTTTTAAACAACCAGAAATTGTCGTTGCTGTGGCGATAGAAAATGTAGCTAAAGGAGGAGGAGGTACGAATGCAGGCCCGGTGGCAAGGCAAATTATGGATCAGTATTTTGGCTCACGGGTGATCACCTCAAGTATTGATAACAATGTTAAGAGTGATCATAGACTTTCTGCTCATCAAGCTCATCACCAAGCAACACCGAGCCTTCAACAAAATAACGGAGCAGATTAATGCCTAGACATGGCCAAGATCATCCCGCAGAGCGCAGCATCTGGCAAAAACTGCATATCGACTTACCTTTGCTGTTGGGCATATTATCATTGATGTCACTAGGCTTGTTTATTGTCTATAGTGCTGGTGGTCAAAATATTGATATTGTTATTCGCCAAGCTGTACGCCTTGGTATTGCTTTGGTGGTAATGTTATTTATTGCTCAAATTCCCCCACTAGTTTATCGAAAATGGGCGGTTGCTGTTTTTATCATTGGCTTGCTCATGCTAGTGGCAGTACTGCTATTTGGGCATGTAGGTAAAGGCGCACAACGTTGGCTAGATCTCGGTTTTATGAAGTTTCAGCCCTCCGAAATTATGAAGCTGGTGGTGCCAATTATGATTGCTTGGTTTATTAGCCAAGATAATTTACCGGTAAAAATTTCTACGGTCGTTTGGGCCTTTATTTTAGTGTTAATGCCCACATTACTGATTGCTAAACAACCTGACTTAGGCACCTCGTTACTGATTGCGAGCTCAGGTATATTTGTGATTTTTTTAGCCGGCGCAAGTTGGAAATTAATTATGGTTTGCGCCGCAATGGCTTCAGCCTTTGCCCCTATATTGTGGATATTTTTAATGAAGGATTATCAAAAACAACGGGTGATGACTTTCCTTAATCCTGAGCAAGACCCGCTTGGCTCAGGCTACCACATTATTCAATCTAAAATCGCGATAGGCTCTGGAGGGTTTCAAGGCAAAGGTTATTTACAAGGTACACAATCTCAATTAGAGTTTTTGCCTGAGCGCCATACTGATTTTATTTTCTCCGTTTTTAGCGAAGAATTCGGCCTTATTGGCGTAGGGGTGCTGTTATCTGTCTATTTATTTATTGTCATGCGCGGTTTATGGATCGCCATTAACGCACAGCATGCCTTTACCAAACTGTTAGGTGGCAGTATTACCCTTACCTTCTTTGTTTATGTTTTTGTCAATATAGGCATGGTATCAGGACTTTTACCCGTGGTGGGAGTCCCTTTACCTTTAGTTAGTTATGGCGGGACTTCCATGGTGACATTACTGGCAGGATTTGGCATGCTAATGGCAGTGGGCACACATCGACGATTGCACGTGTAAGCTAAGTTGGTTGAGCCCGATTTTTATAACCCTATTTGTAACAATGAAGATGAAGTATGAGCCAATTAATGGGATATACAAAAAACTTTCTTTTATTTATCGCTATCATTTTTATTACGGCTTGTAGCACAGGTCGCTATCAGCATGCCCATGACAGCACCCCAAGCAGAGCACCAAATCAGGTTGAGCTAAGAGATGCCATCGCAAGAGATGAGCCTCATAGCCCTGGCGGAAATAAAAATTACCGCGTTTTAGGCAACAACTATCAAGTGCTTAAAAGTGCTCAAGGCTTTGAGCAAACGGGTATAGCTTCATGGTATGGTAAAAAATTTCACGGCCACCTCACCTCTAACGGCGAAATTTATGATATGTACGGCATGAGCGCCGCTCATAAAAACCTCCCCTTACCCACTTATGTCAAGGTGACCAACCTCGCCAACAACAAAACGGTAATTGTACGGGTTAATGATCGTGGCCCGTTTCACCAAAACAGGATAATCGATTTATCCTACAGTGCTGCCTACAAGTTAGATATGCTAAAAACAGGCACCACCGACGTAAAAATTACTGCAATCACTGATTTCAATCCAAAAATCAAGCCAACAACAATAGTGAGCAACGCGTCAGCACCTGTAACTAAGCCAGTGAGCAAAAATAAACAAAGCTATATACAAGTTTTTGCCACCAGTAAAATAGCTTTAGCGAAACAAACAGCAAGCAAATTAGCTAAACAGTATAGCCAAAATGTGCACTACCCTATGCATAATGGCATATACCGCATACAAATAGGGCCTATCCTTAAGGAAAATGTGCAAAAAAAACTATTACAACAACTTAAAGTCAGCGGCTACCCCAATGCCTATTTAAGACGTTTGTAAATATTTATGGCAATATTCTCCTTATTATCATGATTTAACTCCTTTCAACCGTAGCCAAGAACAATAGAAGTGATATACTTTCTTGAAATTTCTCCTTTTCACTCAATACATCAAATTATTACACAACATTATGGCTATAAAATTTACCAATTCTCCCCGTAAGCTTATCCACTTTTTTACGACCACGTTAGTTGGCTCCGTGCTTGCCTTTTCTTCATTGAGTCAAGCCGTTACTATTATTCCTGATGCACCAAAAATCAATGCCAAAGGTTATATTTTAGTCGATTACACCACGGGAAAAGTGATTGCAGAAGGTAATGCGGATATGCAATTAGCGCCGGCAAGTTTAACTAAAATGATGACCAGCTATATCATAGGTAAAGAGTTAGAAAGCGGTAATATTTCAAACGATGATAAGGTGATGATCAGCGAAAATGCTTGGGCAAAAAACTTCCCTGACTCCTCAAAAATGTTTATTGAAGTCGGTACCGAAGTCTCGGTTAATTTATTAAACCAAGGTATTATTGTTGCTTCTGGTAACGATGCTTGTGTCGCTATGGCAGAGCACATTGCCGGCAGCGAAAGTGCTTTTGCAAACTTAATGAATGCTCATGCCGAACAGCTAGGCATGTCGAGCTCTTTCTTTGAAAATAGCCACGGCTTAGATAGCGCATCCCATATGACCACACCACGTGATATGGCTACATTAGCCAGTGCCATTATTCAAGATGTGCCAAAAGAGTATGCGCTTTACAAGCAAAAGTCCTTCACTTACAACAATATTAAGCAGTATAACCGTAATTCTTTGTTATGGGATAAAAGCCTCAATGTTGACGGCATGAAGACAGGCCACACTTCTAATGCAGGTTACAGTTTAGTTACCTCTGCAACAAAAGGTGATATGCGTTTAGTGACCGTAGTGATGGGCACGGAAAGCGAGCGTGCTCGAAAAGTTGAAAGCAAAAAATTACTCAATTATGGTTTCAGATTTTTTGAAACATTCACGCCATATAAAGCCGGTGATAAGTTTGCCAGTAATCGTATTTGGTTTGGTGATAAAAAACACATTGATTTAGGTATTTCATTAGACACCCCCATCACGATACCACGTGGCCAACGTAAAAACTTAAAAGCCAATGTAGAGCTAACAAAAGCGCTTGAAGCGCCAATTGACAAAGGCACTGTCGTTGGAAAATTATTCTTGCAACTTAATGGTGAAGACATTGCACAGTATCCGTTGGTTACCCTATCACAAGTCAATGAAGGGAGTTTTTTCTCTAAAGTGCTAGATTACATCAAGCAGTTATTTGCTCAGTGGTTTGATTAAGCAAAACGCCTAATATACAGTGCGTAGCCAATTTTTTCTAAGTGCTGAAAAAAGTTAATATAAAAAAACCAGTCAATAGACTGGTTTTTTTACGAAAGAATTACATCAAGTAAATTAATTATACCAAACATTACATTAGCGAGCTTAGAGAAAACAAAATGACTTACACAGTTAGTCTATATTTTATTAATATTGAGCGGTTATTAATTCGCTACTGAACTCCCAAAGGACGACTTTAAAACGCTTATATGCTTTGTTATTGATTTTGACAAGGACGCTACATGAATATGTAGCTTATTAGTGAATGGTTGTTGAGGAGCCTATGCTCCTCAACAACCATTCTCTTTAATCAATAGCTTGTCTTTAAGTCTTTTAATTCTCGGTAAGTGATCCATTAATTAGGGTCTGTTGATCTTTCGAGCTTGATTTTGCAGCGATTTGTTGGGTATTTATACAAGGCAGAGCTTTTGTCATGTGGTTGTTTCACATAAAAAAGCGATAACGCCGTAAAAATGTCCAACAAACACTGTTTGAAGGATTCGGCTAAAAGCGCTTTAACTCTTTGTTAAGTAGTATTTGCTTAGAATGACTAGGCTACACACTACTCGCCGCGATTAAAACGCTTTTATCTCGAACAAAATTTAACCGCCAAAGATCAACTGTCCCTAATGTTTGGTATTACGTATTATGATTTCAAACGATTACTCAAGGCTGCGGCTAAATCATGTTCAATTTGTGCTAGTTCATCTTCAAAGAAGAATTTATCGCTATCAAATGGTTTAAGCAATTTAACATCATTGGTACTTTCATCATATTTAGCTAAAAAGACTTTATCTAACCACTGCATATTTCGCCCTTCGGTAAACATCAAGGCAAAGGCTCTTTCACCACCAACTTCACATTCACCCATGATAGAGATTTTACCCGCTGAAGTCGTCATCGATAAATGACGAGACGGACGGTTGATAGACGGTAGTTCTCGATAAATTTTATCGAAAATCTTACTGACATCAGCAATAGGTGCGGTAAAATAATGATGTTCGCCCGTAGGGCGCGCGCAATACATTGAATGAAAACTAATAAGCAAAGTCGCTAAGATATTTGATAAATCTATCCAGTTTTGTGCACTTCGATCAATATCAATGCTGCCATCTTTATGTTCAAATAAACTGATATGGTTCATCATGGGGCTCTGGCTACGAATAACAACACCGTGGCGTTGTAAACGACGAATAGCCGCAATGGTTGTTGGGTTTAATAACTCACGTGGCGTAGAGAAATGCGCCATCCACGCCAACTGAATACCATTTTCATGAAGCTTATCAAATACAGCTAACATCTTGTCGTATTTTGAACTCAAAATCATTTCCGGTTGGAAAGTTAACGAGCGCGTGGCTAAGCGTACCGTTTTAATATGGAGTAACTCCCTGTCTTCCATTAATGGCGTAACATACTGCGCTAAGCGGCTTGCTGGCATATAACCACCGTCACCACCTGTGATCAACATATCAGTAACTTCTTTATGTACTTTTAAGTACCGATGAATTTGATCAATTTCTTTTTGAATAAACATATCTTCATCACCACGCACTTGTGCGTGACGGAAACAATACGTACAAAACGAGAAACAGTTTTGGGTGGTTTTATCAAAAATTAACTGACATTGTGGATATTTATGCTGCGAACCATCAAGAAACTCAATCTCTCCCTGCTCATTTTCAAACCAAGGTTTGTTTAATTGTTGGTTACCATCGTGCGGGCTGGTTTTTTCTTGATAATCACTAACAATATTCTTTTTATCTGCCGTTGTTGCGCCTAGGTACTGCCCAACCGTGTCTTTGTTGATCATGTTAGGTTGTGGCATAACCAGCTGAAAGACTGAATCTTCATAGAAATTGGTCCAGTCAATGCTATTTAAGCTGTGTTTGGTTGCTAAAAAGCGATATACCTCAACAAATAACTCTCGCTCAACAATATCACCAATATGAATACTGTTGGCCTCTAGAATTTTAACCACTTCACGAAAACCTGACAGACCTGTGTATTGATCTTTGTCGTGAAACATGTGCGCTTCTTTGTCCAACAAACCTGAATGCTGTGGATAAGAGGCATGTAATCGACTTAATAAGCCAGCAGGCAATAAGTTTTCGTCTTTGATAATTTGACGAGCTTCGTCACTGTAGCCGTAGATATCTTGCATTTGCTCGATATCTGCCCCGTTAACATCATTTATCCCTTGCTCACGCACGTGAACCGCCCCGCTAGGCTGGCATGCTTCTTTATCAAGCGCTTTTGGGTTAACCACGGCAACGTCTATATGTTCTGCACTAGAATGTGACATTCTCAATCCTCTTACTAAAATAACCTTAATTATTGTATGGTATTACTTGTACTCATTACCAAACAAGTTAAAAAGTGATGTAATAATATTCAAATTATTTGAATATAAAACAAAACGAGTCGTTATAGATCTTATTAACTCTCATTATCATTAACTTATTTAGCTAGCAGTATAAAAAACATACTGGCATCATCAACCAATAACGGCGTAGATTCAAACGAGTTTATTTCATCAGGTCATTACATTTTGTAATGACAATTAACTCGAATAGCCGTTATACTTATTACCATTAACAAGTGTAGTGTTAATTAAGCTTATTTTTTTGCCAATAAAGGTTGATGAAAACGCCAGGTTTGCTGATCTAATCAACGCAATATTTATCAACAACACGTAAAGTAGCAGCACCTTTTATATGATGACAACACCCAGTTCCAAACGATTAGTACCTAGCACCAGTATGTTGTCAGCTTTTGATGCAGCTGCCAGAACCACAAGTTTTACCGCTGCCGCTAAAGAGTTAGCACTAACTCAAGGAGCCATAAGTCGACAAGTAACAGCGTTAGAGCAACAACTTGGTGTGAGCTTATTTCAGCGGCATAAACAAACCATTCGCTTAACACAAGCAGGTGAAATTTATGCTAAGGAAATTAATGCCGCCTTAAGCCATATTCGCAGTGCCACCCTTAACATCATGACCAACCCTAGTGGTGGAGTACTCAACTTAGCTATTTTACCCATGTTTGGCTCACGCTGGTTAATGCCAAGATTACCTGACTTTTTAGCCAAAAACCCACAAATTACCATTAACACTGTAAGCAAATTATCCCCTTTTGATTTTGCGCTAGAAGACATTCATTGTGCGATACATTTTGGTAAAAAAAATTGGGCACAAGCCAATTGTTTATTTTTAATGGATGAAGAAGCCGTTCCGGTGTGTTCACCTGATTTTCTTCAACAAAGAGGTTTAGCCAAGATAGATAGTAGATCAGAGAGTATTTGTGCCTGCCTCATCGATCTTCCTTTACTGCATATTTCAACAAGACCAGATGCGTGGCAACAATGGTTTAGTGATCATGATAATCGCACTGACACCATTGCTAACTTAAGTAAAACAAGACAAGGCATGCACTTTGAGCAGTTTGCTATCGCAGCGAATGCCGCAGTCGCCGGACTGGGCGTTGCCTTATTGCCAAAGTTTTTAATACAGAGTGAGCTTGAACGTAATGAGTTAGTTATTGTCTGTAACCAAGCGTTAAATACCGATAATGGCTACTACTTAGTGACTCCCAATAATAAACAGGACTATGCGCCAATTAATGCTTTTCAACAATGGTTAATATCCATACTGAACAAGGAAAAAGTAACAAAAAATTGACGGTTGTTTTTTAAACAACTCACCGAGTTAAATACTCGCTACAAAAAGCCTGTTGGGCTATTTACCCCGTTTGTGATACAAAAAATATTCACGCGAATTAACAGTGGTTTACATCCTAAAAACCGAGTACGAGCCGCGTCAAAAAATCACTTGGCATAACACTTGCCCTCTTAGTGTTATTCAATATTTTATGCTGCTAGGTTTGTTATGTATTCGATAAAAACAGTGTTATGTTCTCTCCTTTGTTTATCACTTTTTGCTTGTAGCAGCACTGAACAAGTCAACTCACCGCCAATGTTAAATAATGGCTATTATCACGGGGGAGTGGTTGAAAAGTTTTCACACACTTTTATGCCTGTCAATAAAGATAGCATCAAAAAGCCACTTAGCTCAGATCACCAATTAATGATGTCATTACTTAATAGACCGCTCACTACAGATCAAGCCATGATGTTAGCTTTCGCTGAGCAAAGAAAAATTAACACGCCAACTTATGCAACAGTAGGGGTTCAGATCAAAGGGGGAAAAAAGTCGGCTAACGAAAATCAACGCTCAGTTCATCTCTATGCTCATTTAATTAAAAAAGATATCAACACAATCAGTATTACCGCGCCAACTCAATAATAAATGGCGCTTTCCCTCTAAACACTAACACTTAAGCAAAATCACTAAAAAGTTTGCTTTTTCACTATTGCCAACAACCATTTCATTATTAACATAGTTGTAACTCCTTGTTACATAGTCTTTAATCCCTATTGGCATAAGATGTGCTAATTTGTATCAACTTAATAGCACATCTTATGGACAACACTATGCTAATCATTGACATAAAAAAAGCGCTCATCATTTCAACACTCGCTCTAAACACAATATTTCTTAGCGCATGCGGTGACACAACGGCCAAAACAGAAGAGAAAAAAGAAAAGGCGTTTGCTATCCCGGTGACGGTTGCCGCTATTGAACGCAACAGTATTTCAGCAAATTTTCATACTACCGCAATCTTAGAGTCGCGTAACGAAGCTGACATTATTAGCCGTGTTACCGGTATTGTTGAAACGCTTGATGTTGAAGAAGGTGACTATGTTGAAAAAGGGAAAGTATTAGCAAAAATTGATCCTCGCCGATATCAACTAGCCCTTGATAAAGCAACAGCTGAATTAGAAGGCATTAATCAAGAGTTACAACGACTATCCTTAATGGCTAAAAAGCAATTAGTGAGTGCTCAAGCATCAGACAAACTTAAATATCAACATCAAGCAGCTGTTGCCGCACAAAAGTTAGCAGAGCTTGATTTGCAAGACAGCCAAATTATCGCTCCAATGTCAGGCTACATTTCTCAACGTTATGTCAAAACAGGACATTTTACCCAAGGCTATCAAAAACTATTTCATATTGTTGATCCGTCAAAATTGCAGGCAGTTGTATATTTACCTGAACACCAGTTAAGTCATGTTGAACTTAATCAACAAGCGTTATTAAGCTTTAGTGCACAAAAAAATAACCTTTACCAAGCCAATATTCGTTCTATTGCCCCAGTTATTGACCAACGCAGTGGTACCTTCAAAGTGATTTTATCTATTGATAATTCAAGCAAGCAATTAAAACCGGGGATGTTTGCGCAAATAGCCCTAACGTTTGCCACCCATGATAACGCGTTAACTATTGCCAGTGATGCCATTATCACTTTAGACAATGTCAGCAAAATTTATCTTGTAAGAGACAATAAAGCTGTTGAAGTTATTATTGAAAAAGGGTTTGTTGAAGAGCAACTTACCGAAATAAACGGTGAAATTGTTGAAGGCGATTTAGTGGTAATTAATGGTCAACACAACTTAAAAGCTAATGCCCTTGTTGAAGTACTTAATGATGACAGCATCCTTGAAGACGATGACGAGTTAGCCAACCGCGAAACCGCCATTGTCAAAGCACACTAAGACCTAATCCTATCACAATAACTGTCTCACTAAAGGAAGTATTATGAGTGTAGTTGATACCGCAATAAAACGCCCAGTCACAGTATGGATGGCCACTTTTGCCGTAATTTTATTCGGCTTGGTTGGCCTGTCACGCTTAGCGGTAAATTTATTACCCGAATTAACCTACCCAACCTTAACAGTTCGTACCAATTACACGGGTGCAGCGCCAGGAGAAATAGAACAACTGATCACTAAACCTATTGAAGAAGCCGTCGGTGTAGTGAAAGGGTTAAGAAAAATAACGTCTATCTCTAAAGCAGGTCAATCTGATGTGCTATTAACGTTTGAATGGCAAACGCCTATGGATATCACCAGTTTAGAAGTGCGTGAAAAGCTTGATTTAATTACCTTACCTTTAGATGTTGAAAAGCCACTTATCTTAAAATTCAACCCCTCGCTAGACCCTATTATGCGTCTAGGTTTACAAAGTAAAGATAACTCAGTAGCGGCACTCACTACACTAAGAACCTTTGGTGAGTATGATATTAAACGCCAGCTTGAGTCTTTATTGGGCGTTGCCTCAGTCAAATTAGGTGGTGGGTTAGCACAAGAATACCAAGTCATTATTGATCAACATAAACTGGCACAATTAAACCTAAGTAGCCAACAGATCATCCAGCGAATCACTGCTGAAAATATTAATGTTTCAGCTGGCAAGCTTATTGATGGTAATACACAGTACTTAGTGAGAACCCTCAACCAATTTACCGATATTAAGCAAATTGGACAGCTAGTAGTTTATCGAGAAAATAGCAAAATCATCTACTTAAATGATATCGCTAACATTGTCGATGGTTACAAAGAACGTACTGACGTCACTCGGATTAATGCTAAAGAAGCCGTTGAGTTAGCTATTTACAAAGAAGGTGACGCTAATACCGTACAAGTAGCTAAACTGATCAACAAAAAACTTGCCGACATTGCAAAAAAATCAGACGATAAATATCAACTTACCGTGGTCTATGATCAGTCCACCTTTATCAGCAATGCCATCAGTGAAGTAAAATCAGCGGCACTTATTGGTGGTTTACTCGCCATGTTAGTGCTGTATTTGTTTTTACGTTCAATAATACCGACCTTAATCATTTCACTTTCTATTCCTGTTTCTGTTATTGCCACCTTTAATATGATGTATGGCAATGACATTAGCCTTAATATCATGTCACTAGGGGGGATTGCTCTTGCTACGGGGTTATTGGTGGATAACGCCATTGTGGTGCTCGAAAACATTTCTCGCTACAAGGAGCAAGGACTTAACGTTATTGAGGCAGCAAGTAAAGGCACGAAAGAAGTCAGTGGTGCCATTATTGCTTCAACCTTAACCACACTTGCAGTGTTTGTACCGCTGATTTTTATTGAAGGTGTTGCCGGACAATTATTTGCCGATCAAGCGATGACCGTTACTTTTGCTCTAGTGGCATCGCTAGCAGTAGCACTCACGCTAATTCCTATGCTGGCCTCAAGACAAGTAAACTCAACCATAAAAGAAGACACTGAAGGTAAAGTTCCCGTATTAAGCTTTAAACAAATGACATTTAAGCACAAAATAACTTGGTTATTGACACGACCATTTAGCTTGGTATTTATCTATATTCCTATGCTGATAATACGTGTATTGTTGGTCATATTCCATGGTATTAGCAAAGCACTCGCTGCTGTCGTTAAACCCATTACCAAAGGATTTAATGCGTTATTTGGTGTTATTGCGATTGCTTATCAACAATTATTGAATCTTGCTTTAAACCATAGTGTAAAAACCTTAGTGATCAGCTTATTATTTGCGGGGTCTTCAATATTAGTATTCCCTAAAATTGGCGTAGAACTACTGCCACCGTTATCACAAGGTGAGTTTTATTTTGATTTAGAACTCGCCCCAGGCACACCGTTGGCCAAAACTGATCAGGCAATTAATCTCGTTGCTAAACAATTACAAGATGACAAGCGCGTCAAAAGTACATATTCACTTACCGGTCGTGGTAGCTTAATGACCAGCAGTGCCGATAAAGGTGGAGAGCATCAAGCGCGCTTGCAAGTTATTTTACATCACAACAAAGATGAGCAAGCGGTCATGGCTAAAGTCAGACAATATGCTCGTCGTGTCGTTGGCGCGTCAACATCCCTTAACCGCCCAGAATTATTTACCTTTAGTAAACCCATCAGCATTGAACTTGCTGGTTACAGCCTTGATGAATTAAAAAAATATTCAACACAGCTCACTAAAGCAATGGAACAAGACTCACAGTTTGTGGATGTCGTCAATAGTCAACGTCAAGGTCAGCCTGAATTAGCCATACATTTTAACCAACAAAAAATTGCTCAACTTGGTTTAAATGCCGCTGATATTGCCCGCCTATTAGCGGTTAAAATCGGTGGTAATGTTGCCAGTAAATATACTTTATTAGATAGAAAAATAGATATTTTAGTTCGCAGTGATCTAGCTGAGCGGGACTCTATAAGTGACTTACAGCAATTAATTGTCAATCCCAACAGTCATTACCCAATCACTCTGGCAAGCATTAGCGATATTGTCGAAACCCTAGGTCCTGCACAAATTAATCGTATCAATCAACAACGCGTTGCCGTGA
The DNA here is from genome assembly GCA_030754235.1 of Litorilituus sp. Taxonomy (GTDB): domain Bacteria; phylum Pseudomonadota; class Gammaproteobacteria; order Enterobacterales; family Alteromonadaceae; genus Colwellia. Next base: position 24,137 of record JASMAS010000016.1, read on the forward strand.
TCAGTGCCAATATTGCCTTAGGCGATCAACATAGCGCTATTGCCCGTGCCAATAAGCACATTGATACGCTACAACTGCCTTTTTCAGTGGTAGCAACCTTGGGGGGACAAAGTGAAGAAATGGACAATGCTTTTAACTCGATGATCATGGCGTTAACACTGGCGGTATTTTTAGTTTACCTAGTGATGGCCTCACAATTTGAATCCCTTCTTCATCCATTTTTAATCTTATTTAGTGTCCCATTGGCAGCGGTTGGCTCAATTTATGGTTTATTTTTTACCGGTACCAATATCAGCGTTATTGTTTTTATTGGGCTCATCATGCTAGCGGGTATTGTGGTCAACAACGCCATTGTATTAGTTGATAGAATCAATCAATTGCGCGCTAAGGGCATGGAAAAATCCAAGGCCATAAAAAGTGCGGCTATTTCACGCTTTCGCCCAATCATCATGACCACCTTAACCACTACGTTAGGCTTAGTACCAATGGCCATAGGCTTAGGTGAAGGCTCTGAATTAAGAGCACCTATGGCGATAACTGTTATTTGTGGTCTATTATCATCAACCTTACTCACTTTAGTGGTTATTCCTGTTTTATATCAGCTATTTGATTATAAAAATTTCGACGTTAATGCCAAGGAATGTGACCTAAATTCAGCGCCAACTAACCTGGAGGGAGTTACCACTAATGTCTAATTCTCCTAGAGCAACACAGCGAAGTGTTAACTTAACCGCACTTGCCTTAAAAAAGCCTGTCACTACGTTTATGTTGTGTTTAACCATGCTGTTAACAGGCTTTAGCGCCACGCAATTATTGCCGTTAGAAAAATGGCCTGGCATTGACATCCCCGAAATGATGGTCAATGCCCCTTATCAAGCTTCTTCACCAGCTGAAGTAGAACGCTTAGTGACTAAACCTTTAGAAGAGGCACTCGCTACCATGGGTGGCATTATCAGGCTCAATTCCAACTCAACCGAGCACGGCGCTCAAATTGGTATCGAAGTGGAGTGGGAGCGAAGCCTAACGGGTAAAGCAATAGAAGCGCGAGAAAAAATAGATGCCATTCGTCATTTATTACCTGATGATTTACAACGAATTTTTGTCTATCAATTTTCAACCGCTGATATGCCTATTTTAACCTTGCGTATTTCTAGCAAACGCGAGCTTAAAAATAGTTATCAGTTATTGAATAATTACTTAAAAAAACCACTTGAGCGCATAGCGGGGGTGTCGAAAGTTGAACTTTATGGGGTCAATCCAAGACAGATTTCAATACGTTTGCTTAGCGATAGAATGGCTCGACATAATGTTGATATAAAGCAGTTAACAAAAATACTGCAAAGAGAAAACTTTACCATCAATGCTGGCTCATTAAAATCAACTAACAACACTATTCGGCTTAACCCTAAAGGTGAATATACTCGTTTAAGTGATATTCGTCATGTTAAAATCAACGACTACGTTTACCTTGGCGATGTTGCCAGTGTTAATTTTGAACAACCAGAACAGATAGATGGCCGTCATTTAGATAGAAATTACGCAATTGGCGTGAATGTCTTTAAAGAGTCAAGTGCTAATTTAGTTGAAGTGGCTGGCCGTGTTACCCAGTCCGTTAATAAAATACGTAACAGTAAACAGTTTGATGGCGTTAATATTTTTATGATGGAAGATCAGGCCAAAGGAGTCACTGACTCATTAGCAGATCTCTTAACATCGGGAGCTATAGGTGCTCTATTATCATTCGCGGTGCTATTTGTATTTATGCGTAATACAACAGCAACACTACTTGTGGTAGCCTCCGTGCCCTTTTCGATCTGTGTTACCTTAGCCATTATGTATTTACTGGGCTACTCTTTAAATGTGTTATCCATGATGGGGTTATTATTAGCTGTTGGCATGTTGGTTGATAATTCTGTAGTGATCACTGAATCTATTGCAGCACAACATAAAGAAGCGCCCAGCCAAAAAAAATCGGAAAAAATAAGCAACATATTACAAGGAGTAAATAAAGTCTCTCTTGCGGTCATGACAGGTACCTTAACCACAATGATCGTTTTTTTACCGAATATCATTGGTGAAAAAGTACAATTAACGATATTTTTAGAGCATGTAGCTATTGCCATTTGTTTATCACTTGCCGCATCCTTGTTAATCGCAAAAACGTTACTTCCTTTATTGTTAAGTAAAATATCATTAGATAAGCTAAGTGGCGTGAAAACACAGCAAATAGATAAAAAACCTAATCGTCTACAAGTTCGCTATAAAAAAAGTTTAACTTGGGTATTGGCTCATCCCAAAGTGACGGGCATTATAGCTTTACTGATCTTAGCTAGCACCGCAATACCTATGGGTGCTATCACCTCAGATAATATGGACACTCAAGACGGTACCAGACTTTATATGCGCTATCACGTAGAAGGACAGTTTCCTTTAGCGCATGTTGAAGCTATGGTAGATCGCTTTGAAGACTACCTCTATAACAATCAAGAAGCCTTTTACATAGACTCTGTTTATAGTTATTACAATGGTGAAAGAGCCTCCTCTACGTTATTGTTAAAAGAAGAGCGTGATATTTCTATGACAGAGCTAAAAGCGCGAATTCGACAGAACATGCCTGTTTTTACTGATGCTAAACCTGACTTTGGTTGGCAAAGTGCCCAAACTGGTGGCGCTACCATGACCTTAGTGGGTCCATCAACCGATTTACTGGTCACCCTTGCCAACCAAGTCGTTCCTATACTTCAACATGTTGAAGGTTTAGCCGATGTACGTAGTGATGTTTCTCAACACCAAAAAGAAATGGTGCTACTCATTGATAAAATAAAAGCCAGCCAGCTAGGGCTAAATGTCAATGAAATAGCACAAATAGTCAGCACAGCATTACGTGGGATAGAGTTAAGAAGCTTTAGACACGATCCTAACGGTGAAGTGAAAATCCGCTTGCTTTATGATCAACAATTAAAATACTCACTTAACGAACTTAAAAAGCTACCTATCGCTCAAATAGGTGAGCAAAATATAATCTTAGAAAATGTGGCAACCTTTAAAGTACAACCGAGGTTAACAACAATTTATCGAGAGAATCGTCAAACAGCACTGACTATAGGTGCCAATCTAGATGACATCACCATGGAACAAGCTCAAGAGCGTATCACTAAAGCCATGAGCTCTATACAGTTACCTCAAGGATATAACTGGAAATTAGGACAAGGTTTTAATCGCCAACAAGCCGATCAGCAAATTATGATCACAAATATGCTTCTAGCATTAGCCATGATCTATATTGTGATGGCCGCTTTATTTGAGTCATTATTACTCCCAGCGGCGATCATTAGCTCAATCATCTATTCCATTGTTGGTGTGTTTTGGTTCTTCTTGATCACTGGCACCACGATGTCGGTGATGGGAATGATCGGCATATTAATATTGATGGGCATCGTCGTGAATAATGGTATTGTATTGATTGATCAAATTAATCAAATGACCCCTAAAATAAGCGACTTAGAACAAGTGATTTGTGATATCTGTATTACTCGCTTACGACCGGTACTGATGACAGTGGCAACCACAGTTCTTGGTATGGTTCCTCTTGCGCTAGGCTCAACTCAAATTGGCGGTGATGGTCCCTCGTATTCACCGATGGCGATTGCTATTATTGGTGGCTTAACTTTTTCCACCATCACTAGTCTATTTTTAGTGCCTTGGTGTTATTTACTATTGACTAAAATGGCACGAAATTCCAGCATTGGTTTTCATCATGCCAATGTGTTTGCTAAACGATTAACCCGAAGTTAATCCTTAATGACATTAGTCATCAACTTGCCACTGTAACTGAGCAAAAACCTGTTGCCACTGTTGATCAAATGGTGCCCTAACCGTGGTGATTTTTTCGGTGACAGGATGTTTAAAACGTAACGATTTGGCAATAAGCATTAAGCGTTTAAAGCCAAAATGCTCAGCAAAAAAAGGATTTTGTTTATTATCGCCATAATTAATATCACCGATAATAGGGTGGCGCAAATGGGCTAAATGACGACGAATTTGATGTCGTCGCCCCGTGATAGGGGTCAACATCACTAAAGAGTATCGAACAGTGTTAAATTTACCAACGGTAATAGGCAAACTTGCCTGTCTAATCACTTGGTAATGAGTTTGTGCAGATTGAGCTGCTTTGTGTTGGTTAACATGTTTATCACCGAGTTTATCCAACTTCTCCTTTAAGGGGTAATCAATAAGCACAGGCTCAGCATGTTCTTCAGCTATAGGCAAATGACCGCGCACCAAAGCATAATAGGTTTTTACAAGTGAAGCGCCGACTTGACAACTAATGTCCTGTTGTTTTTCGGGTACATTAGCACTGGCTGACTTTTGTGCAAACGCCTGATTTAGCGTTTGCGCCACCCTTTTAGTTAAGGCAAATAAAAGTACGCCTGACGTTGGCCTATCTAATCGATGTACAGGGTAAACATATTTACCTATTTGATCGCGCACTAACTGCAAGGCAAAGTAAATTTCATCTTTGTCCATAAAACTGCGATGCACAAACAAACCTGCAGGTTTATCTACCGCAACCACATAGTCATCTTGGTATAAAATATTGAGTAGTGGTTTTTCAGCTACACTAGTTTGTAGATTGAGCATTAAGCGTTATTTCCGAAGACTTTTGCTAGGTTAATAGGGATATTATCCTTATAATAGCAAGCAAAGACAAACGTACTTTATACCCACGGGTATGATTAATTAACGATTACGGCACTTATGGATACTATTGATACAATTTCTCAACTGTTGCAAGCATCAAACTCACAATATCGCCTCTATGATATTGGCCGAAAAATCACCAAAATATCAAAAGAATTGTTTGAGAAAATAGAGAAGAATCAACTACCATACCCTACGCCGTCCCAAGGACATGCTTGTTTTGCCATTGCTTTTTGGCAAAAACAATCACCACAGCCTTTTTTGTGGTTACTAAAACTTCCGCTTGATGAGCGAGGTTTACTCAACCAAGGGGCAAGAAATCACTTTATTGCCATTATTGTTGAAGCGTTAGGCGCTGATCTAACCCAAGATGCGAACACACAACAAGAGGAGCTATTAAAAAGTAACCCATACTTATTTACTCCGGCACAATATAAGTTGGCCTCATTAAATAGCAAAATCAAACAAGAATTAAAGCAAGCACCCAGTGAGTATTTAGCGTCATTTAAAACTTACCTTAATGACGATTCTAACTGGGATCAATGGCAACATATTGGTGTTCAGGGTATTACTGATTTTGTCGCTCGTATTGACCATGAAAATAACAGTGAATTGCTCAGCAAAGCGCTTGAAAAATTACCTCATGAAGTATTATTTCCTTTATGTGGTGCATTAGAAAATGAACACTTATCTGTTGAGTTAATTGATGCCTTAATAAGTGTATTCAAGGCGCATTTGTCTCTGCCAACAGAACAAAACACAGAACAGGCCACACTCATTCAGCAGCATTTATTACGCAGCTTGGCTAGCAGTTGTCAGCATCCACATGTTGCCAAACTGATTCGTGATTTATTACAACAACAAACCCTTGCAGAAGAATTACTGATAACACTTTCCGGCCGTTGCTGGCTGGCATTAGCCAACCCCAAAAACTTAATGGCCTTTTTTGAGCACTTAGTTACAAGTAAAGAGCAAGGTTTATTTAATAATATATTTAAAGATTTAGTTACTGTTCCTGAAGTTAGACCGGTTGTTTTTCAATGTATACGAGCACCTGAGCGCAGTGAGGCTTTTTCTCAAGCCATTGGCCAGTTGTTTCATCATTCGCAGTAACACAATACAATAAGTGAACTAACGCCCTATGGAAAACATTTATTACTTACTTTTTTTCTCGCTTCTTTGTTGGTACTTTATTTACCTTAGAAAAATAGCAGAAGCTGGCCGCATGCATGCAAAACGCTATTGTGAAAACAATGGTCTACAATTTATAGCCATTGCTAGACGCTCAAGCCAATTAAGTTTTACTAAGCAACACGGGGTAGCTTGGCGGAGTGTATTTGATATAGAGTTTAGTGGCGATGGTGAGTCTAATAATTGCGCCACATTAACCTTATTAGGTTTACAGTTAAATAATGTTGATGTACCTCCATACCGCGTAAATTAACTCAATATAGAATTTACTCTTCAATTTTTATTTTAACACGGAGAAATTGTGCAGCTACTCAAGTCGCTTTTTTGTTTACAAGGCTTTGATAATAGAGCGCGTTATTTTAGCATTTACAGCGCTGTTTTTATCCTTTTTATCATACTCACCGCAGCATCATACAATAATTTTTTTATTGCTATTATTGTCGTTGCTGCATTGAGCTTGCTCATAGGCTTAACTAGCTTACGCCGGCTTCATGATGCAAAGCTCAATAAAAACTGGTTATTTGCCCCAAGTGTAAGCTTTGCCATTACCGCATTAGTTATTATTTTTTCTGGACACTATGCCAGTTATTATTTGTTAATTATTCCAGCCCTTTGTGCTAGTGTTTTATTAACCTACCCAAGTATAGAGCAACGTAATAAAGAGTACATTTTAGGTTATATAGGTCCAGTAGATCTTTCTGAATATCAGCAAAGTGTTTACCAAGGAAAAAATACAAAATTTCGTATTGAACCAAGCATAGTTGCAGAGCATTCAGTTAATATCGAATCTCATGAGCACAAAAGACCACAAGCATGCAATGCAGATAACTTAACGGCGAGTCACCAAACAACTCCCATTCACTCACACAATGTCGATGTGGGTGAATTAATTAGGTTACAAATATTAGGCAATAAAAAAGCACAAATTATTATTGTATCACTGATGATATTGGTTTCAGCCATCGTATGTACATCATGGCTAATAAACTTATTCACCACAGCGATTGACAATAACGGTGTTGACCAAACTAATCAGCAGAATCAATTTAGTAGTACCGAAAACTTCAGAGTTCACCCTGTTGACATGCCGGATAATTTCACACTATTTTTATCTCAGCACCAAGGGGTTATTATCAATTGGCAAGCGGATGAAGTAAGTGCAAATGCGCTCTGGTCACAACACAGCGCTCAAGGAGATGAAAGTTGTAAGTACATTAGTTTTAATAAGGGAGAGCCTATTCGCCCCCTCAGCGTTGAAGTTGAGCAACTACACGGCACTAATAATAATTATTTTGCTTATTTCTCGCCATTAGATAGTCAAACACTAGTGCAAGCACTGGCGTTTCGTGGCAAGTTTACTTTATGTGGTTATAATTTTTCCTTAAAAGGAAGCCAAGCAGCGCTAGGAAAAAATGCGCATTATGCTAACTGGCTAAGCTATTAGTCTTTGAAAGCGCGTAAGAGCAAGACTTTTTTATAGGTAAAGGAATGGTCGTTAGCGCAAAGAGTTACACACCACGTGTAACTCTTTCGTGAAAAAATTATTGTTCACTGTCAGTGGTAAAAGTAAACCCTTCGCTAAATAGTTGCTCATATATACTTTTCATGGCAATCGTATTTTCAGTTAATGAGTCATTCCACTTACTGCGCTTTTCAAAACCTAAATCACTAATAAGATAATAGTAATCAGCGTTCAAATCACTCGCTTGAAGACAAGACTTAGTACAAGATAAACCACAACCATCGATAGCAATGATTGGTCGGCCTGACCGAGCTAGCTCGGTAATAGGCGGCACGTTACCAACAACACCTGAAATGCAAGACATTTCAGCAATGCCATCGCCATCTAAATTTAAGGCTATATTGTGTGCCATTTGTGCAAGGTTTGAACAACCCGAACACGAATACACTATCGGTTTTTGTTGGTTAGCTTGCACATTATCTTTATTGTCTAACACAGGGCTATTTCTCTCTTTAATTAATATCATTGATGACTGTATAAAAACGCCACTCTTCTAATTTTAACAAGAGAAAACAAGTTGTTTTTGATGTACATCAAGTTTTGTTTCAATACCCTCAGTACTTAATCACAAAATCACATGCTTTTTTATCAAAAAAATCTAAAAATTGACAAGTAATGTGACTTTGTTCTGATCAATACGCTAAAAATAAGTGTTCAACTAGGGGCTATTTATATTTCACGCTTAAATTTTTTTCTAGATAAAAGCATGTTAGTCGCGGCGAGTAGTGTGTAGCCTAGTCACACTAAGCAAATACTACTCAACAACGCGTAAAGCCTTTAGTCGAATTTTTTGGACAGCGTTTGATGATCATTTTTACGGTGTTATCGCCTTTTTAGGTGGAAACCCCCATGACAAAGCCTCTGCTTTGTAAAAATCCCCAACAATTCGCTACAAAAAACTCGAAAGATAAAAGACCCATGTATTTGAGACTATTTTATGCAATTAAATTGCTCAGCTTTTACATAATTTCCGCTATAATACGCGACTATTATTAGCAATTTATCGGAACACACATGGAACAAACATTTATCAAAGGCAAAGACTGTGCGCTTGAAACCTCTATTACCAGCATGCAAGAAAAACTCATCTCATTTGGCTTTGATATTGAAGAAGCCTCGTGGTTAAACCCGGTTAAAAATTGCTTTTCGGTACACATTAAGGACAAAAGCTGTGGCTTAATGTTCACTAATGGCAAAGGTTCTACGGCAAAGTCTTGTTTAGCCAGTGCTTTAGGCGAATATTTTGAACGCCTAAGCTGCAACTATTTTTTTGCTGACTTTTATTTGGGTGAGAAAATTAGCCATGATGAGTTTGTGCATTACCCTAATGAAAAATGGTTCTTCAGCGAAGATGACACCATGCCAGAGGGGATATTGGATGAGCAATTATGGCAGTACTTTGACCCTAATAGTGAAATCACGGTAGATAAGCTATACGACATGAATTCTGGTGCGGGTGAACGCGGAATCTGTGCTCTGCCTTATACCCGAGAGCGTGACCAACAAGATGTTTACATTCCAGTTAGTGTTATTGCTAATGTTTTTGTCAGTAATGGTATGTCTGCTGGTAATACAAAAAATGAAGCGCGGGTACAAGGGTTGTCTGAGGTGTTCGAACGTTATGTAAAAAATAAAATAATTGCACAAGGCATTTGTTTACCCGAAATCCCTAGCCATGTTTTAGCCCGTTTCCCTACTATTTTAGCTGATATTAAAGAGTTAGAGAGTCACGGTTATCACTTAAGAGTATGTGACGCATCACTAGGCGGTGTGTACCCGGTAATGAGTGTTACGTTAATAAACCCTAAAGATGGCAGCGTTTTTGCCTCATTTGGTGCTCATCCAAGCTTTGAGGTTGCACTAGAGCGTACCGTAACAGAACTTTTACAAGGTAGAAGTTTAGAGCAACTCGATGTATTTCAGCCACCAAGTTTTGATGAGGAAGAAATAGCTTCACCGCACAATATTGAATTACACTTTATCGACTCAAGCGGCTTTATTTCTTATGATTTTTTCAAAGATGTGCCTGACTATGACTTTGTAGACTGGGATTTTGATGCCGACACAGAGACAGAATATGACAATTTAGTGAACGTTATTCACACTATGGGATTTGATATTTATATATCAGATTACAATCACTTAAATGTTTATGCCTGCAGAATTCTTGTACCGGGTATGTCAGATATTTATCCTGTGGATGAAATTGTGTGGAATAACAACAATGACGGAGCCTTATTTCGTGAATCATTTCTGACCTTGAAAGAGTTAACATCAGAAGATTGGTTAGCCACTCTTGATGCGCTAGAGCAAGGTGGTTATAACGACGCTATGGCGGCTGCAGAGTTTATCGGTTTAGCACCGGATGCTGGTACGACTTGGTTTGATCTGCGCATCGGCGAAATTAAAGCGATGTTAGCCCTCGCAGCACAAGATGAACAAGCACTTGATTGGGTAAACTGGGCATTACACCTTGACCAAAACAATGAAGAAAACACACGTAAATATCGCTGTTTACAAGCTTTATTAGAAATTAAGTGGGATGAGAATAAAGAATACGGCCCTTATATGAGCTCATTAGCCCTTATGTATGGTAAAGAAATGAGTGAGAACTGCTTAGCGATTGTAGAAAGCAAAGTCATTTTTGATGGCTTACATTGCCCAGGTTTAGGCTTAGAAGGGTTTAAAACTCACGGAAAATTGCTTGAAGGCTACGAAAAACTACAAGCAGCTAAAAGAGTAAATTGGTCTTAACCAGCTGTTAATAACAATTACCGCTCAGCGAAGTCAAACTCTCATCACTAGCTTTATTTATAAAGCTAGTGATGAGTATAACTCAATGTCTCTAAACTAAAGTAGATAAATCACCTTAACAAGGTGCTAGTTTAATTTCAGCGTTTTTCTTTTAGCATCAGTTTTTTTATCAGCATTGCTCGAGTTAGGGTTTACATAAACAGCGCTAGCATTGGGTCTTGCTCCCTCAATTTTTGGCGCCTCATCCTTAGATTTATGCTTATTGAAAGTAGCCTTGCCTTTAGATTGCTCTTCTGGTTTTTTATCGTATTTAACAGTTCTGGCAACATGATACTTCTTATCAATTGCTTGCAATAAATTACGTAAAACCTGATCTTTACAAAGTCGATAATTTTTGTGTTCGGCCTTTCGGGAAAATGCCGTTAACTCAGGCTTGCTCAGACGAAAATCGACACTATTAAGTAAATCAATAAGTGCTTCAGATTGAAGATTTAAGGCTATTTTTAATTTAGTTAAAATAACATTATTTGTTAGCCTTTGCTCTGCAACTGCTTGCTTGCCCTCCTTTTTACCACGCTTTTCATTGATAAAACCATTAAGAAAGCTTGCTAGCTCTACATCGGTGCACTGCGCAAAATCAGTATCATTATCTTTTTTCAATCGTTGACTAATATACTCTCGGTTAACGGCCATACCACCGGAGGCAAACAAAGCGACCATTTGCTTATCATTATAATTAAAAGTGTAGCGTAGGCGACGGAGAACATCGTTATTATTCAAAGGAAATCCTTAGTGTAGAAAAGTAAGCATAATACAAAAATCAGCTTTTATCAGTGTTAAAATCAGTTGTAACGGTTTAAAAAGTTAGCAAGCTTTAGAGCAAAAGTGATCCGGCTTAAATCCAACAATAAATTTGTTCAATTACCTTAATAACTTAGCCAGCTTAGCGTTACATTAATGAACTTAACATAAAAAAATTAGATTTATGTTGTGCGTTTACCAATTGTAGAGCACTAGCAAATGGCGATATTAAAGAGTAAAAGACAGTAAAAACTGGGTAATTTTAGCAGTTTTCATCTTGATTAAAAATAGCTAAAAAAAAACGAGCTATAAAGCTCGTTGATGTAGAGGGGTTGCAAAGTTAGCAGCGTAAATTATTCACCGCATTTTTTACTTTTTCCTTCGCCACATTTACCTTTTTTGGCTTTGTTTTCGCCGCATTTACCTTCGCCACATTTACCTTTTTTGGCTTTGCTTTCGCCACATTTACCTTCGCCGCACTTGCCCGCTTCTGCATGTACAGTTTGGGTGATAGCTTCTTGGGCAGTAAATGGATTAATTTCAGCGTTAACGACATGAGTGGCAAAAAGAGAAAACGCAACAAAGCCCATTAGCACCGATAAGCCAGATTTTTTCGATAGATTCATGATATATTTCCTTTTGAGTAAAATGACAAAGAGAGGGTAAAATTTTTTAAAATTAAATAACTTCATTTGCTCTTGTTGTTATACCAAGTACATTAATTGATCACTTAACGAGAATTAAAAGCTTAAAGGCAAGGTATTGATTAAAGAGAATGGTTATCCCCTTGTCAAAATAAATAACGAAGCATGTAAGATTGTAAACTCGCCATTTGCTAGTGCGCTAAAATTGGTAAACGCACAACATTAATGTAATTGATGTTAGTTATACGACATTTTATAGAGACCATCAAGTTGTACATAAAATTTCAAAAAAATCATATTTTATAAATAAAAAAACCAGCGGTTAAGCTGGTTTTTCACAAAGTGTATCTTGCTAGTTAGGCTTAACTAGATTGAAACATTTTTTCGCCTTGCTGTATCGGCAATAAAGCTCTTCCAACCTTTAGCCGATTTACGTGACTTAGGGTCTTTTATTGCTTTATTAATAGCCGCATAAGCTTTTTTGTACTTTTCAAGGTAAAAGTAAGACGCTGCAATATCCATATGAATACGGCCTTGATTTTTAATCCCAAGCGTAAGCGCTTTTTGAAGCGCAGGAATAGCTTTTGAAAATTGTTCATCCTGCTTTAATAGCATACCTTGTTTGCGATAATGCTTAGCTTCATTGGTCATTTTAGCCAGTTCACCATAGTACTTAGCTGCCTTACCTATATGCATGGCGGCATGCCATGTGTTAGCTAAGGTCGAGATGTTTTTATCATCACGAGTGATATCACCAGACGCAATATGTTTTTCTAATAACTTGGCCGCTTTATAAGGAGCTTCGTTAGAAGAATACAAGCTAGCTAAGGTTTTAAACTGAGATTCTTTTTCAAGAAACCCCTGTTTATAAGCTAAGTCGAGTGTTTGCACAGCTTTAGGGTAATCTTCCACTAACAAGTAAAACATAGGTAGTTGAGTCCACCACGCCTTATTTTCAGGGAAAATTAAAATCACCGTCTCTAATACCTCAACAGCTTTTTTATACTTTTTACGTTCATAGTATGAATTAAGCTTTAGCACATAAGGATTTTGATTAGGTTTATCACCAAAAGCGGCGATAGCTCTATCAGCTGGTTCAATCATTTTATCTAATTGTTTCAACTCATAGTTTGCTTGGGCTATTTTAACCCAAGTATTGCCATCCTCTTTGCCCGTAAAATCCATCCATGCGTAATAGTTTTTTAACGCATTTTTGTATTTCTTAGTTTGCATTTGTAAATCAGCTAATAATTTCAATGCTTCGCCATGGTCACCTTCATTTAAAATGTCGGGACCGACAGCAAGCTTCAAATACTTAATCGCTTCTTTTTCTTGGTCACCTTTTGTGGCGTACATCACCGCAATAAAACGCGCAACGTACGCTTTGTCGTAATCCTTCTTGGCATTAATGTCCAATAAAACAACTAAGGCACCATCGATATCAGACTCAATACCTTCCTTTTCGTTACCAGAGTAAAGTTCGAAAGCTTTTTGTACTTTCTTACCCACCGATGGACCAATCAATTGCGTAGGACGTTTTTTCTTTTCTTCTTTAGCGCCAGCAGCATTTGCAATATCTGTAAATGGCGCTTGAGCGACTAAAAGTGAAGCGATAACAACTAAAGAAGTCGATAACTTTTTAAATGTGTTCTTATTCAAAATCATTACTTCCCTCCGTCCATATTAAACTCAAGCTGTACTGTTAAACCTGGTTGTCTCATGGCTTTACCTTCAACAACTTTTGGCTTGTACTTCCACTTTCTTAACGCACGCTTAGCTTCTTTATCAAAAATACGCTTAGGTTGTGCTTCTATTACTTTAACATCTTCAACACCACCAATTTCATTAATAGTAAATGAAAGTTTTACCCAACCTTCTTTACCATCACGAGCTGCTTGAATAGGGTATTTAGGCTCTATTCTAACAATTGGCGTTGCATCACCGTCACGGCCAAAACCAGCACCCGGAGCAGATAATCCCGTTGATGTACCAGATAACTGGACACCCGGCATGTTAAATTGCAACCCACCACTATCGTTACTCGCTTCAGGCTCTGGTGGAGCCTGCTTTGGCGGTGCTTTAGGTGGCGGTGGCGGCGGCGGCGGAACACGTCGACGCTGCTCTGCAGAAGACTTTGGCGGTGTAGTATTTACTTCTACGATTATATTCTCTTGTGCCTCATCCTTGCTTCTATCACCTGATGAAACAAGAAAAGCCATAAAAGAAAATAAGCCAAAGGTTACCGCAGCGCCTAGTAGTATTGATACTAAAAAGCGAACCATAACCTACCCCTTAGCTGCAGCAATTGATATTTTAAGACCACTACCTGCTTCTTTAATTGCATCCATCACTTTAACAACAACGCCATGCTTAGCATCTTTGTCAGCTTGAATGATAACTACATCGGTAGGTTGTTCAGCAAGTAATTTTTCAATCCTTGCGCCAACACGTTCGATGTCAACACGGCCTTTATCTAACCAAATTTCACCATTATCTTTAACTGCAATAAAAATATTGGCATTTTTTTGTTTAGTTTGTTGTGCCGCTTTTGGTTTATTTACTTCAATACCTGCTTCTTTAACAAAAGAAGTGGTTACAATGAAGAAGATCAGCATGATAAATACGATGTCAAGCATCGGTGTCATATCAATTACCGCTTCTTCGTCCTCACGAATCTTTTTACGTGCCATGAAAATATCTCTCTAGTGATGAGGTAAACTGTCAACCAGTTTAGCCTTTGCTAGTTTAACTTGAGCGTCTAACCTTGAACTGAAAAACACGCCAGATAATGCTGCTACCATACCGGCCATTGTCGGGATAGTTGCTTGTGAAATACCTGCGGCCATCAAACGCGGATTACCTGTACCCTGTTGTGCCATAGTTTCAAACACCCCAATCATACCGGTTACTGTTCCCAACAAGCCAATTAACGGACACATTGCCACTAAGGTTTTGATGGTAAACATGCGCTGTTCAAGCAGCTCGTTTGCTTCGGAAATCCAAGTCTCTCTAATACGATGTGCATACCAAGATGTAGTGTCAGTACGTGCGTCCCAACGAGAAACAATATCGTTTTTCATTGTTGGGTATACTGACGTTAAGAACCAATAACGTTCTATCATCATAATCCACATCAATAAGAGTGCAAAAGCAACAACGTAAAGCACGTTACCGCCAGTTGCAATAAAACCCCTGACAGATTCCCAAAGCTCTATCAGGAATAACATTATTTAGACTCCTTCTCTGCAATAGCAGCAATTAAACCAGCGCTTTGCTCGTCTAATTTTTGTAGAACGCCTTTCGCTTTACCCGCTACAACACTGTGAACTAAAATCAATGGTAGTGCACAAATCAAACCTAGTGCAGTGGTTACTAATGCTAAAGAAATGTTACCAGCCATAATTTTAGGGTCACCAGTACCAAATAAGGTAATCGTTTGGAAGGTCATAATCATACCAATTACCGTACCTAACAGCCCCATTAATGGTGCAATGGCAGCGAACATTTTAATTAAGTTAATACCACGGTCAACTTTTGGTGTTTCACGTAAAATACCTTCATCAAGTTTAAGTTCAAGCGTTTCAGCATCAACAGACTTATTGTCTTGATATATTTTAAGTAAACGCCCTAACGGGTTGTTTTCATTTGCTGCATCAAGGTTTTTCTCTTGCGCTTTAATTTTAGCACTAGTTGCTGTTAGGTCGATGTAACGAACTACCGCAATAAGAAGACCAAAAATTAATAGAACCGTAATGGCATAACCCACTTGTTTACCTTCGTGGAAGAATTCTTCTAATGTTTTCTTACGTGTTTCTAGTGATAAAATACCACCACGCGAAGGATCCAGATACACACCAACATAACCTGAGCTAGCATTGAAAAAATCAGTTGCCGTCCCTGAAATATGACCCGCTGGTTGCTTAGGTAGCGGTTGAACTTGAGAAACTTCATCATTGTAAGTTAAGTAACCATTGTTTGACACTAAGTTAAAAGTACCTAAACGAGTAATCGTTTCAGTAGACTTAGAACCATCTAAATTAGTCACTTCAGCGGTAAACTGTGCTACCTTACCCGACTCAGTCATCTCAGTTTGCAGTGCAAACCATAACTCTTCAAGGTCTTCTAAGGCAGGAATTGCACTTGCGTTAGCAATGCGGTTAAGCGCTTCACCACGGCCAGGGTATTGAGCACTCACAATTGAGGTTGAAATTTGACCATAAGCACCGGCAGCAGCGGCACGTGACACACCAAACATCTCACCTAAAGTACCGGTGGCATTGTCTAGCTCCACTTCTTTTTGTGCTAACGTAATTTCATTAGCAGCATATTCTTTATTTAAGCGTTTGCTGCGGGCTTCTTGGTTAGCTAATTCTTTTTTAGCTTTATTTAAAAGCGTTTGTTTGTTTGCACGTGCAGATTTAAACTCAGCTTCACGCTTTTTATCAAGCTTAGCTTCTGAAACACGGTCAGCTTTTACTTGCTTTAATAAATCATCTAATTGGTTGGCTTGCGTTGTTGCTACAAAGCCTGTTGCCATAACAGCTGCAACCGATACAAAATTAATAAGTTTTTTCATTATTTTGCTCCTGCTGCAAATACGGGTAATTTAGTTAAATCCATTGGAAGTTGTTTACGTGCCATAGCAATAGCATCTTTAACTGGTTTTAAATATTCATCGCCTAATTCTTCCCATGAACGTGCTTCATTGTTCCACAACCAAGAACGTTTACCGTCTAATGATTGTGCCACTAAAGCAATACGCCCCATGTGAACGAAGTCAGCCGTTAACAATGTACCGTTAAAGTCTAACTCTGCTTGATAAGCATCAAAAATAGTACCGTAACCTGCTTCAATTTCGTACGCTTCAAGTACTAAACGAAACTGCTCAGAAGTTGTTACGTTAGAACTACCCATTACTTCACGTAAGTTAGCCACGCGCTCTTGACGACGGTCGATATTCATTGGCACATCAAGCTCAATAAATTTCTCTAAGGTGTCAATCATCTTGTACATTAGCGGTACAACACCTTGCTTAATTTTGTCTATGCCGTCAATTTGCTCTTGTAACGAGGCAATATTGGCTTTTTGATCATCAACCATACGCTGAACATGGTCATTGTAACCACGCAGTACGTCAGCTTCATCTACCGTGTTACGATATTCAGCAAGAAGTTCTTGCGTTTGCTCGTAAATGGTATTGATTTTGGCTTGTGATTTAGCTGATTGCTTAAATATTTTAGCTTCAGCTTTTTGAAGGTCTGTTAATGCATCAGCAGCAGCAATATTGCTACCTGATAATGCTAGTGCGCCTACCATCGCGGTGGCGATGAGGCTTTTCTTACTTACTTTGGACATAGTTCCCAACCAATTGCTATTTAAATTTTGATAACAAAGATTTTTGTTACCGCAAATATAAAAATCTATCGTTTTTTATGTAACTTTTTATGTGTAACTTTTTATGAATACAACTAACCAATAATCCCAAATGATAATCAAACTGTCAAGGAGGGAGTTCATAAGTTGTTTTAATCGCATGCAAAACAACCTGT
>JASMAS010000017.1 GCA_030754235.1 Litorilituus sp.
TTTTACTTCACCACCATGAGTCTTTGTTAATACCGCAGAGATAGCGGCTGTTAAAGTTGTTTTACCGTGGTCAACGTGGCCGATTGTACCAACGTTTACATGTGGTTTCGTACGTTCAAATTTTTCTTTAGCCATTTTAAATTACCTTAAAATTAAATGTTAAAAAGCTTATTGTTAAATAAAAGTAAGCCAGTCAAAATGAGCTAGCTATTGAGTTAAATTATAACTATTTAAATGGAAAGCTTACCGCGTTTCCATAATTTTTTCTGCTACCAATTTCGGCGCTTCATTATACTGCTGAAACTCCATAGAGTAAGATGCGCGACCTTGGGTAGCACTACGCAGGTCCGTTGCATAGCCAAACATTTCGGCTAGAGGCACTAATGCATTTACAATCTTTAACCCGGCTGGACCTTCATCCATGCCGTCTATCATACCGCGGCGGCGATTTAAATCGCCCACTACATCGCCCATATTTTCTTCTGGGGTAGTCACTTCTACTTTCATCATTGGCTCTAATATAACAGGATCAGCTTCAAGTGCAGCATTTTTAAAACCTATCGATGCCGCGACTTTAAATGCCATTTCATTCGAGTCTACATCATGAAAAGAGCCATCGAATAAGGTTACCTTAATATCAAGTAATGGAAAACCAGCTAATACACCGCTATCCATTTGTTCTTTACAGCCTTTTTCAACTGCTGGTATATACTCTTTTGGTACGGCACCGCCAACGACTTCATTGACAAATTCAAAACCAGAGCCTTCTTCAAGTGGCTCCATTTTTAAGCAAACGTGCCCATACTGACCTTTACCGCCAGATTGACGAACAAATTTACCTTCGGCTTCAACCGTTTTACGGACGGTCTCCCGGTATGAAACTTGTGGGTTACCCACATTGCACTCAACACCAAATTCACGCTTCATGCGCTCCACTAATATATCTAAGTGCAATTCACCCATACCTGAAATAATCGTTTGTCCGGTTTCATCATCGGTTGCTACTCTAAACGAAGGGTCTTCAGCAGCTAACTTACCTAAGGCTATACCCATTTTTTCTTGAGCGGCAATGGTTCTTGGCTCAACGGCAACAGAAATAACTGGCTCAGGAAATTCCATACGCTCTAATGTTATAACTTTATTACTATCACAAAGCGTATCGCCAGTAGTTACTTCTTTTAAGCCTATTGCAGCGGCAATATCACCGGCACACACTTCTTTGATTTCTTGTCTGTCGTTAGCATGCATTTGTACGATACGACCAAAGCGCTCTTTTTTGCCTTTAACAGGGTTATAAACAGTATCGCCAGTTTTAACTACACCTGAATAAACGCGGAAGAACGTTAAGGTACCAACAAAGGGGTCTGTAGCAATTTTAAAGGCTAAAGCAGCAAAAGGTTCGTTATCATCTGCTGGGCGAGTACCCTCTGTTTCCTCTTTGTCATCATTGATCCCTGTGATTGCAGCCACTTCAGTTGGAGAGGGTAAATATTCAATTACTGCATCAAGTACAGCCTGAACCCCTTTATTTTTAAAGGCACTACCACAGCTACATAAAATAATTTCGTTCGCTAAGGTACGAGCACGTAGGCCGGCTTTAATTTCTTCTTCTGTTAATTCACCTTCTTCAAGGTATTTTTCCATTAAATCATCATTAGCTTCTGCGGCTTCTGAGATCAAGTTATCATGCCACTCTTCAGCCAATTCTTGCATATCAGCAGGAATATCTTCATAAGTGAAAGTCATACCTTGATCTTCTTCACACCAGTTGATGGCTTTCATTTTGACTAAATCAACAACACCTGTGAATTCATCTTCAGCGCCAATAGCTAAATGCATAGGTACCGCATTGGCGCCAAGCCTATCTTTCATTTGCTCAACGACCGACAGGAAGCTAGCACCCGTTCTGTCCATTTTATTGACAAACACCATTCGAGGTACTTGGTATTTTTCCATTTGACGCCAAACAGTTTCCGTTTGTGGTTGAACGCCTGAAGAAGCACATAACACTAATACCGCGCCATCAAGTACACGTAAAGAGCGTTCTACTTCAATGGTAAAATCAACGTGACCTGGAGTGTCAATAATATTAATGCGGTGGGAGTCAAACTGTCCCTGCATTCCCTTCCAAAAACAGGTGGTTGCCGCCGAGGTAATGGTAATGCCACGTTCTTGCTCTTGCTCCATCCAGTCCATGGTAGCTGCGCCGTCATGTACTTCACCAATTTTGTGAGAAAGACCAGTGTAGAACAATACACGCTCTGTTGTAGTAGTCTTACCTGCATCTACGTGCGCGCAAATACCAATATTACGGTAGCGCTCAATAGGAGTAGTACGGGCCAATTTAGTATCCTCTTTAATATCTGTAACTAATCAATAGTTTTATTGCCTAAATACTTGACGAAAACATTTAGGTAATAAAACTAGCTTAAAACTGAGTCCTTTAAAACAAGTATGGCTAGCAAAAGAAACTCTTGCTAGCCATATGCTTGCTTTAGGACATATGCCCTAAAGCAGGCAATACGTTTAATCAATACAACTAGATTACCAGCGGTAATGAGCAAACGCTTTGTTAGCTTCAGCCATACGATGAACGTCTTCACGTTTCTTAACCGCTGAGCCTTTGCTGTCAGACGCATCTAACATTTCGTTAGCTAGGCGCTGAGCCATTGATTTTTCACCACGTTTACGAGCTGCTTCAACTAACCAACGCATGGCTAGTGCATTACGACGTACTGGACGTACTTCAACTGGTACTTGGTAAGTAGAACCACCAACACGACGAGACTTAACCTCTACTTGTGGGCGGATATTATCAAGTGCTTCTTCAAATAACTCTAAGTGAGTTTTTTCAGAGTTTTTTTCAGTTAAAATATCTAGTGCACCGTAAACAATTTTTTCGGCAGTAGATTTCTTACCATCAACCATAAGGATGTTGATGAATTTTGCTAAAAGTTCGTTATGGAACTTAGGATCTGGCAATATTTTACGTTGCCCTACGACGCGTCTTCTTGGCATCTTAATTCTCCGTGTTATTCAGGTTTTACCCAAAATATATAATTTAAAAAAATTTTAATTTGGCCTTACTTAACGTGTTTCATCTCTACTAGAGAAAAAGAAACGGTTAAGACTTAGGTCGTTTAGCACCGTACTTAGAACGGCCCTGTCTTCTGTCGCTTACACCAGAACAATCTAGTGCGCCACGAACGGTGTGATAACGCACACCTGGTAAATCTTTAACACGACCACCACGGATTAAAATCACGCTATGCTCTTGTAAGTTATGCCCTTCACCACCAATGTATGAAGTTACTTCGAAGCCGTTAGTTAAACGAACACGTGCAACTTTACGTAGTGCTGAGTTTGGTTTTTTAGGTGTAGTAGTGTACACACGAGTACATACGCCACGACGTTGTGGGCAGGCTTGTAACGCTGGAACGTTACTTTTTTGAACCTGCTTGACACGTGGTTTACGTACCAATTGGTTAATAGTTGCCATTATAGCTCCTGATTAGTGAAAACATTGGATGATTATTAATGACTAAGTTTGCCAAATCACCCGCTTATAAACGTGTAAAACATTACCTTAATCCCTTGTGTCTACTAGGCACAGAATATAAGGTCGCGAAATTCTATAGGTCAAAGGTTGAACTGTCAAGTTATTATCCATTTTCTGTTGATAATAACGATTAAAATTACCGGCATAAAAAAACCGCGCTCTTTTGAAGGCGCGGCTTTTAAATTTCAATAACTTTTAGGGGCTGAAATTACTTACCAATAGTATCAGATCCTAAATCGGCATTTAAAGCATCAGCAAGGGCTTGTTCTGCTTCATCAGCTGATACGGTAGTTTCTTCATGAGCATCAAAAGCAGCTTTTGCTTTTGCACGTTCTTGATGATAAGCATACCCTGTACCAGCAGGTATTAAGCGACCAACAATAACGTTTTCTTTTAAGCCACGAAGCCCATCTTTCTTACCAGCAACAGCTGCTTCAGTTAGAACACGAGTCGTTTCTTGGAAAGAGGCTGCTGAGATAAATGATTCGGTTGCTAAAGAGGCTTTAGTGATACCCATCATTTGCATTTCATATTCAGCTGGCTGCTTACCTTCAGCTTCAAGTTCACGATTAGCAATATTTACACGCGCCACTTCAACTTGCTCACCTTTAAGGAAATCAGAATCACCGGCATCGAGAATTTCACACTTACGGATCATTTGACGAACGATAACTTCGATATGCTTATCGTTAATCTTAACACCCTGTAAGCGGTAAACTTCTTGTACTTCGTTAACAATGTAGTTAGCAACTGGTGCAACACCACGTAAACGTAGGATGTCATGTGGAGACTCTGGACCATCAGCGATAACTTCACCTTTGGCCACTTGTTCACCTTCAAACACGTTTAATTGACGAGTTTTCGGGATCATCTCTTCATACACTTCACCACTAGGTTGTGTAATGAGCAAACGTACTTTACCTTTGGTTTCTTTACCAAAGCCAATAACACCTGTTTTCTCAGCTAAAATAGCTGGTAATTTAGGTTTACGAGCTTCAAATAAATCAGCTACGCGAGGCAGACCACCGGTAATATCGCGAGTTTTTGACGACTCTTGAGGGATACGTGCTAACGCATCACCAATGTTCACATCGGCACCATCTTCTAGGTTAACAATCGCATTGCCTGGCAAGTAGTATAATGCTGGAATTTCGGTACCAGCAATCATCACATCTTTACCTTTAGCATCAACTAATTTCAATGCAGGACGCATTTCTTTACCACTAGCGCTACGCTGAGCAGCTTCGGTGATAACAATGCTAGAAAGACCTGTTAGTTCATCTGTTTGACGAACCATAGTCACGCCGTCTACTAAATCAACAAACTGAACCTTACCCGCAACCTCAGTTATAATTGGATGTGTATGTGGGTCCCAGTTAGCTATGGTATCGCCAGCACTGACTGCTTCACCATCGTTTTTAGAAAGCACGGCACCGTAAGGAACCTTATAGTTCTCAGTTACACGTCCCATTTCATCAATAATCGTTAATTCTGATGAACGTGAAGTAATAACAATATGCTTATCTGAGTTAGTAACAAACTTAGCATTTTGTAATTTCAATGTACCTGAGTTATTCACTTGCACACTGTTTTCAGCTGATGCACGTGATGCAGCACCACCAATGTGGAAAGTACGCATAGTTAACTGTGTACCTGGCTCACCAATTGACTGAGCTGCTACAACACCGATCGCTTCACCTTGGTTGATCATATGACCACGAGCCAAATCACGACCGTAACAATGTGCACAAATACCAAAGTCAGTTTTACAAGTGATAATTGAACGAACCTTCATCTGATCTATCGAATTTTCTTCAATGAAATCACATAGTGCTTCGTCAATTAAGGTATTACGAGGTAATAAAACTTCTTCTGTACCAGGTCTAACCACATCTTCAGCAACAACACGACCTAAAACACGCTCTCTTAGTGGTTCAACAACATCACCACCTTCAATCAATGGCGTCATTTGTAAACCGTCGTATGTACCACAGTCATGCTCTGTTACCACTAAATCTTGAGCAACATCAACTAAACGACGAGTTAAGTAACCTGAGTTAGCTGTTTTCAATGCCGTATCGGCCAAACCTTTACGCGCACCGTGAGTTGAGATGAAGTATTGTAATACGTTTAAACCTTCACGGAAGTTAGCGGTGATAGGCGTTTCGATGATGGAACCATCAGGTTTTGCCATCAAGCCACGCATACCGGCTAGCTGACGAATCTGAGCAGCACTACCACGAGCACCTGAGTCAGCCATCATAAAGATAGAGTTGAATGAGTCTTGCTCTTCCATCTCACCGTCACGGTTTTTGATCTGCTCTTTTGATAAGTTATCCATCATAGCTTTTGATACTTTTTCGTTCGCAGACGACCAAATATCAATAACTTTGTTGTACTTCTCACCTGCAGTTACAAGACCTTGGTCAAACTGCGCTTGAATTTCAGCAACTTCTGCTTCTGATTCTTCAATGATAGTGTACTTAGCTTCTGGAATAACCATATCATCGATGCCAACAGAGGCACCAGCAACCATTGCATAATGGAAACCTGTGTACATGATATGATCGGCAAAAATAACCGTTTCTTTTAAACCAAGATTACGATATGCATGGTTAATCAGTTTTGAAATTGGTTTTTTACCTAGAGGTTGATCGATAATCTCATAAGGTAAACCTTTTGGACATACTTGCCATAAGATAGCACGACCTACCGTAGTATCACGTAAGCTAATTTTTTCTTCTAGCTCACCTTCTGCATTTTTCACATATTCAGTAATACGAATCTTCACACGGGCATGAAGCTCAGCAACACCGGTACGGTAAGCTTTTTCAGCCTCTTTAGTGTCAGCAAATACCATGCCTTCACCTAAACCGTTAACACAGTCGCGCGTTAGGTAATATAGACCTAAAACAACATCTTGTGAAGGAACGATAATCGGCTCACCATTTGCAGGTGCCAACACGTTATTCGTAGACATCATTAATGAACGTGCTTCAAGCTGTGCTTCAATAGTTAACGGTACGTGTACCGCCATTTGGTCACCATCGAAATCGGCATTGTATGCCGCACATACTAATGGATGAAGGTGAATTGCTTTACCTTCTATAAGTACAGGTTCAAATGCTTGGATACCCAATCTATGTAGTGTTGGTGCACGGTTAAGCATTACAGGATGTTCGCGAATGACTTCATCAAGTACATCCCATACCTCGGCGCCTTCACGTTCAACTAATTTTTTAGCTGCTTTAATGGTAGTCGCTAAGCCACGACGCTCTAAAACACCGTAAATAAATGGTTTGAACAATTCCAATGCCATTTTTTTCGGTAAACCACATTGGTGCAAACGTAATGTTGGACCCACGGTGATAACAGAACGGCCTGAATAATCAACACGCTTACCAAGTAAGTTTTGACGGAAACGCCCCTGCTTACCTTTGATCATATCAGCAAGTGATTTAAGTGGACGCTTATTTGAACCGGTAATAGCACGACCACGACGGCCATTATCTAATAGGGCATCAACAGACTCTTGTAACATACGTTTTTCGTTTCGTACGATAATGTCTGGTGCTACTAGGTCTAAAAGACGCTTTAAACGATTATTACGGTTAATAACACGACGGTATAAATCATTGAGATCTGATGTCGCGAAACGACCACCATCTAGTGGTACTAATGGGCGTAAATCTGGCGGTAAAATTGGCAGCACATTCATAATCATCCACTCAGGCTTATTACCTGAAGCAGCGAAGGCTTCCATTAATTTTAAACGTTTAGTGATTTTCTTACGCTTTGTTTCACTACCAATTTCAGGTAGTTCTTCACGCATTTGCGCGACTTCACCATCTAAATCGATCTGTTGTAATAAAGCTAATACTGCTTCTGCACCCATAAGTGCATCAAATTCATCACCGTGCTCTTCTAGAGCATCAAGATATTCTTCTTCGGTAAGAATTTGACTTTTCTCTAGCGTTGTCATTCCTGGTTCAGTAACAACATAAGATTCAAAGTAAAGTACACGTTCGATATCACGCAACGTCATATCAAGCAATAAACCAATACGTGATGGTAATGATTTTAAAAACCAGATATGTGCTACTGGGCTAGCTAGCTCAATATGACCCATACGGTCACGACGAACTTTTGTGAGAGTAACTTCAACGCCACATTTTTCACAAATTACACCACGATGTTTTAAGCGCTTATATTTGCCACAAAGACATTCGTAATCTTTTACTGGACCAAAAATACGCGCACAGAATAAACCGTCACGCTCTGGCTTGAAAGTTCTGTAGTTAATGGTTTCTGGCTTTTTAACTTCACCAAATGACCATGAACGAATCAAATCAGGTGATGCTAAACCGATGCGAATACCATCGAACTCTTCTGTTTGATTTTGTTGCTTAAGAAACTTAAGTAAATCTTTCACACTCTTCTCCTGTCGGAGTTAAACCTTTAGAAGAAGGCAAATTTATCGCCTTCTTCGCTTACTGTCTCGCTAAGTTTCATGTTGAAAATTAGCGTTCAGCTACAATTTCCTAGGTACTAGGTATTAGTCTTCATCTAACTCAATATTAATACCTAAAGAACGAATTTCTTTAAGCAATACATTGAATGATTCAGGAATACCCGGCTCCATACGGTGATCACCGTCAACCAAGTTTTTATACATCTTAGTACGACCAGCAACGTCATCTGACTTAACCGTAAGCATTTCCTGTAAGGTATAAGCAGCACCGTATGCTTCAAGTGCCCATACTTCCATCTCACCGAAACGCTGACCACCAAATTGCGCTTTACCGCCTAATGGTTGCTGAGTAACTAAGCTGTAAGACCCTGTTGAACGGGCATGCATTTTGTCATCTACTAAATGGTTTAGTTTTAACATATACATGTAACCTACCGTTACAGGACGTTCAAACTTACGACCAGTGCGACCATCAGTTAAATTAAACTGACCACTTTCTGGCATATCTGCAAGCTTAAATAACTCTTTGATTTCTTTTTCAGCGGCACCATCAAATGCTGGAGTCGCAATAGGTAAACCAGCTCGCAAGTTAGCTGCTAAACGCAACACTTCTTCATCTGAGAAGCTTGCAATATCGACTTCTTGACGAGATTCTCCCACGTTATACACTTCTTGTAAGAAGTTTCGTAGTTTATGAATTTCTTGCTGTGCTTCTAGCATACGGTTGATCTTTTCACCGATACCCCGTGCTGCCATACCTAAGTGAGTTTCTAAGATCTGACCAATGTTCATACGTGACGGAACACCTAACGGGTTCAAAACGATATCCACTGGTACACCATGCTCATCGTATGGCATATCTTCAACAGGTACTACATTCGAAATAACACCCTTGTTACCATGACGACCTGCCATTTTATCACCTGGCTGAATGCGGCGTTTAACGGCTAAGTAGACTTTAACAATCTTTAACACGCCCGGTGCTAAATCATCACCTTGGGTGATCTTACGACGCTTAATTTCATATTTCTTATCGAAATCTTCTTTAATGTTGTCGTATTGCTCAGCAATTTTCTCAAGTTCAGCTTGTTGGTCTTCGTCTGATAAGTTTTGTATTAACCACTTATCACGAGACATACCAATTAGTTCAGCGTCATTTAAGCCAGAAGATAGTAGTAATTTTTTAGTACGTGCAAAGATACCGTCTTCTAAAATGCTTAATTCATCGCCAAGATCTTTCTTAACTTCTTTAAGTTGCATTTCTTCGATTTCGATAGCTCGAGCATCTTTTTCTACACCATCACGAGTAAAGATTTGTACATCAATGATGGTACCTTTAACTGAGTTAGGCACACGTAAAGAGCTGTCTTTTACATCAGCTGCTTTTTCACCAAAAATAGCACGCAATAGTTTTTCTTCTGGTGTTAATTGTGTTTCACCTTTAGGAGTAACTTTACCCACTAAGATGTCACCACCATTAACTTCAGCACCAATATAAACAACACCCGCTTCATCTAATTTAGATAAAGCTGACTCACCTACATTAGGGATATCAGCAGTGATTTCTTCACTACCAAGCTTGGTATCACGAGCAATACATGTTAATTCTTGAATGTGGATAGTGGTAAACCTATCTTCCATTGCAACGCGCTCAGATAACAACATTGAATCCTCAAAGTTGTAACCATTCCACGGCATGAAAGCGATACGCATGTTTTGACCTAAGGCCAGTTCACCCATATCTGTTGAAGGACCATCAGCTAACACATCACCACGGACAACTGGCTCACCCATACGACACACTGGACGTTGGTTAATACAAGTATTTTGGTTAGAGCGTGTATATTTAGTTAAGTTATAAATATCAATACCCGCTTCACCAGCATGCATTTCATTTTCATTCACTTTAACAACGATGCGAGATGCATCAACATAGCTCACTACACCACCACGTTTAGCTACAGCGGTTACACCTGAATCAACAGCGACCACTTTTTCCATACCTGTACCGACTAAAGGCTTATCAACTTTTAACGTTGGTACCGCTTGACGTTGCATGTTCGAGCCCATCAAGGCACGGTTAGCATCATCGTGCTCTAAGAATGGGATTAATGATGCTGCAACGGAAATAATCTGCTGTGGAGAGACATCCATATATTGAACTTCAGCTGAAGATTTCAGCGTAAATTCATTTTTGTAACGACAATTAACTAAATCTTGCGTTAGCTTATTGTTATCATCACGTTCAGCATTTGCCTGAGCGATAACAAAATTACCCTCTTCAATTGCTGATAAGTAATCAATGTCATCGGTAACTAAACCGTCAATCACTTTACGATAAGGCGTTTCTAAGAAACCGTAATCGTTCGTGCGTGCGTAACATGAAAGCGAGTTGATCAAACCAATGTTTGGACCTTCTGGCGTTTCAATTGGACAAACACGACCATAGTGAGTTGGGTGAACATCTCGAACTTCGAAGCCTGCACGTTCACGCGTTAAACCACCTGGGCCTAATGCTGAGATACGACGTTTATGTGTAACTTCTGATAACGGGTTGTTTTGATCCATAAATTGTGACAATTGTGATGAACCAAAGAATTCTTTCACTGCCGCAGAAATGGGTTTAGCATTGATTAAATCTTGTGGCATAACCGCATCTAAGTCACCAAGACTTAAACGTTCACGAACAGCGCGCTCAACACGAACAAGACCAACACGGAATTGGTTTTCAGCCATTTCACCCACAGAGCGAATACGACGGTTACCTAAATGGTCAATATCATCTACTTCACCTTTACCGTCACGAATGTCGATAAGAGTTTTCATGACTGAAATAATGTCGTCATTGGACAATACGCCAGCACCAGTATCTTCTGCTCTACCGTCTTCATTACCAACACGACGGTTAAACTTCATGCGACCAACAGTCGATAAATCATAACGCTCTGAAGAGAAGAAAAGGTTGCCAAATAAAGTTTCAGCGGCATCTTTCGTTGGTGGTTCACCCGGACGCATCATACGGTAAATTTCAACTAATGCTTCTAAGCGGTTAGTTGAGCTATCGACACGTAGGGTATCTGACATGTATGAACCAACATCAAATTCATTCATATATAAAGTAGATAAACTTTTATGTCCGGCTTGGCTTAGCTCTGCTAATAACTCTAAAGTAATTTCAGCATTCGCCTCTGCAATCACTTCACCTGTTGATTCATCAACATAAGCTTTAGATAGTACTTTCCCAACAATGTATTCTGCTGGTACTTCTAACTTTTCAACATTTGCTTTAGTTAACGCACGAATGTGACGCGCAGTTATACGACGACCTGATTCAACTAAGACTTCACCTTTTTTGATTGAAATATCAAAAGTGGCTGTGTCACCACGAAGACGGTCAGGGATAAGATCCATAACCAACTTATCACCTTTGATTTCAAAGTTAGTTGTGTCATAGAAAATATCTAAAATTTCTTCTGAAGAGTACTCTAGTGCTCTTAGAATAATTGAAGCAGGTAATTTACGACGTCTATCGATTCGAACAAATAAATTATCTTTTGGATCAAATTCAAAGTCTAACCATGAACCGCGGTAAGGAATAACACGTGCGTTATATAATACTTTACCCGATGAATGCGTTTTACCTTTGTCGTGATCAAAGAATACACCTGGCGAACGGTGTAATTGTGAAACGATAACACGCTCAGTACCATTAATTACAAAAGTACCGTTATCTGTCATCAACGGGATTTCACCCATGTACACTTCTTGCTCTTTGATATCTTTTACAGTACCTGCCGGAGCGTCTTTATCGTATACCACTAAGCGTAATTTAACGCGGAGTGGTGCTGAATAAGTAACACCACGTATTTGACATTCTTTAACATCAAATAACGGTTCACCTAAACGATAGCTTACATATTGTAATTCTGAGCTACCTGAATAAGCTTTAATGGGGAAAATAGAACGGAAAGCAGCCTCTAGACCGGTTTCACCTGTTGGATCAATATCAATAAACTTGCGGAAAGAATCGAGTTGAATGGACAACAAGAATGGATATTCCATTACTTGTGCACTTTTACCAAAGTCCTTTCTAATTCGCTTTTTCTCAAAGTATGAGTAAGCCATGGGGTTCCTCAGCTTGCTGGTTTTGGCCAAATCTGCCTAGTGAATTTCATTCAACTAGACAGGGTATTGCTGTAATGTTTACGTCTAAACACTACAGAGTAATTCATCAGAATTACTCAACACTATATAATGCGCTATTTCTCGATAAAAAGTACAACTTTCTCTAACAAGAAAAGCGCAAAAAGGCCGGTGACGTTTAAATCACCAGCCATTGCCTTTTCAGGCAAATAATCTGTTTAAAAACAGATTATTTGATCTCAACAGAAGCACCAGCTTCTTCAAGAGCTTTCTTAAGTTCTTCAGCTTCAGATTTTTCAACACCTTCTTTAAGTGCTTTAGGAGCTGATTCAACTAAGTCTTTAGCTTCTTTAAGGCCTAAGCCTGTAGCGCCACGAACGGCTTTAATTACTGCAACTTTCTTCTCACCGAAACCAGTTAAGATTACGTCGAATTCAGTTTGCTCTTCAGCAGCAGCACCAGCGTCACCGCCAGCAACAGCAACAGCAGCAGCAGCAGATACGCCGAACTTCTCTTCCATTGCTTCGATTAGTTCAACTACGTCCATTACTGACATTTCAGCAATAGCATTTAGGATATCGTCTTTAGAAATAGACATTATAAAATTTCCTGTTTTTAAGAAACAGCCTTTGTTTTAACTCTGTAAAAACATAAAGTGCTGTTTGAATAACTATTAATACAAAAAGTATGCTTAATTTCACTAAAAAAAGAGTAAATATTAAGCGGCTTCTTGTTCTTTCTGATCGCGAACTGCAGCAATCGTACGGCATAATTTGCCGGCAGATGCTTCTTTCATAGCGCTCATTAAACGGGCAATTGCTTCGTCGTAAGTTGGTAGCTTAGCTAACATGTTTACGTCTACAACATTACCTTCAAATGCAGCTGCTTTTAGTTCAAAGTCTTCGTTAGTTTTAGCGAAGTCAGTGAATAAACGTGCAGCAGCACCTGGATGTTCGTTTGAAAATGCAAGTAAAGTAGGGCCTTTAAATGTGTCATTAACACACTCAAATTCCGTACCTTCTACTGCACGACGTGCTAATGTGTTACGGACAACTTTCATCCATACGCCATTATCACGTGCTTGCTTACGCAATACAGTAATTGCTTCAACTGCAACACCGCGGGCATCCGCGACTACAGCTGATTGAGCGCCGGCGGCAGCTTCTTGAACTTCAGCAACAATTGCTTTTTTGTCATCAAGATTGATAGCCATTGGCTTTAACTCCTGGTTCACCGGGCATCTAATTATAAAAGCACCGGTATTTACAATCCCTGAGTACAATATTTGTACTCAGACCATTACGGCGAGGACCAGAATTTAGGAAATACTGGGTAATCACCATCTACGTAGGAAATTAAGTAGTTAACTACACCTACGGTCTTGGACGGGGGTTGTTTATTTTCTCCACTATTAAAGTGGAAAACAAACAACTCCTACCAAAATTTAAGGGGCGAAATTATAGGTTATAATTTCGCCCTTGTAAAGAATCAATATTAAGCTTGAGTTAAGCTAGCTTGGTTAACGGCAACGCCGGCACCCATAGTTGTAGAAAGTGAAACTTTCTTAATATATTGACCTTTAGCATTTGCTGGTTTTGCTTTTTTAAGCGCCTCTAGCAAAAATTCTAAGTTGGCTTGCAATTGTTCAGGTTCGAAATCAGCCTTACCGATAGTTGTATGGATGATACCGTTTTTGTCATTGCGGTAACGAACTTGACCAGATTTAGCGTTTTTAACAGCGCCAGCTACATCAGGAGTTACAGTGCCAACTTTAGGGTTAGGCATTAAGCCACGTGGACCTAATATTTGGCCTAGTTGACCTACAACACGCATTGCATCTGGAGAAGCGATTACAACATCAAAGTTCATTTCGCCCGCTTTAACTTGTTCAGCTAAATCTTCCATACCAACAACGTCAGCACCAGCTTCTTTAGCTTTTTCTGCATTTGCACCTTGAGTAAATACAGCGACACGAACTTCACGACCTGTACCATTTGGTAACACAGCCGCACCACGAACGTTTTGATCTGATTTACGAGCATCAATACCAAGATTTATAGCAACATCTACACTTTCGCGGAATTTAGCTGTAGCAAACTCTTTTAATAAAGAAACTGCTTCATTGATATCGTATTCTTTTGTTACGTCTACTTTTTCACGGATAAGACGAGCGCGTTTTGTTAATTTAGTCATTGATTAGTCCTCTACCACTAAACCCATTGAACGAGCACTGCCCGCAATAGTACGCACTGCCGCTTCCATCGAGCCAGCAGTAAGATCAGGTTCTTTTGTTTTAACAATTTCTTCAAGTTGTGCTGTTGTTACAGTACCAACTTTTTCAGTGTTAGGACGACCAGAGCCACTCTTGACACCAGCCGCTTTTTTCAATAAGAAAGAAGCCGGTGGTGTTTTGGTTTCGAACGTGAACGAACGGTCATTATATACAGTAATAACTACTGGAACCGGAGCGCCTTTTTCGATTGAATCTGTTTTTGCATTAAATGCTTTACAAAATTCCATGATGTTAACACCGTGTTGACCTAGTGCAGGACCAACTGGTGGTGACGGGTTCGCTGCACCAGCAGCTACTTGTAGCTTGATTAAAGCTTGGACTTTTTTAGCCATTTTAAAATACCTTTATTGTGGGTGATTAACGCGATCTATTACCTTAGTAATTATCGCTTCCCTGTTTTCAAATTCGCTTTATTTATCGAAATGTTACCAAAATAGCTGAAGCTAAAAGTTAACAAAATAAAACGCAATTAACGCTCGTTAAAAAAACGAGGCAGCGGATTATATATTAATCAGTCTTTTAGTTTCAAGGATTTTTTAAAATTGTCTGTAAATCAACCAAAAAAAACCAAAGAAATACTTTGGTTTTTAAATGAAATGAGGAACAAAGAGTAATTACAATTTAACTACTTTTTTCAACTTGACCAAATTCTAGGTCAACTGGTGTTGAGCGACCAAAGATAAGAACAGATACTTTAATACGGTTCTTCTCGTAATCAAGCTCTTCAACCACGCCATTAAAGTCAGCAAATGGTCCATCAATAACACGAATAACTTCGCCTGGCTCGAACAAGGTTTTAGGTTTAGGTTTATCAGTTTCTTCTAAGCGTTGTAAAATACGATCCGCTTCTTTTTGTGTTATAGGTGCTGGGCGATCACTTGTACCACCAATAAAACCAAGCACACGTGGTACACTTTTCACTAAGTGCCATGATTCTTCATCCATTTCCATTTGCACTAAAACATAACCTGGAAAGAATTTACGTGCACTTTTACGCTTTTGACCTGCACGCATTTCTACAACTTCTTCGGTGGGTACTAAAATTTCACCAAACTTGTCCTGTAAACCGTGAATATCAATATGCTCAATTAAAGTCTTTTGTACGCGCCCTTCATAACCTGAGAAGGCTTGTACCACATACCATCTTAATTTTGGGTTTACTGCTTTTTCTTCACCTGCTGGTGCTGAATTTTCTTCAGAGAAATTTTCTTCAGACATTTTATAGTACCTTCAAACCTGTAACTAAGCCAACCAGCCAAAATAGAACTGAATCAAGGCCCCACAGTAGTAGTGACATCAATAAAGTAACCACCAAAACAATACCTGTTGTTTGTATCGCTTCTTGACGCGTAGGCCAAACGACTTTACGCACTTCGGTACGTGACTCTTTTGCAAATGCCATCGCCGTGCGACCTTTTAGTGTTTGCAAAGCTAACAAGCCCGCAATACCTACTACGACTACAACGCCAATAGCACGCAATAAAACGGATTCTTGACCATAGTAGTAGTTCCCGCCGATTGCTGCCGCCAATAATAAGACGATAACGCCCCATTTTAAGCCATCTAGAGAACTGCTTGGTTGCTCTTCAGTATTCGCATTCATATTTCTATTCCGTAATTATCTGTCTACTTTGAAACACACAACCTCATACTTAGGGGTTGCTAAGAGCTCTACCTCACGTAGACTCTTTAAATATTATGGCAGGGGTGGAGAGACTCGAACTCCCAACCATCGGTTTTGGAGACCGCTGTTCTACCAATTGGAACTACACCCCTATACACTAGCTAATCAATGTTTGTGATTAAATAGTTACACTTGTTGAGTGAATCTTAGTTTTTTTGGGGATTAAGAGAGACTCTAGAAGTGAGGCGCTATTATACTGATGGCAGCAGATAACTCAAGGTCTAATTTTTTGTAATAGATAACTCCAAGAGACGTTTTGCAACAACACAGCCAAAATGGATCTTCATCGACAACAATTCAAAGTAATTTGTTGTCATTAGCTCACTATTAATTTTATGGAGATATTCACGGGTTGTAGTGGACAATGTGGTCGTAAGGATATGCAGTAGAAAAGGCATCGAGTGATAACTAATAAAACATAATGACTAAATATATGACGCCCTATCTATAAAAACTGTAAGGCACCTCTGCCCCCGAAAGGGGAAAATTACCCAAACACGAAAATTAACAATTTTGCTAAGCTGGATTTCTACCTGTGTTAGCCTTTCTTCTAACCGCCAACCCTATTAACGTTAACGCAAATATAGCAACATTCGCCGTGTCTAAAACATCTATTTGGGTAACAAAACCATTACCGTATGTTTCTCTTATCATGACACCATCTGCTTAGACTGAGGTATTAAAACCGAGTGTTGAATACTCCATTGTTCCATTCATTGTGCTTGGTGCCCAAGCGGTGGTTATATCACCGTAAGACAAAATATCAGGAGCGCCTAAAGTTTGATTAGCTGCCCCCCAGAGCTCCATTGTTAGCTAAAATCTATTACGGTATCAGCTCACAAAGGATAGGCAAAAATCAAACCAACCCAACAACAATAAGTCTTTATGGTATTCATTTAATAACCTAATAAATATTGTTCAGACAAAGTCAAGGATGCAATGGCATGTAATGTCAGAAGTGTAAAAAAACAGACAATTTTTACCTACACAAATACCACACTCTATCAAGCCAGCAGATAAGTTGTGAACACGACTTACCTCCATCTCACTAATGACAAGAACATTTCTACTTCCTATAATAATCACTAACTAATACGTTATTTTTTTCACATTAGAACAACTAGTGATTGAAATAAATGCCTTGTATTTTTCGATTTTTCTACAAATAAAATAGATCACTTAATTAATGAAACGGGTATTACTCAATGGTTGCTCAGGAAAGATAAAAGATACACTTTAGGCTTATAGTAGCCTTTAATTTAAAAATTATTGATGTGGTTTTGTGGTAGCTTAAACAGCCTTCATATGCAGAAAATGTAGAAAGCGGAGATTTTATTTTTTAACGTGTCGCGCCAAAATTTACAAAATACAGCTCTGGTGCACACGGTTTTATGTACATTTTGGCATTACAAATACACCGCGAAGTGTCAGGGCTATAAATACAAAAAGGGTCGCCATAGCGACCCTTTTCTTTATTAGCAGTGCTAATCAAAAACTAGTCGATAATCTTAGATACAACACCTGCACCTACAGTACGACCACCTTCACGAATCGCGAAGCGTAAACCTTCGTCCATCGCTACTGGGTTGATTAGCTCAACAACAAACTTCAAGTTGTCGCCAGGCATTACCATTTCAACACCTTCAGGA
>JASMAS010000018.1 GCA_030754235.1 Litorilituus sp.
GAAGGCGTTGAAGTTGCATTGGCCGCTGTTGCTGAAACCAAAGATGACTTACTGGGTGAATGTGCCGATTTGTTCTATCACTCACTCGTGTTATTGGCCGACCAAAAGATTGAACTAAGTGAAGTGATGACTGTTTTGCAAAAACGTCACAAAAACTAAAATAGTATCGTTTTCATTAGGGTATGATGAACTTTCGAGGTTGTTTTTACTGCAGCTTTTAGGGTATTTCTACAAGGCTGATCTTTTGTCATGGGGTTATTGGACATAAAAAGGCGATAAGGCCGTAAAAATGTCCAACAAACACTGTTTGAAAGATTAAGGTAAAATCGCTTTACGCTTTGTTGAGTAGTATTTGCGTAGAGTGACTAAGCTACACGCTACTCGCCGCGATTAAAATGCTTTTATCTCGAAAAAAATTTAACCGTGAAAGTTCAACAGACCCCGAGCTCTTTTATTATTATACTCACTTTAAAACCCCTATTCACTTAACTGTTAATAAGGGGGTAGATGAATAACCTTATGCATAATAAACACGTGACTATTTCGCCGTTCCTACCTATCATAAGCGCCAATACTCTCTATTTATACACTAAGCTATAAACTTATGACCTTAAAAGCTAACTGGCAAGCAAAACATTTTGACGAACTATCACTCAATGAACTTTACGATTTACTGAAGTTGCGTATTGATGTCTTTGTGGTTGAGCAAACCTGTTATTACCCTGACTTAGATGGTGAACGTAATCAGCTTGATAGACACCCTGAGACAATCCACTTATTAGGACATCAAGGTGAAAATCTAGTAGCCTATTTACGTATATTGGCAAAAGGTCAAAGTTATAAAGATTATGTAAGTATTGGCAGAGTAGCGATTGATGAACAAGCTCGAGGCTTGGGGCTGGGTCATGAGCTGATGCTTGAAGCATTGAAGTTATGTCAGCAACAATTCCCTAACCAAACGCTAAAGATTTCAGCACAAGAGTACCTTGTTAACTTTTATCAGCAACACGGCTTTGAACAAGTGTCCTCTATGTATCTTGAAGATAACATTCCCCATATTGCTATGATAAAAGTGAGTTAACAACTAGGCTGCAATAAACACAATTATATTAGGGTCTGTTGATATTTGGCGGTTAAATTTTGCTCGAGATAAAAGCGTTTTAATCGCGGTGAGTAGTGTGTAGCCTAGTCATTCTAAGCAAATACTACTTAACAAAGAGTTAAAGCGCTTTTAGCCGAATCCTTCAAACAGTGTTTGTTGGACATTTTTACGACGTTATCGCCTTTTTATGTGACGTTACATGGATAATGCTTATTAGACAATGCAGGAGTATATTGTCCTGAACAACCACATGACAAAACCTCTACCTTGTGTAAATACCCAACAAATCGCTGCAAAATCAAACTCGAAAGATCAACAGACCCTAAGGGATTTCTTGCCAATTCCAGCCTGATTCAGGGATTTTCATTTACACCTTGCCAACCAGTCTTGCTCTACCGGGCAATCTAGCTAAATCTGAAATTTGCCCCTAACAATCCACTCTACCTTGAGGGAATAACTGCACTGTTTGCCAAATTTTAATATATTGAGGTTTTAATGGAAAATTATTCAAAGAAACTCCAATTTATCCAGATAGATGAGTTAATATAGTAAAATAAATCGTAGCGTAATTAAGAGATATTATGAAAATTTGGGTTGACGCTGATGCCTGTCCGGTGGTCATTAAAGAAATTTTATTTAAAGCGGCCGAGCGCACAAGGATTCAAACAACTTTAGTGGCAAACCATCCTATGCGTATTCCACCATCAACGGTCATTAACTTCATGCAAGTCAGTTCAGGGTTTGATATTGCTGATGATGAAATAGTTAAAAGAGTCAACGAAGGAGATTTAGTGATTACCTCTGATATTCCTTTAGCTAGCGAAGTTATCGATAAGTCAGCTCAAGCTTTAAGCCCTAGAGGAGAGCTTTATACTAAGGCCAATATAAAATCACGGCTAAACATTCGTGACTTTATGGATACCATGCGCGCTAGCGGTATACAAACTGGAGGGCCTGCGGCGTTAAGTCAAAGTGATCGACAAGCTTTTGCCAATCACCTAGATACAATGATTACCCGACACCTGCAATCATCAAAAAAATAACGGTGTGTCTCTAAACTACTTTTCTAATAATAAACGTTTAATGTCAGCAAGTTCTTTTTCAAGCTTT
This sequence comes from Litorilituus sp., assembly GCA_030754235.1. Lineage (GTDB taxonomy): Bacteria > Pseudomonadota > Gammaproteobacteria > Enterobacterales > Alteromonadaceae > Colwellia. Next base: position 2,213 of record JASMAS010000018.1, read on the forward strand.
TCAATTTGCGCGCGGCTTGCTGGCTCGCCTCCTTCATCACTTTCGCCATGAAGTTCAGCACGATAACTTTCATGCTCTTGCGCCATCACCTCTAATATTGTCCCCACCATCATATTTAAAAAGATAAACGCGGTTAAGAAGATAAACGTAAGGTAATAAATCCAACTCAATGGGTGTACTGCCATGGTTTCATACATGACATCGGTCCAATCTTCAAACGTAGCAACACGAAACAGCGTTAACATTGAAATTGAAACATCCCCCCAGAGTACTTCATTGATTTGATGAAAAAACATGCTCCCCATCGCCGCGTAAATGTAGAAAATGACAAACATTAATAGCGCAATATAGCCCATACGGGGGATAGCTTTAAGCAATGCATTAATCAGCAAGCGTAGCTCTGGCACCATAGAAACAAGGCGCAATACTCTAAAAACCCTCAATAAACGTGCTAACAAGACACCTGAACCACCTGCCGGAATAAGGCTACCTATAACAATGATGGTATCAAAAACATTCCAACCACTTTTAAAGAATTGTTTTTTATTACTGTTAGCCAGGTAACGAATAATAATCTCAAGAACAAAAAATATAGTGATCGCTAGATCTGCGGCCGCTAAAACAGCCATCGCCTGAGGCGATAAACTGTGAGTCTTAGCACCAATAAGTAAAGCCGACAGTAAAATTACCGCAATAATAAGCCCTTGAAATAACTTACTAGAATCTATTTTTTTTAATTGTTTCTGAGCACGCAAAACAAAACTAGCCATGTAGAGTCTCCTAACCTTTTCCTAAAGCACTATCACCAACAAAGGGGTTACTTCGCCTTTCTTGCCCTAAAGTTCCCATAGGGCCATGACCAGGAATAAATCGCACATCATCACCTAAAGAAAATAAATTATTGCGAATGGAGTTAATTAATGTAGCGTGGTCACCTCGAGGGAAGTCTGTTCGGCCAATAGAGCCACAAAAAAGTACATCACCCACTTGTGCCAATTTAGAGTCTCGATGAAAAAATATTACATGACCTGGCGTATGACCTGGACAGAAATATACTTCTAAAGTGATATGTCCAAAAGCAACATTATCGCCCTGATTTAAATAACGACTAGGGGTAAATTTTTCGGCATTAGCAAAGCCAAAGCGTTGCTTTTGCTCTTCGATCAAATCAATCCAAAATTGATCTTCTTTATGCGGCCCTTCAATCGGAACAGCATAATGTGTAGCTAAAGCATGGGTAGCACCGGCGTGATCAATATGGGCATGGGTAATTAACACTTTTGCTAAGCTTACCCCTTCGCTTTCAATAGCAGTGATAATTTTTTCAACATCACCACCAGGGTCAACCACAGCGGCTTGTTTAGTTTCATCACACCAAAATAAGGTACAGTTTTGCTCAAAAGGGGTTACTGGGATGATTTTATAGCGCAATTTACTATTAGACATAATGCTCTCAAACTTACTAGCTGTATTCAGGAAAGGGGAAAGTGTAACAAAAAAGCAAAATAGAAACCAAATTTGTTATGTTAGGCAATTTTACAAATATCTCGGCAAACTATTCGTTAAACGCTATGTGTTTATACTTCCCTAAATGCAGATAACTGGGTAAGCTTAGCCAACTCAAAGAATAATAACGTTCATCTATGTCCTCTACAACTCGTGATTCTTTTCAAACCCGCCTAGGTTTTGTACTTGCTTCTGCTGGTGCAGCAATAGGTTTAGGCAATATTTGGGGCTTTCCTACACAAACAGCAAATAATGGCGGTGGAGCTTTTTTACTTGTTTACTTAATTGTAACCTTGCTACTTGCTTTACCTGCACTCTATGCCGAAGTGTATATTGGTAATCACATGCAAACTAACCCGATTGCAGCGTTGAAAAAAGCCTGTGGTGAACGTTTTGGCAAATGGGGTGAAAGTGCCGGCATCATTGGTTTGGTGGGGGCTGTGATGATGTTAAGCTTTTACACTATTGTTGCAGGGTGGATGTTAGCCCACAGCTTAAGTCCTCTAGCAGAGTTTATTGGCAACAACGACATCGCAGCATGGTTAGCGAGCGATAGTAGCTTACGAAATTATATTTTCACGCCGATCTTTATCCTCTTGACCGCTGCCATAGTTCATCAAGGTGTACACGCTGGGATAGAGAAATGGTCCTCAAGATTAATGCCCATTTTACTGCTGATGCTGTTTGGTCTAATCATCTATATTTTACAGCAAGATGGAGCCATGCAAGGGTTAAAAACCTATTTAATCCCCGACTTTAGCCAAATTACCGATGCTAAATTAATCATAGCTGCCATGGGGCAAGCTTTCTTTTCATTAGCAATAGGGGTTGGTGCCATGATGGTATACGGTTCTTATATCCAAAAAGGCAAAGACATAGGCAAGCTAGTCTTATCTATTGCCGCTTTAGATACCTTTATTGCTTTCATTGCGGGTTTACTGATTATCCCCGCATTGTTTGTTGCCCTTCATCATGGCCAACAAGTCTTTGCTGATGGAAAACTCATTGGCCAAGGGCAACTTATTTTTCAAATTTTACCAAGTTTATTCGGCTCTTTTGGTAACGTGGGCTTATTACTCACTTTCACCTTGTTTTCACTACTCTCGATTGCGGCACTCACCTCAACCATTTCATCAACTGAAGTGGTGGTAGCCTATTTAGTTGAAGCAAAAAACTTCACCCGTAAAAAAGCAACCAATGGCCTTTCATTGCTGATTTTTGTGTCGAGCACCTTAATCATAGTGAACTTTGAGTTATTATTTGGATTAGTTATTCAGCTACTTACTACTGTATTACAGCCCTTGATGTCACTATTTTACTTTATTGTTGTTGGCTGGATCTGGCGTAGAGGAAACCAACTAACTGATTTAGCGACATTAAAAAACAACGCTAAATTAAAATGGTTCGGTTTTTACCTGCGTTATATTTGCCCTACGTTGATTGCTGTAGTTTTTATTAATTTAGCTTTTTAAATTCGTAACGACGGTTCTGAAGAAGTCATTCGCTTGATAGGTACTGTTAGCTCCAAGCGGTGTATACCATACTTAAGTTGTGACGAGCATCACCTTAAACTCAGATATTTGTTAGGCAACACTTTAGTTGATATGTCAATAATAACAATGGGCTAAAGCCTAATTGGCAATAGCCCATTAAACACTTTTAACGAGAATTGTTAATTTTTACCTTTAAAAGCACGAGTGCGCCACGACAATAATGAGACCAAAGCCAAAAGCGTATACCCTATACTGCCACCACTACTTTCAGACGGCGTGACTTCTGGTAAAGCTGCTGGAATATCAGCAATAGTAATATCAACGGTAGTTGAAGCCTGATTGCCATGATTATCTGTCACAGAAACAGATAAAACCACCACTTCTGCTTTATCAACATTCGGCGCTTTAAAACTAACGGTTGCTGAGTCTGTCGCCGAAAGCGTTAGAGAAATGCCTGAGTGCTGGCTCCATTCAAATGTCAACTCATCAATATTTACATTTGCAGTAAGAGAAACGTCTTCACCTTCTTTTACTTCAATAGCTCCAACTGATACTGTGGGCATTGTAATTTCTAGTGCTTCGCACTGAACACTGTAGATTTTTTCAACCCACTCAGGGTGATCTATAAATGGATTTCTATTTCCTTGAAGTTCATAAACATTATTATTTCGTTCAATTTCTTGGGAATCTACAGGGTCATTTTTATGCCAATCATAAAGTGAACAGAGTTTGCCAAATTCTGATCCTTCGGTTTCTACTTTATCGACAAGCGTCAGGTCTGGCATATTTAGATCACTGCTTTGTTCATAACGCACGGCCATATAAAACATCATACGAGCCACATCACCCTTCACAATGTCTCTAGGCTCCCATGAAATCCCACTCAACAAATTGTTTTCTGTTACTGTAGAGCCATCATAAGCAGGCTCTCCACCGTTATCAAAATCATAATTAGATCGTAAACTATTAATGGAAGCATCAGCTGGTCGTAAGTGATGAATATCGGTATAACCTAGTTGAGATGAATTTGGAAAGCCATGACTTTTTGACCATACGTGCTCTCTATTCCATGAGTCTGGAGCATTATTATTGACAGAAGCATTTTCTGCTTTAGCAATAGATTTACCTGTATAAAGCAACATAATATTTTCTGGATTATCAGGGTCTTCATCTGTTTCGATTAATGCAGTCCAAACTTGATTGTATGTAAGCTGGGTATGACCTACTTTGATATCTTCATGAACAGCTTGTTTAAACGCAATTATATCACTATCAATAGCAGCATTTGATTTTGTGTAGTAAGTACTTTCAACATAATCTTCACGTAATTTAACTTTGACTATTTCATCACAACGGGTAAAAATGCAGGTATCTACAGGAGTTGAATCGCCTTCAAGCAATGGTGCGGGTTCATTGCCCGTACAAGCCTCTTCCCCCATACAGCCAAGACCATCGACAGTATCCTTATCAAAAAAAATCCACTCACTGTTCGAAGGGTCAAAGGTGTTTGATACATCTTTATCGCCAGTAGTAACTGAGGCCAGCCTTCTCAGCGTATGATCTTTTGAGTTATTATCTGAACTGCCCCAATAACTACCAGGGTCAACACCTACTTGTCCAAAAGAATCAACGACTTCATCACCTTTCATTAAAACATAAGCATCATCACCATTATGGTTTATAACATTATTGTCAGGTAAGCCTAAAGGCGGTTCAAATGAACTGGCAACTGTTAATCCATTATTGTAAATAACTAAACTTGAATTAGGTACTAAGATACCAGAAAGGTTAGATGTTTTTGATGGGTTTGCACTACCATTTGTGTATAAGCTTAAAGTGTAACCTTCTGCGCCTAATTCAACGTTGGTTGTGCCTAAATTTGTTATTTCTATCGCTTTATTATAGCCGCCACCTTCTACATATTCGGTGATAACAACATCTGCAACGGCATTGAGTGAAAATAAACCGCACGCCAATATAGATAGCTTTTTCATATACGCTCCCTTAAATTGAAAGCTCAGCAAGACCTTGCTCAACTTTGCATTTAAAATAAACTGCCCATCTGGTTATAAGTTACCGTAAGACAGTGAAAAATAAAAAAAATACAAACTAACCATTTGGTCAATAAAAATCAACAATTGTTTAAAAAAAGTTAAAAACAGGAGGGAATTAGTGTGATTTATATTATAAGTGTGTTATACCTTTTGGTATAAAACACTTCACTTAGTTGCTCTTTGGCATCATAGTGAGCAGGATAATATACAGGGAGTTATGCAATGCAGTTTATTCTAAACCTCAGTTTTAAAAAAAAACTTTATTTGATGTTATTAGTGCCAATTATTTGTACTATAAATTTTGCAGGATTAAATATTTGGGAAAAAAATCAATTTTCAAATAGCATGAGACAGGTTCAAAGTCTCGCTACTATGGCAATAACCGTCAGTGCTTTAGTACATGAAACTCAGAAAGAGCGTGGTGCAACAGCGGTATTTATGGGGAGTAGTGGAAAAAGATTTTCTAACGAAATGGCTGAACAACGAAAATCAACAAACCAACGCCAGCAAGAATTTAAGAATTTCATTAATAATTTTAACTTAAACGATTATGACAAGAGTTTTAGTGATGCAATTTATTTAGCTAGATCGTCTTTAGACAAATTAGCCGAAAAAAGAAACGAAGCCTCTTCCTTATCAGGAAAAACTGCTGATATCATTGCTTATTACACAAAGATGAATAATCAATTTCTTAATGTTATCGGTTTAATATCAAGTTTAAGTGATAACGCTCAAATCTCATCGACCAGTACCGCTTATGTCAATTTTTTAAAAGGAAAAGAAAGTTCAGGTATTGAGCGAGCAGTAATTAGCGGTATTCTTGCGTCTGGTGCAACTTCAACGGACTTATTTTTAAAAGCCGTTTCATTAGGGGCTGAACAACAAACCTTTTTTGATAACTTTCTTTTACTTGCAAAACCTCAAAGCATAGCAAGTTACAATCGCTTTTATCGCTCAAATGTGTCAACAGAGGTTGAAAAAATCAAATCTGAACTTTTTAATCAAATTGCACATAATAAAGCTTATAGCACTGATGCAAACACATGGTTCATAGCAAGTACAAATAGAATAAATGCATTAAAAGACATTGAAAATGAAATATCTAGTGATTTAATTCGTTTTGCTAGTGAGCTAAAAGAATCATCTAATGATACGCTTATGTTCTTCTTATTTATTGTTATTGTGGCAATTTTATTTACTGTTGTATTAGCAATGATTGTGATGAAATCCGCATTTAACCAGCTCGGTGGTGACCCACTCCATGTTAGCCAATATGCTCAGCAAATAGCCGAAGGAAATTTATTAAATAAAGAAAAAAATCAAGGACGTTTAAAAGGTTTATACGCCAGTGTTGATGGCATATCGGTCAAACTTAAAAATGTTGTCTCCACTGTAAAAATCGGTGCAAAAAACTCATTAGACAAAGCTGACTTCCTATCAACAGAGTCCATTCGTATGGGTGAAATAATTAATACGCAAACCGATAAATCAAACTTGGTTGCAACTGCGGCAACTCAAATGTCACAGACAGTGTCAGAAGTTGCAGCTAATACAGCAAATATTGCTACTTCAGCCTCTGAAGCAGTAAAAAATGCCAACACAGGCAAAGATATTGTCAATAAAACCAAACAAGAATCAGAGCGCATTCATGCTGTTGTTAGTTCAACCGAAAAAGCAATTCAACGTTTAGGAAGTAAAATTGGTGAAGTTGCCAATGTCATTGATGTCATTAATGGTATTGCAGATCAAACGAATTTACTTGCACTCAATGCAGCCATTGAAGCTGCAAGAGCAGGAGAGCACGGTAGAGGCTTTGCTGTTGTAGCTGATGAAGTGCGAACTTTAGCGGCTAACACAGTCAATTCAACAAAAGAAATAGAATCAATGGTGAATGCTGTTCAAATAGAAGCTCAACAGTCCGTAAAAACTATGAATGAAAGTTTACAAATGGTGACTAACGGTTTGGAGCTTTCTACTCAAGCAGAAAAAACCATTGGCGATGTGGTATCCAGTATTTTTTCACTGCAAAGTATGGTTGATCATGTAGCTAGTGCAACAGAGGAATTATCTGCTGTTTCGGGTAATATTTTACATGATATCGTTGACATATCTGACCACTCACAAACAATCAATGACACTTTTAAAGGGGTTTCTGGTGCGGCTTCTGAACTCAACAACGTTTCATCCAACTTAGTTAATACTGTCAATTTCTTTAAAGTGTAAACTAACCACTTGTTCAGGTACTTATTATTTATAAAGTGCCTGAACCATTGTATAAGAGTATAAATTACAACCTGAATCACATTGTTAGTACCTATATCTATGTTCATAAAAATAGGGTGCTGCCATTAAAACTCGGATCAACAATTGCCTTAATCTTCACGAAAAATACTTTTGTATAGACAGGCCCTTCAACCAAATACCTTGAGTCTGAAAAAGGGCATACAAAGACGATCGTAATAAACTGGGCAGTATCACTTCCAACAAATTACCCATGGACTAGAGCACGATTTACCAATTCTCAAGGGGAATTAATTTAGTCCAAACTAGTGTTCAGCTACTTTGGCTAACATTTCTACTTCACTATCTAGCTCTACTTGTTCTATCTTTTCAAAGCGTGTTGATATTTTGTTCGCCGAGGTATGTATTTGCTTCACATCAGTTGCCGCTTGATCAATATGTTTCGCTAAATTGGCAAAGCGACCTTTAAAGCGATCAAAATCTTGTGCTAAATGTGATAAATGTGCCTGAATAATATGTACTTGGGCACGAGTGGCTTCATCTTTTAATACCGATCGCGCTGTCGTTAATATCGCCATTAAGGTGGTAGGTGAAGCTAACCATACTCGCTTTTTATTGGCATAGTCGACTAAGTCGCTTTGGTTACCATGAATTTCTGCAAAAATAGCTTCAGCTGGCATAAACATAATGGCGCCATCTGCTGTTTCTTTATCAATTAAATATTTATCGCTGATATCATTAATATGTTTTTTAATATCAGTTTTAAATTGACGCTGGGCAAGTTTTCGCTCTGAATCAGCCAATTCAATATTCATCATTGTACGATAGCTTTCTAATGGAAATTTAGCATCAATGACAACATTACCGGTTGGCTGAGGTAAAAATAAAACACAGTCAGCAATTTTGCCGTTAGATAACGTGTGTTGTAGCTTAAAACTTTGCTCTGGCAAAACATTACGAATTAAACCGTTAAGTTGTACTTCACCAAAAGCACCGCGAGAGCGTTTATCGTTAAGTACTTCCTGCAAACTGACGACATTATTAGACAGCTCAGTGATTTTTTTCTGAGCATCATCAATTAAGGCCAGCCTTTGTAAAATATCAGTGAAGGTTTTGGTCGTTTTTTCAAAGCCATCACTGAGGCGTTTCTCAACACCTTGACTAATGTCTTTTAACCGTGAATCGGTATTCTTAGTCAGGGTATCAATACGTTGTGTCATTTGCTCACTGCTTTGATGTAAAGATTTACCTAACTCTTCTCTACTTGTTTTCGTCGCTTGGTTTAAATGAGTAATCAGTTGCTCTAAGGCCTGGTTTTGACTCTGATTAAGCTGATCCTTTTGACCACTTAGCTCTCGAAGTAATTTAATCCGCAAGTCGGCCATTTGCTGTTCAACGGTACTAGCAAGCTTAAGCTGTTGCTTTTCCATCATTTGCGTAAACAATTGTTGCTGTGAAAAACTATCCCCCACCCGCTGAGCAGATAACCGAGATACGTTATAAAGTAGCCAACACACCGCCAATAGCGTTATAGCCATCAGAATAAGTTGCATTAAGAGAATATCTGCTTGAGAAAAAGTTAGATTCATATAATCACTCCCTGCAATAGAACACAGCACTAGAAACAACACTGTAAATAATAACAGTTATTAAATCACAAGTTACTGTAGCTCGCTACTGCTTTATACATTTAGTGTATTGAGTGCATATTTTTTATCACTGTAAACTTTTTTACTAATACCACCAGTTGAAATAATTAATCACTCAACTTAGCGCTGAGAGAATGGAGCGTATAACAAACCAAATGCATTAAACAAAGTCATTTTATCGTTTTTTTCTTTGGTGAAGTTATAGTTTGCTGTACAGATAATGAAAAAAGAATTGACAAGGCTTAGAGGTCATCTCATCCATTTTAGCAACTGTTTGAATAGTCTTACACCGCACTAAAACCCTTTATTATCAAAATTTACAATAAAAAACACTACACGGTTTCGAATTTTATATTCGTCAATTTCGCCATCATTTTTGCCCTCAAAATGGTCCTTATATTTTACCGAAAAAAAACAGTATTTTATAAAATTAGTGTTTTGAGTTTGCTCAAAATAAACAATTGGCGTTTATATGTTTAAAAACAACACCATTATTGATTACGAGAGCGAGGGTGTTTTTCTGAATTATAAGGTTTAAGCTCTAACTCACATCACTTAGCGTGATATAGTTTTTAGTCTAAATTTTTCTACTAGCCAGTTCTATTTACTTTCCACATGCTTAAGTGAATAAAGCTAACTAATACAAATTAAGTTTATAGTGTATTTATTATAAACTTGATTTATATAGAATAATCTATAAACTGGTTTTATAGTAAATATTCTATAGAGTAACCTATGTATATCAACACACCAAAAGATTTAGGAAAACTTATCGCCAAAGGTCGAAAAGACAAAGGTTGGAATCAAAGCCAACTTGCCACACATATTGGTATACATCAACCAGAGGTATCTAAGCTCGAAAATGATCCGTCTAAATTTGATTTAATAATTATTATGAAAGTTTTGGCATTAATTGGAGCTGATCTGATTGTTCAATTACGAAGTCAAAATGATAGTGATGATTCAGGATTAGGTTTTTAGTTATGGGCCGAAAATCACACACGCAAGTACTGTACTGTTCAATGAATGGTATTCTTGTCGGGGAGCTGCATCATAAACGTAAGGTACTATCATTTGAGTACACACAGAGCTGGATTGATCGCAAAGGAAGCCGAGCCTTATCACAAAGCCTACCAATGAGCTCATCGTTAGACAATCAAGCTGTTGAGGCTTATTTTGATAACCTTTTACCAGATAACATTAATATCAGGCGAAATATTGTTTCTCGTTTAGGTGCAAAAAGTATATCAACATTTGATTTACTTGAATCCATTGGTCGAGACTGTGTTGGTGCAATCGCATTAAGCCACGAGCCACCGCTTGGCAAATTATCCCCTATAGAAATTCAACCTTGTAATGAGTATGATATTGCTACACAAATTAGAAACACTCGCACATCAAATACCTTAGGTATGCAGGGTGATGATAACTTTCGAATTAGTCTCGCTGGTGCACAGGAAAAAACAGCATTAACGTGGTGGAACAATCAATGGCATAAGCCCTTGGGAAAAACGCCGACGACCCATATTTTTAAGCCGCCTATTAATCATCATGAAACCATGAATGTTGATTTTAGTAGTAGTGTTGATAATGAATGGTTTTGCTTACGCTTTTTAAAAGAACTAGGAATGCCTGTCGCTCATGCACAAATTGAACAGTTTGAGGATGAACGAGTATTAATAGTTGAACGCTTTGATAGAAAAGTAACTGATGACGCAATCATTCGATTACCTCAAGAAGATTTTTGTCAGGCACTTGGTCGTTTAAGTGATAATAAATATGAAGAGCATAGTGGTCCTAACGCTAAAGAGATTATGGAATTGCTTTCATTAAGCCTAGAGCCTATTTATGACAGAGCACTTTTTATGAAAGCACAAGTTGTTTTTTGGCTGTTAGCTGGCAACGATGGGCATGCAAAGAATTTCAGTATATTTTTAAAAGAAAAAGGCTTTTGCCTTACCCCTTTTTATGACGTGATCAGTGCTTATCCATATTTTGGTGTAGGTAATATGCATCCAAGAAGAATTAAAATGGCGATGAAAGTTCATAGTAAAAACACGCATTATCATTGGCATAAAATACAAGCAAGGCATTGGTTAAACCATGCAAATCACCTTGGCTTTCCTGAGTCTGAAATGAAGGCAATATTAGAAGAGTTATGTGAAACTGTGCCTGATGCTTTAACAAGAGCAAGTAATTCAGCAAGCCCCATATTTAGAAAAGAAGTTGCTGAAATGATAACCAATGGAACGAGAGTTTGTATTGAAAAAATGGAGCGCCAGTTAGCTGAAATTCTGTAAGTTAGTTTCATGTAAGGGAATGGGCTATAAAAGCGTTTAGCTTATAAGCATAACCATTACCTTATTGGCAGTTTTTTATTACTTCGAAATATTTATTCGCAAAATCTCTCCCCATCCGAACAAAACCTTCAATTAAATAATGCCAAACATCCGTCTTGCTGTAGGGGTAATGATCTGTTTCTGACATATATCCTGCACATATGTCTTGCTCCACGAACTGCTGTTGAGCTAAATGCACGCGTTTTATATATGGCATCAAGTCGTCTTCACCTAGCTCTGAATCAGTTATTTTTCCGAGAATAACTGGAATGTTGTCTTTGTGAAGTGTAGCTCTAAGTAGCCCATTAGTCGCGTTAGGTTGTTAAAGTAGGCATTAGCACAAGCTGCGCTTGCGTGTGCATCCGCTTCACCTTGCATCCAAATAATACCGGCAGGAATGAGAGTGTCAGCTTCGCCATCACCATCTATGTCAGACACTGACAGCGCATTTCGGAAAGTATTTAAGGCAAAGTCATATTGGTTATTACCGTCACCTTCACGAAAATCAGGTGACCAATTGCCATAGCCTGTTTTAAGGTGAAGTCCAGTACCACCAACGGCATACTTAATGATGGCTATTTTTTTGTTTGGGAACTGTTTGCTTATCGCATGGGGCAAAACTTAATTCTGCGCCGAAGCGCTCAGAATAGGTGTTGGTGGTGCCATTTGATTTCAAAGGACAGGATGAGCATAGCAGGGCCGGTTGTTTGGGAATAATATTCATCACAACGCAATAGAAATAATACTCTATCGCGAAAAGAGTAAAACAAGGCTTTTGATAAAGAAGGCATGCTCATAATGCATCGTACTTTAGTTACTACTTATTGAATCTTCACATGGATGAGCAATAAAAACACATTAAAATAGTGCTCAGGTAAAAAAAATAATTAAATCAATTTCAGAAAATACTTAATCTTATAGGTGTTACTATTTTTTTCTGTTTACAAAAGTTTATACATTAGTTGAGGTCGCAACATGCGACCTCAACTAATGTATGGTGTAAATCCACTATCATCAAGTTGTGATAATAGCTCATTTAATTTCTCTAGATACTTGGAGGCGCGTTATTGATTTTAATTTTTGCTGGGTGTGGTATTCATTATATTTAACTGGTTTGACCAAGGCGTTCAACCGCTTTAGCACAATCCATTAACGCTGGCAAAATCACCGATAAAATTTGTTGCCTAGCGGTTTGTGACATATGAGTACTGACATTTAAGGCCGCAATCACTTCTCCACTTCGATTGTGTACTGGCACAGAAATAGAGGTCAAGCCAATTTCTAACTCTTGCTCAACCAGTGAATAGCCTTGTGCTTTAACTTGCGCAACTTCTACTTTTAATGCT